>NZ_JAMYQI010000018.1:0-102588 GCF_040320805.1 Mesorhizobium sp. M0615 | reverse complement strand
CCCGCCGCCCCCCACCACCCCCAAGCGCGGGGCGGCGCGGTGAGGGGTGTTGGGGGCGCGGGGCCCCGGGCCACTCCGCGGCCCCCTTCGTGTATCGGAACTCGGCATCGCGCCAGCGGCGGCGCCCGCGCGAGGGCGGCCTGCCCAGGCTGCCACACGCAATCAATGACGAGGTCCAGATGACGGCAAAGCCCCTCTATCGACGTGTCCTGCTGAAAGCCTCGGGCGAAGCGTTGATGGGCGAGCAGCATTTCGGCATCGACGTCTCGGTGGTCGACCGAATCGCCGCCGACATCGCCGAAGCCCGCGCGCTTGGCATCGAGGTCGGCGTCGTCATTGGCGGCGGCAATATCTTTCGCGGCGTGGCGGTGGCATCCAAGGGCGGCGACCGCGTCACCGGCGACCACATGGGCATGCTGGCCACCGTCATCAACTCGCTGGCGCTGCGCACCTCGCTGAACAAGATCGGCGTCGATGCCGTCGTGCTGTCGGCCATCGCCATGCCCGAACTGTGCGAGAGTTTTTCCCAGCGCCAGGCCACCGCCTATATGAACCAGGGCAAGGTCGTCATTTTCGCCGGCGGCACCGGCAATCCGTTCTTCACCACCGATTCGGCCGCGGCCTTGCGCGCCGCCGAGATCGGCGCCGACGCGTTGTTCAAGGGCACCCAGGTCGACGGCGTCTATTCGGCCGATCCCAAGAAGGATCCGAATGCGACCCGCTTCGAGCGCATCAGCCATGCCGAAGTCATCAACAAGGGCTTATCGATCATGGATACCGCCGCAATTGCACTTGCGCGCGAAAACAACATCCCGATAATCGTCTATTCGATCCACGAAAAAGGTGGTTTCGGCGATATTCTGCGGGGCGGCGGCCGTTGCACGATCGTCGCCGACGAATAATCCGGAGTATACTCTCCAAAAAGGGATCAGTTTTCGAAAGAGGGTCCGAATATGGGGCCCTAAGCAGTGAACCCGGATCAAACGGGTCGAGGAGACTAAGATGAGTGGTGAGTTCGACGACCTCAAGCGGCGCATGGATGGCGCGATCGCCGCCTTCAAGCACGATTTGGCTTCGCTGCGCACCGGCCGTGCCTCCAGCAATCTGCTCGACGCCATCCAGGTCCAGGCCTACGGCACCACCATGCCCATCAACCAGGTGGCGAACGTGTCGGTGCCCGAGCCGCGCATGATTTCGGTTTCGGTCTGGGATAAGTCGATGGTCGGCGCGGTCGACCGTGCCATCAGAGAATCCAATCTCGGCTTCAATCCGATCGTCGACGGCACCAATCTCAGAATTCCGCTGCCCGAGCTCAACGAGCAGCGCCGCAAGGAACTGGTCAAGATCTCGCATGGCTACGCCGAGAACGCCCGCGTCGCGGTGCGCCATGTCCGTCGCGACGGCATGGACTTCTTGAAGAAGGCCGAAAAGGACGGCGACATCAGCGAGGACGATCAGCGCAAGCGCTCCGATCAGGTCCAGAAGCTGACCGACGAGACGATCAGCACCATCGATCACCTGCTTTCCGATAAGGAAGCTGAAATCATGCAGGTTTAGGGTCGGCCCACACCGGCCCGAAAGCGAGACAATGGCAACGCCCGCGCATGTCGCGATCATCATGGATGGAAACGGACGCTGGGCCAAGGCGCGCGGCATGCCGCGGCTTGCCGGCCATCGCGCCGGCGTCGAAGCGCTGCGCAAGACGGTGCGCGCCGCGCCCGGTCTCGGCATTTCCTTCCTGACCGTCTACGCCTTTTCGTCGGAAAACTGGTCGCGGCCCAAGGCCGAAGTCAGCGACCTGATGGGGCTTTTGAAACTGTTCATCCGCCGCGATCTGGCCGAACTGCACCAGAACGGCGTGCGCGTCAGGATCATCGGTGACAGGGCGGGGCTGCAGCCGGACATCAGGGGCCTGCTGGAAGAGGCCGAATCGCTGACTGCGCGCAATGAATCGCTGACCTTGGTCATCGCCTTCAACTATGGCGGGCGCGACGAGATCGTGCGCACGGCACGCAAGCTCGCAGCCGCAGTGGCGCGCGGCGAGATCGACGCAGAGGCGATCACGGCAGACACTTTTGCCGGCGCCCTCGACACCGCAGGCATTCCCGATCCGGAGCTGGTCATCCGCACCAGTGGCGAGCTTCGGCTGTCGAACTTCCTTCTGTGGCAGGCAGCCTACAGCGAACTGGTTTTTCTGCCTTGCTACTGGCCTGACTTCAGCCGCGAACACCTGGCCGACGCATTGCGCGATTTTGCTGGCCGCGAGCGCCGTTTTGGCGGGCTTGCCGCTCAAGATGTCGCTGCCTCGTGATCGGCGGCGGGATGAACAATCTTCAGCTTCGCATCGTCTCGGCGCTGGTGCTGGCCGCAATAGCGCTTGGCCTGACCTGGTTGGGAGGGCTGTGGTTCCGCCTGCTTTGCGCCGGGATATCGGCGGTCATCTTCTATGAATGGGCGCGCATGTCGCGCCCCTTGGCCGGTGCGACCCTCGGCTTCATTCCCGAAGCGCTGCTTCTGGTTTTCGTCGTCGCCCTGGTTGCAGGCGTGCCGGCATCGTGGCTTCTGTCTCTTGTCCTGGCCATGGTTGTGGTCGCTGCTATCGGCGCCCGTATGCGTGGAGCGGCGCAATGGGATGCAGCCGGTCTTGCCTACGCGGCTTTGTCCGGCTTATCGCTGGCGCTGCTGCGCGGCGGCGACCATCCCGGCCTGGTCGCAATCCTGTTTCTGTTCGCCGTGGTCTGGGCGACCGACATCTTCGCCTATTTCGTCGGCCGCTCCGTCGGTGGGCCCAAGCTCGCGCCATCTATATCCCCCGGCAAGACGCAGAGCGGCGCGCTTGGCGGCGCTGTCGGCGGCGTGGCCGCCGGCGTGCTTCTGGCTGCCGCCGCCGGGGCCGGCAATCTTGGCGTCCTCGCCTTGGTTGCGCTGGTGCTGTCGATTGTTGCCCAGGCTGGCGATCTCTTCGAATCCTGGGTCAAGCGCCGCCACGGCCGCAAGGATTCAAGCGCGTTGATACCCGGGCATGGCGGTGTCATGGACAGGGTGGACGGGCTTGTCGCGGCGGCTTTTGCCCTATACGTGATCGGCTGGATTTCGGCGGGCGCCGATCATCCGGCGCAGGGGCTGTTTCCGGCTTGAGTGATATTTCACGGCGAAGAAATGGCGCACGCCACGGATTCGCCTGGATTGATGTCACAGTCGCGGCGACACCTTTTGCCGCGGGTGAATTTGAGGGCATGACTTGAACGAAATTCTTCACGCGTTTTTCAGCACGGAAGGCTTTGTCCTCGGCACGCTGGTGCCGTTTCTGTTCGTGCTGACCGTGGTCGTCTTCATTCACGAAATGGGCCATTACCTGGTCGGCCGCTGGTGCGGCATTGGCGTGAAGGCCTTTTCGATCGGCTTCGGCCCCGAACTTCTCGGCTTCAACGACAGCCACGGCACGCGCTGGAAGCTCTGCGCCATACCGCTCGGCGGTTATGTCAAATTCGTCGGCGACATGAGCGCCACGTCGAGCCAGCCGAGTTCGGAAGATCTGGAAACGCTGACTGACGCTGAACGCAAGGTCGCCTTCCACACGCAACCCATCTGGAAACGCGCCGCCACGGTGGTGGCCGGACCGTTGTTCAACTTCCTTTTGACCATTGCCGTCTTTGCCGTGCTGTTTTCCCTCTATGGCCGCCCTGTGTTTGAGCCGATGGTGGCGGCGGTCACCGCCGGCAGTCCAGCCGAAAGGGCCGGCATTTTGCCAGGCGACCGATTCGTCGCCGTCGACGGCAGCAAGGTTGAGACCTTCGCCGACGTCCAACGCGTGGTCTCAGGCCGCGGCGGCGACGCCATCACCTTCACCATGTTGCGCGACGGCAAGGAGGTCACCGTCGTCGCGACGCCGGAGCCGATGGAGCAGCTGGACGCGCTGGGCAACAAGGTCAAGGTGGCCGTCATCGGCGTCGTCAACAACAAGGATGTCGGCCAGCCCAGGCTGATCACCTACAGCCCTGTCGGAGCAGTCGGCGCCGCGGTCGAGGAGACGGGGCACGTCATTCAGCGCACCGGCCAGTTCCTGCAGCGATTCGTTGTCGGCCGCGAAGACAAATGCCAGCTGGGCGGCCCCATCAAGATCGCCAAGATGTCGGGGCAGGCGGCAAAGCTGGGCTTCCTATGGCTGGTGCAACTCGTCGCCGGGCTATCGGTCGGGATCGGAATTCTGAACCTTTTGCCGATTCCCCCCCTCGACGGCGGCCATCTCCTGTTCTACGCACTCGAAGCCGTTTTCCGGCGTCCGGTATCGGAGCGGATGATGGAAATGGGATACCGGGCCGGCCTCTTTCTGGTGCTGGGATTTATGGGCTTCGTCTTCTGGAACGATCTGTTTGGGTGCTGAAATCATGAAGAAATTTGGCTTCAGCACCGGCAATGTTGAGACGCCGTTTACCATGCACGGGGGTATGCGTGACGCGAAAGCCACGCATCAGGGTTAAGTAATTACAAATTAACCAGAAGCCTTGCGTGTAGGGAAAATCCGGTTAATACGGTAGGAGAAATTACCGCACGTCCGGTTTTCTCGCCGTGGGGACTTCGAGAAAAGGTACAAAAGCCCGATGAAGGCAGCATCCAAATTTTTGAGCGCCGCGTCCGCGGTGGCTATGTCCGCCGCTCTGGTTGTACCAGGTGCGCTCGCCGTGCAGTTCGTTGCCACATCTGCGGCGCAGGCAGCCGTTGTCTCGAGAGTCGAGGTCAGCGGCAACCAGCGTGTCGACGCCGACACCATCCGCAACTACATCACCATCAAGCCGGGCAAGGCGTTTTCCAGCGCCGATATCGACGATGCGGTCAAGGCGCTGTTCGGCACCGGGCTGTTCTCGGACGTGCAGATCAATCAGGTCGGTTCGACGCTGGTGGTCAAGGTTGCCGAATATCAGGTCGTCAACCAGGTTCTGTTCCAGGGCAACAAGAAGCTCAAGGACAATGCGCTGGCAGTCGCCGTGCAGTTGAAGCCGCGCGGGACGTTCTCGCAGGCAACGCTGGACTCCGATGTCGAGGCGGTGAAGGCTGCCTACAGGCGGATTGGCCGCGATGACGCCACTGTCACGACGCAGATCATGGATCTCGGCGACAACCGCGTGAACGTGGTCTTCAACATCAACGAAGGCGGCCGCACCAAGATCGCCGCTGTCAATTTCGTCGGCAACAGCGCCTATTCGAGCCGCCGCCTGTCTGACGTCATCGCCACCAAGCGCTCGAGCTTCCTGTCCTTCGTGCTGCGTGACGACGTCTATGACGAGGACAAGCTCCGCGCCGACCAGGAATCGCTGCGCCGCTTCTATTACAATCACGGCTATGCCGACTTCCAGGTGGTCTCAGCTGTCGGCGAGCTCGACGACACGACCAACCAGTACACCGTTACCATCACCGTCCAGGAAGGCGACCGCTATACGTTCGGCGACGTCAGCGTCGAGAGCACCATTCCCGAAGTCGACTCGAAGGCGCTGGAATCGGTGGTTCAGACCCACAAGGGCGACGTCTACAACGCCAAGGATGTCGAGGACACCATCATTGCGCTGACCGAAAAGGTCGCGGGTTCGGGCTATGCCTTCGCCCAGGTGACGCCTCGCGGTGATCGCAACTTCGAGAACCACACCATTTCGGTCGTCTATACGATCGACCAGGGCACCAAGGCCTATATCGAGCGCATCGAAATCCGCGGCAACGACCGCACACGCGACTATGTCATTCGTCGTGAGTTCGATGTCAGCGAAGGCGACGCCTTCAACCAGGTACTCATCCAGCGCGCGAAGAAGCGGCTGGAAAAGCTAGATTACTTTGAGAAAGTCGACGTTTCGACTGTCCCGGGTTCTGAGCCAGACCAGGTCGTGCTCGTGGTCGACGTGGTCGAGAAATCGACCGGCGAGTTCTCGGTTGGCGCAGGTTATTCGACCGGTGGCGACACTGCCGGTCCGTCTGTCGAAGGTTCGGTCGCGGAGCGCAACTTCCTCGGTCGCGGCCAGTACATCAAGGTTTCGGCGGGTGGCGGCAAGAATTCGCGGGACTACAGCCTGTCCTTCACCGAACCCTATTTCCTGGGGCGCCGTATCGCCGCCGGCTTCGATATCTTCCAGCAGACCCGCAACTACGACCACTATGACAGCGAGACGCTGGGTGCGACGGTGCGCTTCGGCCTGCCGATCACCGACAACATCTCGACGCAGTTGGCGTACAATATCGCCCAGGAGAAGTACAAGCTCGACGACGGTTGCGATGATACTCCCCACGATGAGATTCCGGACGCTGACTGCCACATTTCTAAAGCCATCGTCGAGGGCATCAATGATAGCCCGTGGATCAAGTCGTCGGTCAGCCTGGGACTGGTCTACAACACCATCGACGACATGAAGAGTCCGCATGAAGGCATCTACGCCACCACGACCGTGGAAGTGGCCGGCCTTGGTGGCGATGCCAAATTCGTCAAGGTTACCGGTCGTGGCACTGTCTACCAGACGCTGTCCGAACAGCTGGATCTGGTTGGCCTGATCTCAGGCGGCGCTGGCCATATTCAGGGCTTCGGCGGTGACGGCTTGCGTATCTTCGATCAGTTCCAGAGCAGCGACCGCATGATCCGCGGCTTCGAGTATGGCGGCATCGGCCCTGCCGATATTACGCCGGGTTCTGGTGGTGATCACCTCGGCGGCACCACCTATTTCAATGCGTCGGCGGAAGCTCAATTTCCGATACCGGTCATTCCGGAAAGCTTTGGTGTGCGCGGCGCTGTGTTTGCTGATGCCGCCACACTGTACGGCAGCAAGATCGACACCGCCGGCGTCGATCAGGCCTCGGTCGATATGAAGTTGCGCGCCTCGGTTGGTGTCGGCTTGTTGTGGTCATCGCCTTTCGGCCCGATCCGCATTGACTACGCGATGCCCGTCAAGAAGGAAAAGACCGACGACGTGCAGGAATTCAACTTCGGCATGTCGAGCCGCTTCTGATCTTGCGGTAACGATGCTTCCGGGCCGTTGGGGTCCGGAAGAGAATTGATCCGACCTAGCTGGATATTGCTTCTGGAATGACCGATCCGGTGTTCTTCGCGCCATCACGCCGGTATACGGCTGGCGAAGTCGCGAATCTGACCGGCGCATCGCTTGTCGATTCCGATTTTGCCCACATATCGATCGATGCGTTGGCGCCAGCCAATGAAGGCGGCGAGGGTGCGCTCGTCTTCGTCGACGGCAAGCGCAATTTCGCGCTGATGCAGTCGCTGAAGGCGGCGGCCGTGTTTTGTCCCGCCGAGTTCGCGGGCAAGGCGCCGGCAGGCATTGCGGTTCTGGTTCATCCGCGCCCGCAGCAGGCCTTCGCCATGATCGGCCGGCTGCTGTTCCCGACGGCGGCTACGCCGGGACCGATGACCAGCGAAACCGGGGTCTCGCCGCAAGCTCATGTCGATGCCTCGGCGCATATCGAGGCCGGGGCGATCATCGAGGCCGGAGCGGTCATCGGCCCCCGCGCTTCCATCGGCAGCGGAACGGTCATTGCCCCCCACGCCGTTATCGGCCCCTCCTGCCAGATCGGCCGTGACGGCTACATTGGGCCGGGTGTCAGTGTTCAGTATGCGCTGATCGGCAACCGCGTCATCATTCATGGCGGCGCCAGGATAGGCCAGGACGGCTTCGGCTTTGTCGGCGGCGCCAAAGGCCCTGAGCGTGTGCCGCAGGTCGGCCGCGTCATCATCCAGGACGATGTCGAAATCGGCTCGAACACGACCGTCGATCGCGGCGCCATGTCGGATACGGTCATCGGTCAGGGCACCAAGATCGACAATCTGGTGCAGATCGCCCATAACGTTCGCATCGGCCGCAATTGCATTATTGCCGGGCTCTCTGGTATTTCCGGCTCCGTCACCGTCGGTGATGGTGTCACCATGGGCGGCGGCGTTGGCCTTGCCGATCATTTGACCATCGGATCAGGGGCCAAGCTTGCTGCAAGAAGCGGGTTCATGAGCAACGTGCCGGCGGGCGAGATCTGGGGAGGCTATCCGGCGCAGCCGATGGCGGAAGCCATGCGCGAGATCGCCATGCTGAGGAAGCTCGCCAGGACGCGCAAGCAGGGCGAAGGGGGAAGTAGCTGAGATGGTGCCGGCGACGCTCGAAGCGGTCGATATATTGGGGTTGATGAAGCTTTTACCGCATCGCTATCCCTTCCTGATGATCGATCGCATCATCGAAATCGACGGCAATGATTCT
Organism: Mesorhizobium sp. M0615; assembly: GCF_040320805.1. Classification (NCBI taxonomy): domain Bacteria; kingdom Pseudomonadati; phylum Pseudomonadota; class Alphaproteobacteria; order Hyphomicrobiales; family Phyllobacteriaceae; genus Mesorhizobium; species Mesorhizobium sp. M0615. The sequence goes on along the minus strand of NZ_JAMYQI010000018.1, from coordinate 94,354 downwards.
GCCATCGGCATCAAGAACGTGACCATCAATGAGCCGCATTTCCAGGGCCATTTCCCGGATCAGCCGGTGATGCCGGGCGTGCTCATCGTCGAGGCCATGGCGCAGACCGCCGGCGCGATCTGCATCCGTAACCTCAACACGGAAAAGCCGTCGCTGGTCTATTTCCTGACCATCGATAATGCGAAATTCCGCAAACCGGTCGTCCCGGGCGACCAGTTGAAAATCCACGTCAAGAAAATCAAGATGCGCGGCAACCTGCTCAAATTCGCCTGCGAGGCCATGGTGGAGGGCACAAAGGCCGCCGAAGCCGAGATCTCGGCAATGATGGTTACCGGCTGACGGTTCGAAATGCTCATGAAAATACAGACTTCAATCCACCCCTCGGCCGTCATCGAGGCCGGCGCGCAGATCGGCGAAGGCGCCGCAATAGGACCTTTCTGCTATGTCGGCGCTGACGCCGTGATCGGTGACCGCGTCGAACTGGTCAGCCATGTCTCGGTGCTGGGCGCGACAACCATTGGCGCCGCGACCAAGGTCTATCCAATGGCGACACTGGGCGGACCGCCGCAGAACACCAAGCACAAGGGCGGCCGCACCACTTTGGTCATCGGCCAGAACTGCACGATCCGCGAAGGCGTGACCATGCATCTCGGCACCGATTCCAGCCGCGGCGAGACGACCGTCGGCGACAACGGCAATTTCCTTGCCTATGCCCACATTGCCCATGATTGCGTCGTCGGTAAAAACGCCACCTTCGCCAATGGCGCGACCCTGGGCGGCCATTGCGAGGTCGGTGACAGCGTTTATATTGGCGGCCTCAGCGCCGTTCATCAGTTCGTGCGTGTTGGTGACAACGCCTTTCTCGGCGGCTGCTCGGCTTTTGTCGGCGATGTCATTCCCTACGCCATTGCGGTGGGCAATCGCGCCAGCCTGCGTGGACTCAACATCATCGGCCTGAAGCGCGCCGGGTTGCCGCGCGCCGAAATCTACCTGCTGCGCAAGGCTTACAAGACCATCTTCGACCGCTCCCGCACTGTCGGCGAGAACATCGAATTCGCCAAGGCCGAGTTTGCGTCGTCGCCGACGGCCATGAAAATCATCGATTTCATCACCAGTCGCGGCAAGCGGCATTTTGCCGTCCCGTCGCTTAAGGGTGGCGACGGCGACGATGCCGATGACGAAGGCTGAGGCCACTTCAACGGGCCTCCAACTTGCGCCGGACGCCAGGGTCGGCATCATTGCCGGCGGCGGTAGCTTGCCGGTCGAAGTTGCCGCCGGCCTGGCGGAGGCCGGACATCGGCCTGTCATCATCCTGGTCGAAGGTCAGGCCGACCGTCAGTCCGACCTCACAATCTATGAGCATGAAAGCCTTGCGCTGGAAGACATCGGCTCGCTGGTTGCGTTGCTGAGGCGCCGGCGGATCACCCATCTTGTGCTTGCCGGCGAGATCAGGCGCAGGCCGCGGTTGGTCGACATGCGTCCGAACCTTGGGCTACTGGCACTTATACCCTCGCTCGCCATGGCGCTTGCCCGCGGCGATGACGGGCTGTTGAAGATATTGACCCGCGGCCTGGAGGCACGGGGCGTCAAGGTTGTCGGTGCGCATGAAGTCGTGCCCCGGCTCGTCGCGGCCGAAGGGCCGCTGACCAAAGCAGTGCCGCGAAAGTCCGACTGGCGCGATATCGAGGCGGCACACGCGGCGGCAAAGGCCATCGGCGCGCTCGACATTGGCCAGGCGGCAATTGCCATCGGTGGCCGCACTGTTGCCCTGGAAGGCGTCGAGGGCACCCACGGACTGCTCGAGCGGACGCAGCAGTTGCGCGGCCATGGCAGGCTGGCCGGCAAGACGCGCGGTGTCCTGGTCAAATGCGCCAAGCCTGGCCAGGAATTGCGTGCCGATCTGCCATCTATTGGCCCCCAGACCGTCGAGGCGGCGCATGCCGCGGGGCTCGCCGGCATTGCCGTCGAAGCCGGCCGTTCGCTCATCCTCGAAGGCCCCGCCGTTGTCGCGCACGCCAATGCGCTCGGCCTGTTCGTGTTCGGCCTGCCGGCTGCGGGGGCTGTCCATGGCAGCTGAGAAGCCGCTGAAGATTGCCATCGTCGCCGGCGAAGAATCCGGCGACCTGCTGGGCGCCGACATCGTGCAGGCGCTGAAGCGCATGACCGGGCGCGAGGTGCAACTCGTCGGCATTGGCGGGCGGCATCTGCAGGCGCTCGGACTGGCGCCGCTGTTCGATGGCGCCGAGATCGCGCTGATGGGGCTCAGCGCCATCCTGCGTGACTTGCCGCGCCTGATGCGGCGGATCAGCCAGACGGCAAGTGCTGTCGCCGCCGAAAAACCCGACTGTCTGATCACCATCGACAGCCCTGATTTCTCGCTGCGCGTCGCCAAAAAGGTCCGCGCCGCCGATCCGTCAATCCCGACCGTCCATTATGTCTGCCCGAGCGTCTGGGCGTGGCGGCCGGGTAGGGCGGCCGCGATGAAGCCCTATGTCGACCACATACTGTGCATCCTGCCTTTCGAGGTAAAGGAGCTCAGCCGTCTCGGCGGCCCGCCCGGCACTTACGTCGGACATCGCCTCACGCATGATCCAGGCGTGCTGGGCGCGGCCAGGGCGCAAGCCCAGCCACGCGATCTCTCGGCCGATCACGTCAAGACGCTGCTCGTCCTGCCAGGGTCGCGGCGCGGCGAGGTCAGCCGGCTTATCGGTCCGTTCGGCGAGACGGTGTCGGCGCTGCGCGCGCGTGGCCACCGGCTGCGGCTGTTGCTGCCGACGGTGCCGCATGTCGCCGAACTGGTCAAAACGTCGGTGGCGCGCTGGGATCAGGAGCCGGAAGTCATCCTTGACCCCGAGCGCAAGTGGCAGGCCTTCGGCAAGGCCGATGCGGCGCTGATCGCGTCAGGAACGGTTTCGCTGGAACTGGCGTTGTCGGGTGTACCGATGATCTCTTGCTACAAGTTCGATCCGATCATGCTGATGGCGCAGAGCCTGATCACGGTGTGGAGCGCCGCTTTGCCCAACCTTATTGCCGACCGGCCGGTCGTGCCGGAAAGCTACAACCAGTATGTGCGGCCGCACTATCTGGCGCGGCAGCTCGAGGCACTGTTTTCAGACACCGCCTACCGCGCTTGGCAAAAGGACGGCTTTGGCGAGGTTGCCAGACGCATGGCCACCGACCGGCCCTCCGGCGACATCGCCGCCGATGTCGTTCTTCGCCACATCGGGAGAGCGAATAGGGCTTAGCGAGTGAATAGTGAATAGTGAATAGTGAATAGGATTAACGAGCTCTCGACTATAATCAAGCTGCTACTTACTACCTGCTATTACTACCTGCTATTCACTACTTACCATTCACCATTCACTCTCTTTCACCTTTTCGCAATCGGCACGTAGTCGCGTTCCGGGGCGCCGGTATAGAGCTGGCGCGGGCGGCCGATCTTCTGGTGCGGGTCCTCGATCATTTCCTTCCACTGCGCGATCCAGCCGACGGTGCGCGCGACCGCGAACAGTACGGTGAACATGGTGGTGGGGAAGCCCAGCGCCTTCAGCGTGATGCCGGAATAGAAATCGACGTTCGGATAGAGCTTCTTTTCGATGAAGTAGGAATCGGTCAGCGCGATCTTTTCCAGCTCCATGGCGATGTCGAGCAGCGGATCGTCCTTGATGCCGAGTTCGCCGAGCACCTCATGCGCCGTCTTCTGCATGATCTTCGCGCGAGGATCGTAGTTCTTGTATACGCGATGGCCGAAGCCCATCAGCCGGAACGGATCGTTCTTGTCCTTGGCGCGGGCGATGAATTCCGGGATGTGGTCGACATGGCCGATTTCTCCCAGCATGTTGAGCGCCGCCTCATTGGCGCCGCCATGCGCCGGGCCCCACAGGCAGGCGATGCCGGCGGCGATGCAGGCGAACGGATTGGCGCCCGACGAGCCGGCAAGCCGCACCGTCGAGGTCGAGGCGTTCTGCTCGTGGTCGGCATGCAGGATGAAGATGCGCTCCATGGCGCGCGCCAGCACCGGGTTGATCTTGTATTCCTCGCACGGCACCGCAAAGCACATATGCAGGAAGTTGGCGGCGAAGTTCAGCTCGTTCTTCGGGTAAATGAAGGGCTGGCCGATATGGTATTTGTAGGCCATGGCCGCAATCGTCGGCATCTTGGCAATCAGCCGCATCGAGGCGACCATGCGCTGATACGGATCCGAAATATCGGTGGAGTCGTGATAGAAGGCCGACAGCGCGCCGACCACGCCGCACATCACAGCCATCGGATGCGCGTCGCGGCGAAAGCCGGTGAAGAAGCGCGACATCTGCTCGTGCACCATGGTGTGGCGCGTTACCCGGTAGTCGAAATCGTCCTTCTGCGCCTTGGTCGGCAGTTCGCCGTAAAGCAGGAGGTAGCAGACTTCGAGGAAGTCGCCATGCTCGGCCAGCTGGTCGATGGGGTACCCGCGGTGAAGCAGGATGCCGGCATCGCCGTCGATGAAGGTTATCGCCGACTCGCAGCTCGCCGTCGAGGTGAAGCCGGGATCGTAGGTGAAGGCGCCGGTGGTGTTGTAGAGCGCACCGATGTCGATGACGTCGGGCCCGACCGAGCCGCTTCGCACCTTGAATTCATGCGTCTTGCCGGCCAGTTCGAGCGTGGCAGTCGACGGGTGCGTCGTCTTGCTGCCGGTTTCCAGTCTTGTCGCAGCTTCGCTCATTCTCAAACTCCTTCATGTTCCTCATGCCGGCAAGGCAATTCCTGCAAACGACACGTCGAAATCACCGGAATGCGCGAACTCGCCACCGCATTTTAGGAGGTGCGTGCCAGATTGGGCCAAGGCCTAATGTTGCACTGCGAAACCCGCCTTTCAATGCCAATCTTTTTGGGCCAGCTCGCTCCTAATCGATTTGATCCGCAATCCGCGCCAGGCTTTCCTCGCGGCCAAGCACGGCAAGCACGTCGAACACGCCGGGCGAGGTGCTACGGCCGGTAAGGGCCGCCCGGAGCGGTTGGGCCACGGCGCCGAGCTTGTGGCCGCCGGCCGCTGCGAACTCGCGCACCGCGGCTTCAGCCGCGGCAGCCGACCAATCACCCGAAACAGTCTGCAAAGCGGCATGTGCGCCGCGCAGGATCGCGCGCGCGTCGGCACTGAGCAGTGCTGCCGCCTTCTCGTCGATCGGCAGCGGCCGCTCGACGAACAGGAAGGCCGCGCCATCGGCCAGTTCCACCAGCGTCTTGGCGCGCTCTTTCAGGCCCGGCAAGGCGGCCAGCAGCTGCGCCTTCCTGGCGTCGTCGAGACGGGCGGCGATAGCAGATCCGCCTTCGAGGTATGGCAGAGTGGCGACGAAAATGTCGAACAGCTCGGTATCGGCCATCTTGCGCATATGCGCGCCGTTGATCGACTCGAGCTTGGCGAAGTCGAAGCGCGCCGCACCCTTGTTGACATCGCCGATGTCGAACCACGAGATCATGTCCTTGATCGACATGATCTCGTCGTCGCCATGGCTCCAGCCGAGCCTTGCCAGATAGTTGAGCAGTGCCTCGGGCAGATAGCCCATGGCGCGATAAGCCTCGACACCGAGTGCGCCGTGCCGCTTCGACAGCTTGGCGCCGTCGGCGCCGTGGATCAGCGGGATATGCGACATCGACGGGACGTCCCAGCCCATGGCGTTGTAGATCACCGTCTGGCGCGCGGCGTTGGTCAGATGGTCGTCGCCACGGATGATGTGGGTGACGCCCATGTCATGGTCGTCGACGACGACGGCATGCATGTAGGTCGGATTGCCGTCCGAGCGCAGGATGATGAAATCGTCGAGGTCCTTGTTGGGGAAGCTCACCTCGCCCTGCACACGGTCGTGCACCACGGTTTCGCCCTCGGTCGGCGCCTTGATGCGGATGGCGCCCTTGACGCCGGGAGGCGCCTCCGAGGGGGCACGATCGCGCCACTGGCCGTTGTAGCGCGGCGGCAAGCCCTTGGCGCGTGCGGCCTCGCGCATCGCTTCGAGCTCGGCAGGCGTCTCGTAGCTGTAATAGGCCTTGCCCAGGCGCACCAGCTCCTCGGCCACCTCACGGTGGCGCGGCGCGCGCTCGAACTGCGATATGGCCTCACCGTCCCAGGAAAGGCCGAGCCAGGTCAGCCCATCCAGAATGGCCTGTGTCGCCGCCTCGTTGAAGCGTTCGCGGTCGGTGTCCTCGATGCGCAGCACCATCGTGCCGCCGGTGTGCCTGGCGTACAGCCAGTTGAACAGCGCCGTGCGCGCGCCGCCGATATGCAGATAGCCGGTGGGCGAGGGGGCAAAACGGGTGACGACCGTGTCGGACATGGAATTCTCGGGAACCTTGGAAAGCGGGGCGTGATCGCGCCGACTTTCGCGCTTTGCGCGTTCATGTAGCATAGGGGGTCTGGGGCGCAAGGGGCAGACCCGATGGCTGGATGAGGCCGGGGGCACGTCGGCAATTATCGGTTGCGTCAACTGGCGGTGGAGCCTTGTAGCACAAAATCTGTTCGCACCTCCGCGCAACCTCGTTTGGCAGCAGCGTCAATGTCTGGGTTTCATTCGGCTGCAGCGTCCGTCACAGTGCCTGGAACATCGCTGCGACGGTGGTAGCCTCCTCTGACGAGCGGACATTTCTTCACGGAGGCGGCACTGCCCGACTACAACGCCGCCGTGACAGCGTTGGCTTGGTCACGCATATTGACCTTTCTGCAATCATTATCGTGAACACCGCAATTGTGTGCAGTCCGGTCCGCCACGAAGGAGGCAGATTGAAAGAAGGACTACCGATGACCAGAAACGCCGACCATACGGAGGGTGATCCGTTCTACCATGGTACCGGGCGGATTTGAAACCCCGGGATCTGCTGAGCGTCGGCCATCCTTCCAATTTCAGAGATCAACCACTGTCATGGATATATTTCTCCCAGACACTTGAAGCCGCCATCTGGGGAGCAGAGCTTGCAACGGGTGACGGTCGTCAAAGGATTTATATCGTAAAGCCGACGGGGTTTTTCATGGATGACCCTAACCTGACCGATAAAAAATTTCCCGGTAATCCGACGAAATCCTACCGCTCCCGTGATCCGTTGCTCATCCTGGGTGAACTGGGTGAATGGCAGGGTCATACACCGGAACAATTGAAGGCAATGCACGATGGGCTTGCTCGCCTGAGAGCGGAGGGCCAGGATATGATTGAGGATTGAGCGTCCTTGCCAGGTGATGGTCGATTCCGGCGCTGTGGACGTGATCACGCGGACTTTCGCGCTTTGCGCGTTCATGTAGCATAGGGGTCTGGGGCGCAAGGGGCAGACCCGATGGCTGGACGTGGCCGGGGCACGAAGGAAGGCGAAGGCGCCGAGGCAAGCGTCAGCGAACGCTCGCTGTTTGCCGATAGTCCCTATGCCGAGCCGCTGCCCCTCGCGCTGCCTGAGCCGCATCCCGGCGTCGCGCCTGCGCTGCCCGGTCACGCGTTGCCGGCGCAAGTCACAGCGCCCGGATCTATCGCCCGTCTGCGCAGACGGCTTCGCCGTCCGTCATGGCCCGCGCTCCGCCGCAGCCTTGCCGTGGCCGCCAACACGGAGCTCGACCGGGGCGTCGCCTTCCTGCTGGTGCCGGTTTTCCTGGCGGCCGGCGTCATCATTTATTTCTCGCTGGCCGGCGAGCCCGGCTTTGCGCAGCCAATCGCCATTGTGGTGCTGGCGACATGTTGCGCTGTCGCCACGCGATCGCGGCCGAGGACGCATCTGTTCTGCATGGCCGCGATGCTGTGCGCGCTCGGCGTCGTCGCCGCCAAAGTCGAGACCTGGCGCGCCGGAACGCAGATGCTCGGCTCCGAGATTCAGACACGGCTGACCGGCCGCGTCGTCAGTCTCGAACAGATGGAAAGCGGCCGCATCAGGCTGACGCTCGACGTGGTTTCGACCGCTTACCCCGAGCTGCGCTACGCCCCGGAGCGGGTCAGGCTCTCGGCGCGGACCGTTCCCGCCGATATGACCGCCGGCTCCCTGATCACCGGCTATGCCAGGCTGTTGCCGCCGACCGGTCCGGTGCGGCCGGAGAGCTACGATTTCTCCTTCGACAGCTATTTCACCGGTATCGGCGGCAGCGGCTTCTTTCTCGGCAATCCGAAAACCATTGCTACGCAGGGACCGCCGCCGCTGACCGCGCGGCTCTCCTCGGCAATCGAGAACGCGCGCGAAAACATTGCCGACCATATCAGGGGCAAAATCGGCGGCGCCGAAGGCGAGATTGCCGCGGCGTTGATTGTCGGGGTGCGCGCCGGCATCCCGGACGAGGTCAACGAAGCGATGCGGCGCACCGGCATCTACCACATCATCTCCATCTCCGGCCTGCACATGGCGCTGGTTGCCGGCACCATCATGGCGTTGCTGCGTGGCGCCTTTGCGCTGTTTCCCGATTTCTCTTCGCGCCGCCCAGTCAAGAAATATGCAGCAGTGGCAGCACTCGTCTCCATCGCCGCCTATCTCGTCATTTCAGGCATCGTGGTCGCCGCCGAGCGCAGTTTCATCATGCTAGCGGTCATGCTGGTCGCGGTACTCTTCGATCGTGCCGCGCTCACCATGCGCAATCTGGCGATCTCCGCCATTGCCGTCATCCTGGTGTCGCCGCACGAGGTGGTCGGTCCCAGCTTCCAGATGTCGTTTGCCGCCACAGCCGCCCTTGTCGGCGCCTATGCCGGCTGGGCCGATTACCGCGCCGACAAGGTGAGAACGCCGCTGGCAAAGCGCTCCTTCGTCGGCTTCCTGTCGCGAAAATTCGCGCTGGCCATGGGCGGCCTCGCCATGACCTCGATCATCGCCGGCAGTGCAACCTTGCTGTTCGCCATCTGGCATTTTCAGCGTGTGTCGCCGCTCAGCCTGATCGCCAATCTGGCCGTGATGCCGATTGTTTCGTTGATCGTCATGCCCTTTGCCGTGCTCAGCGCACTGGCGATGCCGTTCGGCGCCGACGGGCCGTTCCTCTATGTGATGGGCAAGGGTCTGATGGCGATGATCGCTATATCGGCCTGGATTTCCGAGCGCTCGCCGGTCGACGCCGTCGGGCTGATCTCCATCCGCTCGGTGCTGTTGGTGGCGGTCGCCCTCGTCATCGCCACCATGGCCACCACCTGGCTCAGGCTGGCGGCCGTGCCTTTCGCGCTGGCCGGCCTGTTGACGGTGCCGCAGGTGCTTACGCCCGACGTGCTCATATCCGAGGACGCACATCTGGTGGCCATGCCGATAGGTGGCGGCGAACTCGCCCTCAACCGCGAACGCTCCAACGAATTCACCACGGACAATTGGAAACGGGCGCTGCGGGCCGAAACCATTATCCCGCCCGAGATTTTCGAGGCAACAGATACGCGGTTCGATCTCGATCCGCTCGATCTGCCGCCCGGGTCGCCCTTCTATTGCATGGGCGATCTCTGTATCGCCCGACACCCTTCCGGAGCCATTGTAGCCCTTGCCAAAGACCGCAAGACGGCGCGGCCGGCCTGTGCCTTCGCTAGCCTGATCGTCATCGATGACGCCACGGCCTACAATCCGTGCCGCGACCCGCTGGTGCTGGTCGTGACGAAGAAACAGCTGGCCCGCGACGGCAGCGCCGCCGTCTTCTTCGATCCGCAATCGGCAGCTGCAGCGCCAACCATCCGCTTCGCCGTCGACAAGCCGTATCGCCCCTGGCACGAGCAGCGCCGCTTCTCCCGCGAAGCGCGCGGCCTGCCGCCTTACAACCAGCGTGAAAAGTACAAACCCAAGCCGGCTCAGTAGCGCCGGATCAATCCGACAAGCTTGCCCTGCACCTTCACCCTGTCCGGTCCAAAAATGCGGGTCTCGTAGGCCGGGTTGGCGGCTTCCAGGGCGATCGAGGCGCCCTTGCGGCGGAAGCGTTTCAGGGTCGCTTCCTCATCGTCGACCAACGCCACCACGATCTCGCCGGGGCTGGCTGTGTCGGCATTGCGGATGATGACCGTGTCGCCATCGAAAATGCCGGCCTCGATCATCGAATCGCCCTTGACCTCGAGCGCGTAGTGTTCGCCGCCCATGATCATGTCGGGCGGCACCGAGATCGAATGGGTCTGATGCTGGATGGCGTCGATCGGCACGCCGGCGGCGATGCGTCCCATCACCGGGATTGAAATCGAGGAAACGGCATCGTCATTGCCGGCAGACATCGAACGCGACGGCGAGCCCGGCTTGATCTGGCGGCCGAGACCGCCTTGGCCCATCCCGCCTTGTCCCTGGCCGCCTTGCCCTTGGCCGGCTTGACCAAGACTGCCCTGAATGACGCTCGGCGAAAACTTCCTCGCCGCGTTGAGGCCTGGTGCGATCGAGTCGGGTAGCCGCAGCACTTCCAGCGCGCGCGCCCGGTTCGGCAGCCGGCGAATGAAACCGCGCTCCTCAAGCGCTGTGATCAGTCGGTGGATGCCGGACTTGGAGGCGAGGTCGAGCGCTTCCTTCATCTCGTCGAAGGACGGCGGGATTCCGCTCTCCTTCAGGCGTTCATGGATGAACATCAGAAGCTCATGTTGTTTGCGCGTCAGCATCGCGGCCCCCAAGGGTTCTGAAACCAGAATCGGAAAAAACAAACCCAGAACAAACACTATCTGTTCCAGTTGTGTTCCGCAACCTTTTAAAGTTTAATGAATGTGTTGACGTTTTGTTCAGCGTAACGTTCGGCGCTGCGAGCGCCGCCTGCCCATTTGCCGGCAACGGGGTGAAACGAAGACAAAGTGCCTGCGTCGTCGGCTATGATCGCCGCTTCCTTTTCGGACGGGGCTGCGCAGCATCCGCGCCGGGTTCGCTCTGGGCATAGACCTGCAGCGTGTAGCCGATGTGAGCGGTCATCAGAGTTTTCGCACGTTCGACGTCGCGATCGAGGGCCGCTTCCATCAGGGCGGTATGGTGTTCGATCGCCACGGCGTCGCGCAGGGCCGCCACGGCCTTCCGGTGTCCATCCGTGCGGCCGGCGGCGGCGCGCAGCGTCGGGGCCAGACCCAGAAAGCGGTGATGGCGATGCAATTGGTCGGAAATCGTCGCATTGAACTGCTGCAGCCAGCTGGATGTCGCGGCACTGAGCAGCGCCGCATGGAAGGCATCGTGTTTTTCGTACCACGCGTCGACCGCATCATCCGATGGATCGTCGAGAACAGACCCGCACCGTGAGAGACGATAGTGGGCGGCAACGACCGCGTCTTCCCACTCACGGTCGCCTTTCTCGATCGATTCCACCAGCAGGGGCAGTTCGACCACCAGCCGCGCACGCGCCAGATCCTCGAGCTCCGCCCGAGAGACAGAAGCGACCGCAAACCCGCGGTTGCTGATGGCGGTCACAAGCCGTTCCGCCTCCAGCCGCGACAGCGCCTCGCGCAACGGCGTCCAGCCGATGCCGTAGGTGTTGCGCAGCGTGCTCAGCTTCAACGGCGCCGCGGGCGCCAGCCGGGTCGCAAGAATATCGCGCCTGAGCACGCGATAGGCCGCTTCCGTCTTCGAGGTCTGCTCGTCATCCAACATCGTGATCCATCAGACATAAATGCTCGGCTGATCATTATATATCAAAGCCTTTCAACGGAAGAATTATATATAATGTTTGACAGCTCAAGGGGCGACCACTCAAGATCGCCGGCATGTTTCGGCGGCAGGCTCCGCCGCGCGCGTTTGTCCATGGAGGGGCGCCGGATCATGAGCACGACACCCGATCTCGCTACAATCGAAGCAATGGATGCCGCCGATCCGCTGCGCTCCATGCGTGAACGCTTTGTCTTACCGCAAGGCGTAATTTATCTCGACGGCAATTCGCTGGGTGCCGCGTCACCAGCCGTCTTCAGCGAATTGCAGCAGGCCGCCACGCAGGAATGGGCGCACGACCTCATTCGCGCCTGGAACACCGCTGGCTGGTTCAACATGCCGGTGGAACTGGGAGATCAGCTCGGACGACTGATCGGCGCGGCTGACGGGCAGACGGTGGTCTGCGACACAACCTCGATCAACATCTACAAGCTGCTGCACGCCGCGCTCGGCATGCGGCCGGCTCGGTCGGTCATCGTTGCCGAGGGCGACAGTTTCCCGACCGACCTCTACATGGCCGAAGGCGTCGCCTCGACCCGGCCGGGAACGCGGCTGCGGCTGGAGGGCGTCGACGCGGCCGCAATCGAGGAGCTGATCGACGACAGCGTTGCCGTCATCCTGGTCAACCACGTCAACTACAAATCCGGCCAGTTGCGCGACATGGCGGCGCTGACGCGCAAGGCACATGACGCCGGCGCGCTGATCATCTGGGATCTCTGCCACACGGCCGGCGCCTTGCCGGTCGAACTTGACCGTGCCAATGCCGATTTCGCCGTCGGCTGCACCTACAAATACCTCAATGGCGGCCCGGGCTCGCCGGCCTTCATCTACGCGGCCGAGCGCCACCATGGTGATATCAGCCAGCCGCTCAGCGGCTGGTGGGGCCATGCGCGGCCCTTTGCCTTCGAGCAGGGCTTTGCCGTCGGCAGCGGCATCCGCCGCTTCCTGTGCGGAACGCAGCCGGTGCTGTCGATGCGGGCGCTCAAGGGCGCGCTCGATATCTGGAACGACGTCGACATGGCGGCGGTGCGCAGAAAAAGCATCGCGCTGACCAACCTGTTTATCCAGCTCGTCGAAGCCAGATGCGGCGCCTACCGGCTTGAACTGGAAAGTCCTCGCGACGGCAGCCAGCGCGGCAGCCAGGTGTCGTTCCTCCACCCGCATGGCTATCAGGTGATGCGGGCGCTGATCGAGCGCGGCGTGATCGGCGATTTCCGGGCGCCGTCGACCATCCGTTTCGGCTTCACGCCGCTCTATGTCGGATATGGCGATGTCTGGCAGGCGGTCGAAGTCCTGGAGGATATTCTGCGCACCGGCGCCTGGCAGGACGCCCGCTTCGCGGTGAAGACCGCGGTTACGTAAGAAACTAGAGCAATTTCAGGAAAAGTGTGAAGCGGTTTTCCGTCCGAAATTGCGTCAATCAAAGAGCTAGAGCATTTCGCCGTTTCCGTTAAACGGTGAAATGCTCTAGAGCCGGGTGCGGACCGTCCAGAGCTCCGGAAACAGCACGACCTCCAGCATCTTCTTCAGATAGGAGGCGCCTGAGGTGCCGCCGGTGCCGCGCTTCAAGCCGATGATGCGCTCGACCGTTGTGACGTGGTTGAAGCGCCAGCGGCGGAAGTAATCCTCGAAGTCGACCAGCTTCTCGGCCAGTTCGTAGAGCATCCAGTAGCGCTGCGGGTCGCGGTAGACGGTTTGCCAGGCAGCCAGCACGTCTTCGTTCTCACCGCGCGTCTCGCGCCAGTCCGTGCGCCCGGCATCGGCGCCGATGTCGAAGCCATTGCGCGCCAAAAGCAGAAGCGCCTCGTCGTACAGCGACGGCGTGGCCAGGATCGCTTCCAGCCTGTCCGTAAGATCGCGCCGGTGCTTGTGCGGCCCGAGCATGGCTAGGTTGCGGTTGCCGGCCATGAACTCGATGGCGCGGTACTGCCACGACTGGAAGCCCGAGGATTGGCCGAGCGCGTCGCGAAACTCGGTGTATTCGCTTGGCGTCATCGTGCGCAGCACGTCCCAGGCATTGTTGAGCTGCTCGAAGATGCGCGCGACGCGAGACAGCATCTTGAAGCTCGGTTCGAGGCGGTCGGCGCGGATAGAGCGGATCGCGGCGCCGATCTCGTGTAAAGCGAGCTTCATCCACAATTCCGATGTCTGATGCTGGATGATGAACAGCATCTCGTCATGGGCCGAAGACAGCGGCGCCTGCGCATCGAGCACCTTGTCCAGCTGCAGATAGTCGCTGTAGGACATCCGCTCCTTGAACGACATCTGCGCGCCATCGGACGCCGGATCGTGCGGCTTAATCAATTGCTCTTCTCCGCGCGCAACCGGAAGCGCTGGATCTTGCCGGTCTGGGTTTTGGGCAAGGCGTCGATGAACTTCACCGAACGCGGATATTTGTAGGGCGCGATCGTTGCCTTGACGTGGTCCTGCAGGCGTTTGACGGTCAATGCGTCCGGCGAAACACCTTGCACAAGCACGATATGCGCCTCGACGATCTGGCCGCGTTCACCGTCCTCGGCGCCGGTCACCGCGCATTCGGCGACGTCGGGATGCGAGAGCAGCGCCGCTTCGACCTCGGGGCCGGCGATGTTGTAGCCGGCGCTGACGATCATGTCGTCGGAACGCGCGGCGAAGTGGAAGAAGCCATCCTCGTCCTGCGTGAACGTATCGCCGGTGAGATTCCAGCCGTCGCGGACATAGTCCTTTTGCCTGGCATCGGCCATGTAGCGGCAGCCGGTCGGGCCGCGCACCGCCAGCCGGCCAGTAGAGCCGCGCGGCAACTCCCGCATCTCGTCATCGACGATGCGTGCCTGATAGCCGCCGACGGGTTTGCCGGTGGAGGCCGGCTTCATGTCGTCGAAGCGGTTGGAGATGAAGATATGCAGCATCTCGGTGGCGCCGATCCCATCGAGGATCGGCTTGCCGGTCTTCTCAGTCCATTCCTCGAAGACAGGCGCCGGCAGCGTCTCGCCCGCCGAAACCGCGACGCGCAGCGAGGACAGGTCAGCGCCTTGATCCATGGCCTTGAGCATGGCCCGATAGGCGGTTGGAGCGGTGAAGGAAATGGTCGCTTTGTAGGTCTCGATGATGTGGATCATGTTGGGTGGCGTCGCCTGTTCCAGCAGCGTCGCCGCGGCGCCGAAACGCAGCGGGAAGATGGCGAGCCCGCCAAGACCGAAGGTAAAGGCAAGGGGCGGGGAGCCGACGAAGATGTCGTCGGGCGTCACCTCCAGGATTTCGCGGGCATAGGCGTCGGCGACGATCAGCAGGTCGCGGTGGAAATGCATCGTCGCCTTCGGCACGCCGGTGGTGCCGGAGGTGAAGCCGAGCAGGGCGACATCGTCGCGGCCGGTGTTGACGGCAGTGAAGGTGACCGGCTTGTCGAGGGCGGCGCGGTCGAGTTCCGCGTCATGGTTGGCCGTGCCGTCGAAGCCAATGACCTGCTTGAGATACGCACTGCCCTTGGCGCAGGCGGTCATCTCGTCCATCAGCCTTGTATCGCAAAGCGCAACCGTGATTTCCGCCTTGTCGACGATCTTGGCGAGTTCGCCGGCGCGCAGCATCGGCATGGTGTTGACGACCACCGCGCCAACCTTGGTGGCGGCCAGCCAACAGGCGACCATGGCCGGGTTGTTGGCCGAGCGGATCAGCACCCGGTTGCCCGGCTTGACGCCATAATTCTCGACCAGGGCATGGGCGAGCCTGTTGGTCCAGTCGGACAGTTCCTTGTAGGTGCGGCGGCGGCCATTGCCGATCAGCGCGGTGTGGTCGCCGAACCCTTTTTCGACCAGCCTGTCGGTCAATTCGACGCCGGCATTTATGTGGTCGGGATAGTCGAAGCCGTCGAGCAAAAACTCCGGCCATTGCTCCGGCGGCGGCAGGTTGTCGCGCGTGAATGTGTCGATATGCGCTGATGGCCCAAGCATTTTCGGCTGCCCCTGTCTGCCTCGCGCCCATGGCTGAACAAGGCGCAGGATCGCACCAGTCGAAATTTGTTTCAAGCCTAAAATGTTTTTAGGTCGCAGGATTGACGCCGCCCTGTTCGGCGGCCATTCCTGTCGACTGAACTGAAGCCATCCGGGAGGGATGCAGATGCTCCAACATCGTGTTGCCGATTGGGACAATGCCTACGCCAACGGCGACAACATTGCCGGCAGCAATCGCTGGCCGGCCGCGTGGGACACACCGGCACAGGCTTTTCGCGACACAATGTCGGCGTCCGGTCGGGCCAAGCTCGACATCGCCTATGGCGACAGCCCGCGCAACAGGCTCGATCTGTTCCTTCCCGATGTCATGCCCAAAGGGCTCGTCGTCTTCATCCATGGCGGTTACTGGAAGGCGTTCGACAACAAGCCATGGTCGCATCTGGCCAACGGCGCGGTTGCCAATGGCTTTGCCGTGGCAATGCCGACTTACACGCTTTGTCCCGACATACGCATTTCCGGCATCGTCAGGGAAATCGCGGCGGCGATCGGCAAGGCGGCGACGATGGTCGGCGGGCCGGTGATGCTGACCGGGCATTCCGCCGGCGGCCATCTCGCCTCCAGGATGGTGACGACAACGACACCCCTGGCCGCCGATGTGGCGGGCCGCGTTCGCAATGTCGTCTCGATCTCCGGCGTCCATGACCTGCGGCCAATCATGCGCACCGGGATGAATGGGACACTGGCCATCGATGAAGCGGAAGCACTGGCCGAAAGCCCGGCGCTGCTGCGCCCGATGGATGGCGCACGCATCACCTGCTGGGCCGGCGGCGGTGAGCGGGCGGAGTTCCTGCGCCAGAATGCGCTGCTTGCCAACATCTGGATCGGCCTCGGCGCCACGACCAGCACAGTGGTCGAGCCGGACCGGCATCATTTCAGCATCGTCGACGGGCTTGCCGATCCGACACATCCGCTGACGCGGACATTGCTGGCGGAGTAACAACCAGTCTTGTCTCTTGGAATTAACGGTTTGGATCCGCGACCTCAGCGCAACATCAGAATGCTGCAAGCAGCGCCTGCTTCTGCCGCCGGAGCGAAGGGCTCGCGCACGATCAGGCCGTTGGCGTCGGCCAGCATTCTCAGCATCGAGGAATCCTGGATGCCAAACGGCGTCGCCACCAATGCGCCGGCTTCTTCCCGGACCACGGCGCGCACATAGTCTTGCCTTAGATCATTGGCCGGCATCGAGGCGCCAAGCTGAGCCTGGCGGATGTCCTGCCGGTGGGGACGGCCGCCGAGCTGCGCCAATAGCGGCTTCAGGAACAATTGCGAGCAGACCAGGCTCGCCACCGGATTGCCGGGCAGGCCGATGCACCTGATATCGCCCAGCCGCCCGAACATCAGCGGCTTGCCCGGGCGCATGGCGAGCTTCCAGAAGTCGAGGTTCATGCCTTCGCCGGTCAGCACGTCATGAACGAGATCATGGTCGCCGACCGAGGCGCCGCCGAGCGTGACGATGACGTCGGCTTTCGCATCGACCGCCTTTTTCACCAGCGCCGCGATCGCTTCCTTGCGATCGGCCGCTATACCGAGATCGAGCGCGCGAGCGCCGACCGACTGCGCCACAGCAGCGACGCCATAGGCGTTGGACGAGATGATCTGGGCGGGGCCAGGTTCGCTGCCCGGTGGCAGCAATTCGTCGCCGGTGGCGATGATGGCGACCAGCGGCCGTTGCACCACGTTCAACCGGGGATGATTGGCCGACGCCGCCAGCGACAATGCAGCCGGATCGAGCACGCGGCCTTTCTCCAGCAGCACGTCGCCTTGGGCAAAATCCAGTCCAAGGCGGCGGATGTTGCGGTTCTTCGCCGTCGGTTCGGTGACCTCGATCCGGCCACCGCCGAGATCGCGAACATTTTCCTGGATGACGAGGGTGTCTGCGCCTTCAGGCAGCGGCGCGCCGGTGAAGATGCGCACGGCTTCCGCCTTGCCGACAGCGCCGTCAAAGCCGCGCCCTGCAGGCGCCGTGCCGATCACCGAAAGCCTCGCGGGGAGGGTCGCCACATCCTGCGCCCGTGCGGCATAGCCGTCCATGGCAGATGCATTGAAAGGCGGCTGGGTACGCAGCGCCACGACCGGCTCCGCCAGCACCCGGCCGGCCGCATCCGCCAGCGCGACGCTTTCACCGGGCAACGCCACAGCGCCGTCGAGGAGGCGTTGAAGCGCCTCGGCGACCGGAACCAGCGCCATTACGAACCCGCCCTGTAGTCGCCGGACTTGCCGCCGGTCTTTTCCACCAGCCTGATGCCGGAAATCACCATGGCACGGTCGACCGCCTTGGCCATGTCGTAGATGGTCAGGCACGCCACCGACGCCGCGGTCAGCGCCTCCATCTCGACCCCGGTCTTGCCGGTGACGCGGGCAAGCGCGGTGACCCTGAGGCCGGGCAGCGTGGTGTCCGGTTCGATGTCGACCGACACCTTGGTCAAAAGCAGCGGATGGCAGAGCGGGATCAGCTCATGCGTCTTCTTGGCCGCCATGATGCCGGCAATGCGCGCGGTACCCAGCACATCGCCCTTCTTGGCGTCGCCGTCGAGGATCATCTTCAGGGTTTCGGCCCGCATCGACACAAAGCCCTCGGCGACCGCCGTGCGCGTCGTCTCCGCCTTGTCGCCGACATCGACCATGTTGGCCTCGCCCTTGGCGCCGAGATGGGTGAGGGCGGCTGCCATTGTCAGGCTACCTCTGCCTTCGCCTTGCCTGTCAAAAGCAGCCGCGTTGCCGCAGCGACATCCTCTTGCCGCATCAGGCTCTCGCCGACGAGGAAGGTGCTGATGCCGGTCTTTTGCATCCTGAAGCAATCGTCGTGGGTGAAAATGCCGCTCTCGCTGACCAGCAATCGGCCGCCCGGCACCATCGACGCCAGCCGTTCCGAGGTTTCGAGGCTGGTCTCGAATGTTCTGAGATTGCGGTTGTTGATGCCGATCAGCTGCGACGACAGTTTTACCGCGCGCTGCGTCTCGGCCTCGTCATGCACCTCGATCAGCGCATCCATGCCGAGTTCGAATGCGGTCGCTTCCAATTCGCTGGCCAAGGCATCATCGACGCTGGCCATGATGATCAGGATGGCATCAGCGCCCCAGGCGCGAGCCTCGTAAACCTGGTAAGGGTCGAACAGGAAATCCTTGCGCAGCGCGGGCAGGGCGACGGCGTTGCGCGCATTGGTGAGAAATTCCGGCGCGCCCTGGAAGGATGGCGCATCGGTCAGCACCGAAAGACAGGCGGCACCGCCTTTCTCATAGGCCTGCGCCAGTGCGGGCGGGTCGAAATCGGCACGGATCAAGCCTTTGGAAGGGCTAGCCTTTTTGATCTCGGCGATCAGGCCGAAGCTGCCCGATCTGCGCTTCGCCTCAAGCGCCCTCAGAAAGCCACGCGGTGCGTCGGCATCCTTGGCTCGCGCCTTGATCTCGGCCAACGGTATCCGCGCCTTCGCCGCCGCGATCTCGTCGCGTTTGTAGGCCTCGATCTTGCGCAGAATGTCAGCCACGGCTCATCCGTTCGAAATCTCGACCAGCCTGTCGAGCACGCCCAGCGCCCGGCCGCTGTCGATGGCCTGTGTGGCCGCGGCCATGCCGTCGGCAAGCGTCGTCGCCTTGCCGGCTACCACCATGCCGGCGCCGGCATTCATCAGCACCGTATCGCGATAGGCGCCGGCAGCACCGCCCAGCATGTCGCGCAACGCCTTGGCGTTGTAGGCGGCGTCGCCGCCGCGCAACTCGTCCTTGGTGTGGCGCTGCAGGCCGACGGCTTCCGGGGTGAGCGTGAAATGGCGGATCTCGCCGCCGGCCAGTTCCGCCACCTGCGTTTCGCCGGTGGTGGTGATTTCGTCATAGCCGTCGCCATGGACGACCCAGGCATGCTCGGTGCCCAGCGCCTTCAATGTCTCGGCCACCGGCACGATCCATTCAGGCAGGAACACGCCGACCATCTGCCTGCTGACGCCGGCCGGATTGGACAGCGGTCCGAGCAGGTTGAAGATGGTGCGCGTGCCGAGCTCGACGCGGGTCGGGCCGACATGCTTCATCGCAGGGTGGTGCGCCGGCGCGAACATGAAGCCGACGCCGGCCTCCTGGATGCAGCGGCCGATCACCTCTGGCAGGATATCGATCTTGACGCCGAGCGCGACCAGCACATCGGCAGCGCCCGTCAGCGACGACAGGCCGCGATTGCCGTGCTTGGCGACCGGCACGCCGCAGCCGGCAATGACGAAGGCCGAAGCGGTCGAGATGTTGACTGAATGCGAATTGTCGCCGCCCGTGCCGACAATGTCGATGGCGCCCTCAGGAGCTTCGACGCGCAGCATCTTGGCACGCATGGTGGCGACGGCGCCGGAAATCTCGCTCACCGTCTCACCGCGCACACGCAAGGCCATCAGGAAGCCGCCGATCTGGCCCGGCGTCGCGTCGCCAGACATGATGATGTCGAAAGCTTCGCGCGCTTCGTCGAAGGTAAGCCCGGTTCCCGTGGCGACCTTGGCGATATGGGTCTTTAGGGCGCTCATTGGGCCAAGACGTTCATTGGGCTAGGGCCATTCATTGGGCGAGGGCTTGGGCAACGGCGGCCTGGTCGACGCTGACGGCGTACTGCGTCTGCAACTGCGCCACCAACTGGTCGAGCAGATCGTCGGACATGCCTTGCGTGAAGGATTTTTGCGCATCGTCGGGTACCGAGCTGGCGTCGGCTCCGGCCGGCTCGAACACTTCGGCGACCTTGAACAGGATCTGGCCGTCGCCGGTGGGCGAGGGGATCAGCCCGGTGCCGCCTTCGCCGACGCCGAACATCGCAGCAGCACCCTCCTTGCCGAAATCGACATCGTCGACCTCGCGCTTCACGCCGCGCTTGGTCTGCTTTTCAAGCTTCAGTTCGCCGGCGATGACGTCGAGTGTGGTGCCAGCCTTGAGGCGCTTGTCGAGTTCGTCTGCTTTCGCGGTCAGCCGCTTGGTCGTTTCCTCTGTCGTCCAGTCCGCCACCACGCGCTGGCGGACTTCGTCCAGCGTGCGGTCGCGAGCCGGCGTGATCGATGTCAGTTCATAGAACACGAAGCCGTTGTTAGGCGTGGTCAGGGCTTGATTCTCGGTGTTGGGCTCGGCTTCGAACACCGCCTTGATGAGGTCCGGCGATGCCGGCAGGTCCTTGATGATGGTGCCGTCCGGCTTGAGGCCGGTGCGGTCTATGGCCTCGACGGTGACGTCCTTGAGCTTGAGTTTGGCGGCGGCTTCGGCCAGCGTGCTGCCGGCGGCGCGGGTGTCTTCGTAATTGTCGTGCACGTCGAGCAGGATGCGGCTTGCTTCGCCAAGCGCCAGATCCTTGCGGATCTGGTCTGACACTTCCGCCAGCGGCTTCACCGTTTCCGGTTTGATCTCGGTAACGCGCAAAAGCACCGGACCGAACGCGCCCTGGACGACCGGGCTGACTTCGTTGACGGCAAGCGCGAATGCGGCATCGGCGACCGCCTTGTCGGTGATCTTATCCTTGGAGAGCGTGCCGAGCAGCGTGTCGGCCGGGGTCTTGCCCTGCGCGGTGACGATCTTGTCGAAAGTGGCGCCCGTCTTCAGCGAATCGGATGCCGCCTTGGCGGCGTCCGCGGAAGGAAACACCAGCTGTTCGATGGTGCGCATTTCCGGCGTGGTGTAGCGCCCCTTGTTCTTGTTGTAGTCGTCGCTGACCTGCTGGTCGGTCACGGCGCTGACATCCATGATGTCTTCGGGCTCGAGCCGAACATAGGAGAATTTGCGGTATTCTGGCGCCGCGTAGGTTTTCTTGTTGGCCTCGAAATAGGCCTGAAGCACGCTGTCGGATGGCGCCTCGATCGGCTCCACCAACGCCTTTGGCAAGATCAGATAGTCGATGGTGCGGTCTTCGCCGCGATAGAGCGCAACTGCCTTGAAGAAGGTGTCCGGAGCCTTGAGGCCGTCCGAAACCGCTTCGACGATCTGCTGGCGCACCGCCACCTGAGCCCGGTTCTTGAGATAATCCTCCGGCCGCATGCCCAGTTCGCGCAGCCGGGATTCGAACAGCCGGCGGTCGAACTGGCCATTCGGGCCCTGGAAGGCGGGTTCCTGCCGCGTTAGTTCGGCCAGCCTGTCCTTGGAGAAGCCAAGCCCGAGCTTGCGCGCCTGTTCGTCGAGGACGGCGCCGGACACCAACTGAGCCAGCACCTGGTTGTCGATGCCATAGGCCTTGGCCTGGTCGCGGCTGATGCGCTGGCCGATCTGCTGTTGCAGCATGGCGATCTGGCGATCGTAGGCGAGGCGGTACTCGGTGATCGACACGGTGGTGCTGCCGGCGGTGATCACCGCATGATGGCCGGCCAGGAAGCCGCCCGTCATCCGCGTGGTGACGCCCCAGGCAAGGAAACTCAACACCAGCAGCGACAGCAGGGCTTTCGCGACCCAGGTCCCTGCCGCGCTTCTCAATATACCAAGCATTGTTACTTCCGAGTTTTGCGCAGTTTTGCGTGCGCCCGAGTCTGAAACAAGCGCAATAGCGCCCTTCCGGCTCACTGTCGATTGCTTTGTGGCCTGATTTTGATAGGGAGGGCGAGACCCCAATGTCGCCCGGAGAACCAGATCCCCATGACGCCAGGAATTCGACCGCTCGTTGCCGGCAACTGGAAAATGAACGGCACCAGCGCTTCGCTGAACGAGCTCAGGATGATCGGCAACGGCTTCATGAGCGGGCTCGACGCAGAGACCGAAGCATTGGTCTGCGTGCCGGCGACCTTGCTGTCGCGCGCCGTCGAAATCCTGTCGCGCACGCCGGTGCGGGCCGGTGGCGAGGACTGCCACATCAAGGAAAGCGGCGCCTTCACCGGCTGTGTCTCAGCCGAGATGCTGAAGGATGCGGGCGCCAGCCACGTCATTGTCGGCCATTCCGAGTGCCGCGAACAGCGCAGCGAGGACGATGCCATCGTCCTCGCCAAGGCCTCGGCGGCGTGGCGGGCAGGGCTCGTCGCCATCATCTGCATCGGCGAGACCAAGGCCGAGCGCGAAGCGGGCACAGCACTCGACGTATTATCGCGGCAGGTCGCCGGCTCGGTGCCACCGAGCGCAACGCCCGCCAACACCGTTATCGCCTACGAGCCGGTATGGGCTATCGGCACCGGCCTGACGCCGACCCCCGAAGACGTGGCGGAGGCGCACGCACATATCCGCCAAAAACTGGCGGAAGCGCTCGGCGCAGCCGTGGCCGGCAAGATGCGCATCCTCTATGGCGGCTCGGTCAAGGCGTCCAACGCGGTCGAACTGCTGGGCGTCAAAAACGTCGATGGCGCGCTGGTTGGCGGCGCCAGCTTGAAGGCGTCCGACTTTCTCGCCATCGCCGAGGCATACCAGAATATCGCGTAGGCCCCGGAATCCCGTTGCCGACCAGTTCCGTCATCGACTTATGAACGCAGCAGTTCGGCGGAAATCGTTGCAAAGGGCGCATTGCTTCCCATATTCCGGCCACGGGCTTGGAAATGCCGTTAAAGCATTGTATGGAGCCGCCTCCAAATCACCGGCCCTGATCGCCAGGGAGCGGCAGGGCTTGCCAGGATAAAATATGGAAACCGTACTGATCGTCATCCACCTCATGGTCGTGCTCGCCCTTGTCGGCGTGGTGCTGCTGCAACGCTCCGAAGGCGGTGGTCTCGGCATTGGCGGCGGTTCCGGTTTCATGACCGCGCGTGGCGCCGCCAATGCGCTGACGCGGGCGACGGCGATCCTGGCCGCGGCCTTCTTCGTGACGTCGCTGACACTCTCGATCGTTGCCCGCTATGGCGAAAAACCGATCGACATTCTCGACCGCGTGCCGGCCGACAGCGGCAACGGCGTGCTCAATCAGTTGCCCGGCACGACGGCGCCGACGCCGCCTTCGGGCAACACCGCACCGGCCGCGCCCGCGGCCAACGGCGCCGCCACGACGCCGCCCGCGACGGCTCCCGCCACCACAGCCCCGGCGACGGCTCCATCTCCGGCGACGCCACCTGCAACCGACGATTCGGCTGCGCCGCCGGCTACCAATGGCGTTACCTTGCCGGTCACGCCGCAGGTTCCGAACCAGTAGTCGGTACGGTCAGATGCCGCGATCTGTTGTTGTTTCAACACAGTCGCGGCAAATGGCACACGATCACGAAGATTCGACCGCACCCCGTGCTTGAGGCCCGTACGCCACTTCCATTATAGATTGCCGGCGGCACTTTCTGCGCCCTTGGGGGGCGCCGGGCGACGCCGTGGGCAACAAGCATTGAACGATCGGATCTTCGCCATGCAGCTTCGCAGCTTCATTCTCATGGGGTTTTGTGCCGTATTCGGCATGAGCTCCGCGGCCTTCGCCGGCACTCCGGCAATGACCTCACCGCAGGCGGTTGGCAAAACCGCTGTCATCAACGTCGCCGCCAAGAGCGATGCGACGCAGCTGAAGCTTCTCAAGAAGAAGAAAAACCCGAGCCCGGATGATCTGGCTCAGATCAGCAAGCTCGAAGACAAGATCGCCGCCGACAGGGATCTCGCCCGCGTCAAGGCGCTCGAGGCCCGCAAGGTGGCGATGCGCGATGCGGCGAAAGCCAGGGCCGACGCCCAGCGCCAGGCGTTCCTGGCCAGCAAGGGCAAGCCGGTGGTGATCGCTGACGCCAAGCCAGGCAAGAAGATCACCAAGATCATCGCTCCGGTTGACCCGATCGCGCCGGTCGAGCCGATCGAATCGGCCGAACCGCTTCCGGCCGAAGCGATGAATATCGCGCTGACCGGCAACAATGGCGAATTGCGCAGCGAGGCCCCGGGCCAGAAGCCGACGAGTGGCGGACTGTTCGCCGGCCTGTTCGGCGGCACGTCCTCTGCCTCGTCCATTGCCTATCTCCCCGAGACGCGCGCTCTCGACCAGGCTCTCGCCAAGCGGCAAGCCAAGAAACAGTTCAAGGTGAAGCCGGAATTCGTGCCGCAGGACGTCGAATTCAGCGGCTACGAGCCGGGTACGATCGTCATCGATACCAGCGCGCGCCGCCTCTACCTCGTCGAATCGGCTTTCACCGCCCGCCGCTATGCGATCGCGGTCGGCCGCGAAGGCCTGCAGTTCAAGGGCAAGGTTGCCGTTGGCGACAAGCAGGAATGGCCGCGCTGGATCCCGACTCTCGACATGCAGAAGCGAGAACCCAAGCATTATGGCCAGTACAAGGACGGCATGCCCGGCGGCGGCCAGAACCCGCTAGGCGCCCGCGCCATCTATCTCTACGACGGCAAGAAGGACACGCATCTGCGCATCCACGGCACCATCGCGCCGCAGTCGATCGGAACCAGCGCCTCCAATGGCTGCTTCCGCATGATCAACGAGCACGTCATGGACCTCTACAGCCGCGTCAGGGTCGGCACCAAGGTCGTCATCATCTGACGCTTTCACAAACCTGCCGAAAGGGCCGGCTTTTGCCGGCCCTTTTGTTTTGACCAAAACACCAGTCTCGAACCTCGGGACTATCGCGCCTTCTCTGGAAAAAGCCTCAGCGGCGGTTTTTTCTCTGGCGGAATCAATTCGGCCGCGTTAAGCGATGACTCCCATGGCGCGATATGTATTCATCACAGGCGGCGTGGTTTCCTCACTTGGAAAAGGCATCGCTGCAGCGGCCCTTGGGGCTCTCTTGCAGGCGCGAGGCTATCGCGCACGCATCAAAAAGCTCGATCCCTATCTCAATGTCGATCCCGGAACTATGTCGCCTTACCAGCATGGCGAGGTTTTCGTCACCGATGACGGCGCCGAGACCGATCTCGATCTTGGCCATTACGAGCGCTTCACCGGCCGCTCGGCCAACCAGCAAGACAACATCACCACCGGCCGCATCTACAAGAACATCATCGAGCGCGAACGGCGCGGCGACTATCTCGGCGCCACCGTGCAGGTCATTCCGCATGTCACCGATGAGATCAAGAATTTCGTGCTCGACGGCAATGACGACTATGATTTCGTGCTGTGCGAGATCGGCGGTACGGTTGGCGATATCGAGGCGATGCCGTTTCTCGAGGCTATCCGCCAGCTCGGCAACGATCTGCCGCGCAACAACGCCGTCTATGTCCACCTGACCTTGATGCCTTACATCCCGACGGCCGGCGAGTTGAAGACCAAGCCGACCCAGCATTCGGTCAAGGAACTGCGCGGCATCGGCATCGCGCCCGATATCCTGCTGGTCCGCGCCGACCGCGCCATCCCCAAGGAAGAGCGCAGAAAACTGTCGCTGTTCTGCAATGTGCGCGAAAGTGCCGTCATCCAGGCGCTCGACGTGCCCCACATCTATGACGTGCCGATGGCTTACCACAAGGAAGGGCTCGATTCGGAAGTGCTGGCCGCCTTCGGTATCGATCCGGCGCCGAAGCCACGTATGGAGCCCTGGCAGGCCGTGTCCAACCGCATCCACAATCCGGAAGGCGAGGTGACGATTGCCATTGTCGGCAAATACACCGGCCTCAAGGATGCCTACAAATCGCTGATCGAGGCTTTGTCGCATGGCGGCATGGCCAACCGCGTCAAGGTCAAGCTCGACTGGATCGAGAGCGAGATTTTCGAGAAGGAAGACCCCACGCCGTGGCTGGAAAAGGTGCACGGCATCCTGGTGCCCGGCGGCTTCGGCGAGCGCGGCTCGGAAGGCAAGATCCTGGCGGCGAAATTCGCCCGCGAGCGCAAGGTGCCGTATTTCGGCATCTGCTTCGGCATGCAGATGGCCTGCATCGAGGCGGCGCGCTCGCTGGCCGGCGTCGAACACGCCTCGTCGACCGAATTCGGTCCGACCGACGAGCCGGTCGTCGGCCTGATGACCGAATGGCTGAAAGGCAACATGCTGGAGAAGCGCCGCGAAACGGGCGATCTCGGCGGCACCATGCGGCTTGGCGCCTATCAGGCTGAACTCGCCAAGGGTTCGAAGATCGCCGACATCTATGGCGACACCCAGATTTCCGAGCGCCATCGCCACCGCTTCGAGGTCAATATCGACTACAAGGAGCGGCTCGAGGATTGCGGCCTGGTGTTTGCCGGCATGTCGCCTGACGGCGTGCTGCCGGAAACGGTCGAATACCCCGACCATCCCTGGTTTATCGGCGTCCAGTATCATCCGGAGCTGAAGAGCCGGCCGCTTGAGCCGCATCCGCTGTTCGCCAGCTTCATCTCGGCCGCGGTGGACCAGTCGCGGCTGGTCTAGGGCCACGGTGAGGTTTCGCAGCTGATGCAGACCTATGTTGCGCTGCTCTACAGCATTATCCTCGGCGAAGGCCGCCGGGTCGTCATGGCCGACCTCAAGGCGATGGCTGAACAGCTTGGGCTGAAGAACCCGCGCACCCTGGTGGCGACCGGCAATCTGGTCTTCGAGACACGGGCGACTGGCATCGCCAAGCTGGAACAGCAGTTGGAAACGGCCTTCGAAAAAACCTTCGGCCGCAATGTCGTCATCATCGTGCGCACTGCCGAGGATTGGCTGAAACTTGCCGCCGACAACCCATTCCCGGCCGACTCTGCCGAGGCAGGCGATCAGGTGGCTGTGCGGGTGATGCGCAAGCCAGCGCCAGCGGATGGTGTGGCCGCGCTCCAGGCCTATGCCGCGGAGGACGAGAAGGTGGCTTCGGTCGACGGTGACATCTGGGTCGTCTTTTCGCGCGAGCGGCCAAGCTCGCGGCTGCTCGCTGCCATGAACCACAAGCGCATGGGCATCGGCACCGCACGCAACTGGAACACGGTGCGGAGGTTGGCTGAGATGGTAGGGAGTAGGGAGTAGGGAGTAGGGAGTAGGGAGTAGGGAGTAGTCAGTAGTCAGTAGTCAGTAGGGGTTATACTATTCCCTACTGACTACTGACTACTGACTACTGACTACCGACTACTGACTACTCCCTATCTCTCATTTCACGCCTTCGCCGTCCTGGCCCCTGCGCCAAGGGCGGCGGTGCGAAGGACGTAGTAGATGACCCCTGCAATGCCGACGCCGAAAAACCAGCCATAAACGCCCCACCATGCCGGCAGCAGGTTGGTGAAGTTCGGCAGGACCGAGGAGAAGATGGCGCCGATGCCGGCTGCTATGAAGGCGTTGACGTGCCAGCCGCCCTGGAAGCGGAACTCGCCATCTTCGCGGTACAGTGCCTCGACGTCGACCTCGCCCTTCCGGATCAGATAGTAGTCGACCATCATCACCCCGAAGATCGGCCCCATCGTCGCGCCGATGACGTTGACGAAAGATGCGGCACTGCCTTCCCACGGCGCGAAGGGATAGAGCACCAGCGCGATCACAGCTGCGATATAGCCGCCCTTCTTGAAGTCGATCTGCCGGGGAAAGACATTGGAGAAGTCGAAGGCCGGCGAGACGAAGTTTGCCACCACATTGATGCCGAGCGTCGCCACGGCAAAAGTCAGGGCTGCAAGCGCTGCCAGGAACCAGCTGTCGAATTTCGCCGAGATCTGGTCGGGATGCAGAAGCACTTCGCCATACACGTCGAAGGCAGCGATGGTGGTCACGCCGGCGACCAGCGAGAACAGGATGAGATTGATCGGCAGGCCCCAGATGTTGCCCTTGCGCAGCGATGCCTTGTCTGGGGCATAGCGGGCGAAATCGCAGAAATTGAGATAGAGCGCCGAGAAATAGGTGACCCAGATCGCCGCCACCGCAAACAGCGACGTCCAGGAGCCAGGGGTTCCGGGTACGCCGGCATCCTTTGTCTTGTCGAGCAGCACATCCATCGGGATGTCGCTGGTGAAGGCAAATCTCCCGGATTTTACACAGAGATAGATCGCCAGGATCAACATCATCACCCACACCGCCGGTCCAGCCCAATCCTGGAAGCGGCGCACCGTTTCCATGCCGTTCTGGATGATCAGCAATTGCAGTGCCCAGATGACCACAAAACAGATCACTTCCAGACCCGTGTGGCCGAGGAAATGCGTGTTGGCGTTGAAATCAGCGAACCATTGCGAGCGGATCAGCAACGCCACGATCGCGCCCGATGCCGCTGCCGTCTGCGCGCCGTACCAGAAGCAGGCGACGATGGCGCGCACCAGGGCCGGAATGTTGGCGCCCCAGATGCCGAAGGACGCGCGCGCCAGCACGGGGTAGGGCACGCCGGTCTTCACGCCGGCATAGCCGACCATGTTCATCAGCGCGTAGATGATCAGCGAACCGATGCCGATGGCGATGGCGAAATTGACGAAGCCGCCGCAAAACAGGAACAGGCTTGCGGCGAGATAGTAGCCCCAGAGGCTGTGGACGTCCGACGTCCAGACGTTGAAGATCGAGAACGGCCCCCAGTTTCGGACTTTGGCCGGAGCCAAATCCTCATTGTATAGATCGGGTGATGCGCCTTGTATGGTCATTGCGATGTCCTCCCCTTGATGCCGCACGCGCCCTCACGCGTCGACTGCGCAGGTTATGCCTGACGCAGGGGAACCGGCAAGCAATCCATTTGCCGGCTTTGGCCTTAAAGATATTCAATGAGAACAGCGCTTATCGATCGGCTTTTGGCGAAGGTCGGCGCAATCGCGGCGATCTTGATTCGACCCGCAGACGGCAGCGATCAGGACGCTTTGCGGTTGAGGGCCGGTGATGCGTCGAAATTGGCGGCAAGCCAAGCTATCGCGCAGGTGACATCATCGAGCCTGTATTGGGCCACGGTCGGCCCACGCGGCTTGACCCGGATCGAGATGCCGCCGGCCTCGTTGATCGCCTCGAAACCGTTTTCGTCGGCGGTGTCGTCGCCGAGAAAGACCGGCCGCCGTCCGGCAAAGGGCGGGATTGCCATGAAACGCCGCACGGCAGCGCCCTTGGCTGCTTCGAGCGGCATGAGTTCGACGCCGGCGTTGCCCGGGATAACCCGATAGCCCTTGGGAAGCTCGGTCAATGCCTGTTCGGCAAGATGCGTTGCCCTGGCCAGCAGATGCGGCGCCGCACGCGTATGGATGGCGAGGATCGGACCCTTGCGCTCGATATGAACAAGGCCGTCATCCAGTTCGGCCTCGATGGCGTCGGCAAGGGCAGCGATATCGGCGGGAGCATCGGCGGTAACGACCGGGCCGTCCGGCGTCAGCCGGTGTTCCAGCCCATAGAGACCGGCAACACGCAGCTTCAACGGATGAAACAGGCGGTCGGCGCCTTCGACCGAGCGGCCGGTGATAAAGGCGACAGCGCCGTCCAGCCGTTCATCGACGACGCCGAGGAGGTTGCGCAGTTCGTCGCTTACGGACACGGCGTCGGGGTGCGCCGCGTGCTCCAGCAACGTGCCGTCGATATCGAGGAAAAGCGCCCATTGTCCTTCCGGCAGGTCGGGTGCGGTTGGCAGGCCCGGTGCTTTTGACAGGCTATTCATGACGCCACCTTCCGCATGCGGTCGAACAGCGAGACGATGTTGGTGTCGGTGTTTGCGGGCCGCTCGGCGACACTTGTCGCTCTTTCGAGGTCGCCGCGTTTGCGCAGGCGCGCCGCATCGAGCAGCATGCTGCCGGCCCAGCGAAAGACATTGTTGTCGCGCACTATTTCGCGCATCGGGCGCATGCGCTCGCGTTGTTCGTCCGGTGACATGGTCAGCGCCTGCAGCAGCACCTGGCTCATCATCGCCGCGTCGTAAGGATTGACGATCAGTGCTTCCAGCAGTTCGCGCGACGCGCCGGCAAACGTGCTGAGCAACAGCACGCCCTGTTCGTCGTCACGCGCGGCGACGAATTCCTTGGCTACGAGGTTCATGCCGTCATGCAGGCTGGTGACCATGCAGATGTCGGCGGCGCGATAGATCTCATAGACCTGTTGCTGCGAATGGTGCTCAGCCACCATGACCACGGGCTTGTAGCCGTCATGACCGTAGCGCTGGTTGAGCTCGTTGGCATAACGCAGGCATTCATCGTGCAATTGCTGGTACGCCGGCAGCGTGCCGCGGCTTGGGGCAGCAATCTGCAGGAACACTACCTTGCCGATCCACTCGGGGTGGCGCGTAAACAATTCGTCCAGCGCATGGAAGCGGTCGAGGATGCCCTTGGTGTAGTCCAGGCGCTCGACGCCGACGCACAGCTTGACGTCCGCCGACAGGCCGAACCGCTCACGCAGGCGGGCGCGGCTTTCCTCGACCGGCGGCAGTTTGGCCAGGAGTTCGGCCGGCCATTCGATGGAGATGGGATAGGCGTGCACCAGGGTCGTCCGCCCGCCATACGAGATCGCGGCGTCGGCGCGCTCGATGCGGCTTTCCAGGAACCGGTCTACGCTTTCAGTGAAATTATTGGCATGAAACTGGGTGTGAAAGCCGATGATCGAGCTCCCGAGCAGTCCATCAAGAACGCGTTCGCGCCATGGGCAGATGCTGAACACTTCGGAGTTCGGCCACGGGATGTGCCAGAAGGTGATGATGATCGCCTCCGGCAGGCGCTCGCGGATCATGCGCGGCAGGAGCGCGAAATGGTAATCCTGAACCAGCACGATCGGCCGCTCATTGCGCGCCTCGGCAACCACCATATCGGCGAATTTGCGGTTGACGGCCTCATAGGCCTCCCAGTCCGAGGCACGGAAGACCGGCCGGGTGAAGGCGATATGGCAGAGCGGCCAAAGTCCTTCATTGGCAAAGCCGAGATAGTAGCCCTGATATTCGTCGTCGCTCAGCCACACGCGGCGCAGCGTATAGGACGGACTGTCCGGCGGCACCTGAACCCGATCGTTGCTATCGACCGTCAGACGATCCGCCGTTCCGCCGCCATAGGCGATCCAGGTGCCGCTGCAGGCGCGGGTGATAGGCTCAAGCGCCGACACTAGGCCGCTGGCCGGCACCAGAAGCTCGACGCCGTCGTCCTTGATGTTGTGGATATAGGGTTCTCGGTTCGAGACGACGATGACCTGCGCGTCCGGCAGGTCGTCGGCAAGTATCTTGCGCAAGGTGTCGGGCGACCAGTTCACCAGCGCCGCGTCGGGAGATTGTCCATTCTTCTCGAACTCCCGCAAAACCTTGCGCGTCGCTTCCGATGCGACGTCCTCGCCGGCAGTCGGTGCAACCGTCAAGCTATGGCTACGACGTTGCCTGGAGATCGATAACAGAACGGCTAGAATCGAAAGGCCAAGGCTTGCAAGGATCAAGACCCAGAGCAGGGCCATGCCATAATCAGTCATTCCAATTCCAACTCAATTTTGGCCGTCAGGGCCTTTTTCTTCATGGTTCCATTCGAGTGTTCGCAGCCGACGATCGCCCGTGAGAACCTGTGTTTTTTGCAACGCACAAACCTTGGGATCGGTTCCCGTTGAAAGCCGTTCCGATCATGTCCGCACGATCAGCGGAACCAGTCC
Organism: Mesorhizobium sp. M0615; assembly: GCF_040320805.1. Lineage (NCBI taxonomy): Bacteria > Pseudomonadati > Pseudomonadota > Alphaproteobacteria > Hyphomicrobiales > Phyllobacteriaceae > Mesorhizobium > Mesorhizobium sp. M0615. The sequence continues at coordinate 62,569 of NZ_JAMYQI010000018.1, read as the reverse complement.
CTCATGGCGGTCGGCGAGAAAGGCGACGACGCGGTCGCCGACGCGCTGGAAGGTAAGATCGACCCTCTTTTCGCCGACACCCAGATGCCTGAGCGTCAGCGTATCGATGCCGATCGGCAAACGGGGTCGGGTCACATGGATTTCGCCGTTCCAGCCGTCGATTTCCAGACCGAGGCACGCCTGCATCAGCATGAAGGCCGAGCCTGCCGACCAGGCTTGCGGCAGGCAGGCGACGGGGTAGGCGATCGGTGCTTCACCCGGCGAGCGGGTAAAGCCGCAGAACAGTTCCGGCAGCCGCATGTTGAAATGCACGGCGGATTCGAACGTGCCGCTCATCAGCCGCACCACGCTGTCACGCTCGCCGAACCGCGCCAGGCCGGCGCCGCACATCGCCGTGTCATGCGGCCAGATGGAACCATTGTGGTACGACATCGGGTTGAACAGCACAGCATCGTCGGAAAGCGTTCGCACCCCCCAGCCGGAGTGGAAGGAAGCCGAAAGCAACTGGTCGGCGACCATCTTAGCCCGCGCCGGTTCGGGCAGGCCGACATAGAGCAGGTGTCCGGCATTCGACGTGCGCACCTTGCACGGCTCGCCGGCGCCGTCGATCGCCAGCGCATAGAAGCCGAGATCATCCAGCCAGAAATCACGCTCGACGGCGATCCGCATCTCTTCGGCGCGATTTTCCCAGTGCTCGGCCTGCGCGAACTCGCCCCGGCGGCGGGCGAGAGCGGCAAGGCCCCTGAAGGCGGCGAAGACATAACCCTGCACTTCGACCAGCGCGATCGGCCCCTTGGGAATGCGGCCGTCGGCGTGGAAGACCGAGTCGAAGCTGTCCTTCCAGCCCTGGTTCGCAAGGCCGGATTCGGCGGCGCGCTGATAGGTGACGAAGCCGGTTGCGCGGCTCGCCTCTTCCGTCCACTTGGCGGCGGCGCAGAGAGACGGCCACAGGCTGGCGATGAAGTCCATGTCGCCGGTGCGCTCGGCATAGGCGCAAGCGAGGTGGATGTAGAGCGGCGTGGTATCGACGCCGCCATAGTAGCGGCCGAAGGGTAGCTCCTGCAGCGCCACCATCTCGCCCTTGCGCGTCTCGTGCATGATCTTGCCGGGCTGCGAGTCGCTGAAAGGCGATGTCTCGGTCGCCTGGTGCTGGGCGAGGAAGGCAAGCACGCCGCGCGCCAGGCCGGGGTTGAGCCATAGCATCTGCAGCGCCGAGATGACGCCGTCACGGCCGAAGGCCGTCGAAAACCAGGGGATGCCGGCATAGGGGTAGGGGCCGGTCGACAGCTCGGTGGTCAGCAAGGCGACATCGGCGCGAGCGCGTTCGACCCAATCGTTGAAGACGCGGCCCGAACTGTGCACCGTCGCTCCATGGCGGCGCTTGGCCCGCATGCCGAAACGGGCGCGCGCCGCGGCCGCCCGGAAGCGGTCGCGGTCGGGCGTTTCGGTCAGTTCCGCGCCGACCTCGACGTAAAGCATCTTGCTGCTGCGCTTGGTCACTGCGATGAGGAAATCCGCGCGCTCGGCGCTCAGCTGGTCCGGCGGCTGCGAGAACGAGATCGCAGACACCCGCGCCAGCCCGTCCAGTCCGTCATAGCGCAGCAGCACCGAGGCAGGCTCGATCTCCGCTGCATGCGCCATTCCGCGCTTCGGCCGGGTCGAACCGCGGACCTCGAACATGTCCCGGAAATCGGCGGCAAAATGCAGCGAGACGCGGATTGCCGAATGCTCCTGGCTGTAGTTGGAAAGGGTGATGCGCTCGAACAGCCGGTCCTGCCACAACAGCCTGACGCGCTCGATATGGATGGCGCCCTGCGGGATGTCGCGGCCACCGACGCTTTGCATCGGCAAATTGGTCATATTGCTGGTGAACAGCACATTGTCCTGGCTGAGCGAGGCGCCGAGCAGCGATGTCTGCCGGCCGCCGACGGTGAGCCTGAACTCCGACAGCACCCGGGTGTCGTCACGGAAGAAACCGTCGCCCGCACCCCTGATATCGCCGTAGGCATCGGCCACGGCAAAACAGTCGCCTTGCTTCAGGGCAAACAGCCGGTGCGGCTCGCGCGGCGCGGTTTCGTCCAGGGAGGCAAGGGCCACGGCAGGGTCGAGCTTGCGCTCGTCAAGTTCGGTCATCAGTCACAAATCTCTGTTTCGGGCTCGGAACGTCCGCCGTCGTTCACGACGCTTTCGATTCAGCCGGGGCGCCGATGAGACGCGCATAGGCAGTGAGATAGTCGCGCGCCATCCTGTTGGCGGAGAACCGACTTTCGAAGACGGCGCGCACCTTTCGCCGGTCGAGTTGCAGCAAGGCCGGCACCGCGGCGACCGCGGCGTCGAGAGAATCGACGACAAATCCGGTAACGCCATGGTCGATGACTTCCGGCAACGCACCGCAGTTCCAGCCGATGGTTGGCGTACCGCACGCCATCGCCTCGATCGCGGCAAGGCCGAACGGCTCGGGCCAGTCTATCGGAAACAGCAGACCAGCGGCATTGCCGAGGAATTCAGTCTTCTCACTCTCGGCGATCTCGCCGACATAGTCGATGCGGTCGCCATCGATCAACGGCTCGATCGTCTCATGGAAATAGGCGCGATCATCGTCGCCGATCTTGGCCGCCAGCTTGAGCTTCATGCCCGAGCGCAAGGCGATGTCGATGGCCCGGTCCGGCCGCTTGTCGCGCGAAAGCCGGCCGAGAAAGGCAAGGTATGGTTCGCCCGCCGCCGTCTCGAAGGTCGGCTGATAGAGACCCGTCGGCAGCCCGTGATGGATGGTGGCCAGCCAATTGGCATTCGCAAGCCCGGTCTTCTGGCTATGCGAGATCGAGATCAGCGGAAAGCGCGGAAAACGCTCATAGGCTGGCGCCAGATCGACATAATCGAGCCGGCCATGAGGCGTCGTCACCGTCTTGTCCGGCATGGTCTCGAAGAACGAGAAATGGAGGAAATGGCTGAGATGAAAATGAATGATATCAAAGTCGTGGGCTCGGTTCCTCACATCGGCAAGCATCGCAAGATGCGCCGCCGTGTCCGATTTCAGCGGGCGCGGATCGAGGCGTAGCGCGCGTTCGCGACTTGGTATCAGTCTGGCCGACGTCCGGCTGTCGCCGCTGGCGAACAGCGTCACCTCATGGCCGAGTTCGACCAGCCCTTCGGTCAGATAGGAAACGATGCGCTCGGTGCCGCCATAGAGAAGGGGTGGCACCGATTCGTGCAAAGGGGCGACATGGGCTATGCGCATGGTTTGAACGTGTCCCTCAAGGCAATCACGAGAGCGAAATGCATCAGCCGGCCTAACGTTCCGGACAAAAGCGGGCGTCGGCAACCCAAGCCCACCAGCGCAGATTTTTTTGCAATAAGCGGAACAAACGCGCCATCCGCGAATTTAGTAGGGTTGGTTCGCGCTGCGGCCGACCAGGGAGAGAACAAAATGGACCGCTTGCATTTCTTTACGCCCGTGCGCATTGCGCGCGGGCAGGGACACCCCGTCGAGGAAGTCGATAGCGTTGCCGAAGCGATGGTCTTTTTGCAGAAATGGCCATTGGGACGGCGTGGGCCTGTGTATCAGTGCGCCGTGAATTGCTGCTCCGCGGCCCTGTCGGGCAGAATGTCGGCCGAAGCAGCCAGGAAGGCGTTTACGGGCTTTGCCCGCATCACCCGGCTGCTCGATGATGACATGGCCCTGCCGATGGGCGGCGAAAGCATGGCGGAAGTCCACGCGCTGAGGCGCTAGGCGCGGGTCCAGCCATTTGGCTATTGAACACCCGGGCTTTGGCGGCGCGGGCATCATCTTTTTCGCACCGGAGTATTCCGGCGCGGCCCTTCACCTCATGGGCTACACTGTGCTTTCATGCGGCGTTTCGCATGACCGGTGGGTGACGACCATTGACTGGCGGTCCGAACGTGGAGGGGTAGACAATGCCGAAACTGATCCTGGGAACACTCGGCGCTATCGTCATCGCCCTCATCTGGGCGGTCTTTGCCAGTTTGATGGGCGCGCCATCGATCGTGATCACGGTCGGCGCGGTCGCCATTGGGGCCGGCGTCTACACCTACGTCGACCGACGCTCGATTTGACGCGTCCCCGGCCTGCCGCGCGCTCGACCAATTGCACGCCGGTGTTTGACGCGCGCGGCAGCCGCGGCGGGCATTCTTCAAAGATGAGCTTGCTGGCCGCATAGAGAGCCAAGGCGCAGACAGGGCGCCACACGTCGGACGGGGCTCCGCGAGAACTTGGGAGAGATCGTCAAAGATCTTTCAATCCGGCCAATGTAGATCGAAACGGCGAATCTGTGGATTTCCGGTGGAACATCGTCGCCTTGAAACACTTCGGGCGTTGCACTGCCCCATCAGTGCACGTTCCCTTGTTCTGTTGGAACTGGCCGGCTGCCGAAAGGTGGCCGGCTTTTTTGTATATTAGCGGAACCTGAAATTACGGGGCTTGTTCTGGATGCGGCAGCGAGCCCCTCGCTGCTGGTCGAGGGCCGTAACCCTTGGCCGGGCCCGCATCGCTCCGCCAGTGGTGCGGGCCCACGGCCTCCGGTTTTTCCGGGCGTCTGGACTCGCCGATCCTTACCCTGGTCCGGCTAATGCATGTCACTCAAAAAATGGCTCGGTTGTGAGACAACGACATGCACACGCGGCGCGCTTTAGCACAATCATTCACAAAGCCGTGGGTTCAACTGTTGCTACCCTTCTTGGCTGGATTGTGCGAATGATGACTGTCCTTTTCACCACCACCCCCTGAAACTCGGCTTTTGGATCGACGGTCTTCATCCGCCGGGGGTTTGTTGACCTGCAGGGGTTTTCTGGCGTTCTCGTGCGATGCGCCTGGCCCGCCCTGCCGGATCGTGTTCGGGTGTTTCTTCGATGTGGACATGATCACCGATCCTGCTGACGGCCCTGATGAGTGGTGTTGACCTTGGTGTTGGCTTGCTGCCCTTGGCGCTCCGGATCCGGCGCTCCGTGAGTGCCGTGCTGGGCATCATCGTGGCTAATCTGTCGCCCTTCTCCTCGACCCTTCTGGCTCTGGTTCTCAGGCGGCACGGGCGGCATTTTGCTCGACATCTGCATCTCCTTGGGTTGGTCTCGTGACTCCAAACCGTGATCGTGGGGGGAAGTTCCGTCTGCTTCATCAGCACCTGTGCTTTTCGGTGCCGACGGTGACTCCCAACAGCGGCCCGCGTTGCTGGTCGAGGACAGGCAATCTCTCGGCGGGCCGCGTCGCCCGCCAGTGGTGCGGGCCTGCAATATAAATCCTAAGCTAGTTTATTGCGAGCTTCCGGCGACTTGCGTAGCGGGCCACAGTGGCTTTCAGGAGAGCAGCGTGTTGTATCCGGTCGATTTGGAGCGACCGAAATACAGTGCTTGACCACGTTGCTGACATGATCGGTGACGAGCGCGGTGTCGCGCCTGGATCGCGGCAGCAGCCTCTGGTCCGATCTGCCCGCAGCTGGTGGCAGCTAAAACGACGTCAAAAGACCTAAGTCTCTTTGATCGCCCTCGCTGCTCGCACGAGCGATGACCAGTCAGCTCCCATGGCTGCGACAAGGTCTCGAGCATCTTCGTCTGATATTCCGGTACGGTCTACGAGCTTCCGTGCCAGCAATTCGAATGCCAATTCTATGATCGTCATAGCTCAGCCCTTACGAGAGTGCCCGTGATGATAGCTTGCAAATGGGTCTTCCGCATTTGCACATGTTAAGCGACCATCACGAATGTCTCATGTACCGCAGAATGTCTGCAGGACGCGCTCATCCGGGCGTGGCGGCTCAGCAAAGCGTTCCATTCCCGGCTGCTCATCGAAGGGACGGCTGACGACCGCCAGGATCTCCTCGAACGGTCTGAAGTCGCCGCCCAACGCCGCCTGGATCATCGCCTCGATGCGATGATTGCGGGGGATGAATTTGGGATTGACCGATTGCATGGCAGAACGGCGCGTGGCCGTGTCGGCTGCTTCGCTTGCAATGCGCTGGCGCCACCGCGCCGACCAGGCATCGAATGAGCCTGGATCCTTAAACAACTGCCGCGCCGTGCCTTGGCCGTCCGCAGCGTCGAGGTCATCGCCCAGGCGCCGAAAGCCGAGCGTAAAGTCCGCTTCGCCGTGAGCCAGCACGTCCAGAAAGTCGGCAGCGAGCTGCAAGTCGCCTTCCGCTTCGGTCAGCAGTCCGAGTTTTGTGCGGAAGCCGCGCTGCAACACAGCCTCATAGGAGGCCTGGAACGACCTCAGCACCTCTTCCGCTTCAGACACTGCTTCATTCTCGTCCGTGCTCATGAGCGGCAGCAGGGTCTCTGCAAAGCGCGCAAGGTTCCACGTGGCGACACGAGGCTGGTTGGCATAGGCATAGCGGCCGGCGCGGTCTATCGAACTGAACACCGCGCTGGGGTCATAGGCGTCCATAAAGGCGCATGGGCCATAGTCGATCGTCTCGCCCGAGATCGACATATTGTCGGTGTTCATGACGCCATGGATGAAGCCGACCAGCATCCAGCGCGCCACCAGGTCCGCCTGTGCGGCGACAACGGCCTCCAGCAAAGCCCGGTACGGCCGTGCTTCCCCCGCCAGCTGTGGGAAGTGACGCTGAATGGCATAGTCGGCCAGTATCTTGAGCGCCTCGGTGTCGTGGCGCGCGGCGAAATATTGGAACGTGCCGATCCTGATATGGCTTGCCGCCACCCGTGTCAGGACGGCGCCGGGCAGCCGGACCTCGCGATAGACCGGGTCGCCGGTGAGCACCGCCGCAAGGCTTCGCGTCGTCGGAATGCCGAGCGCCGCCATCGCTTCGCTGACGACATATTCGCGCAGGACAGGGCCGAGGGCGGCGCGGCCGTCGCCGTTGCGCGAGAACCGCGTGGGTCCCGATCCCTTCAGCTGGATGTCACGGCGAATGCCGTTGACGTCCAGCACTTCGCCAAGCAGCAGGGCGCGCCCGTCGCCGAGCTGAGGCACGAAGCTTCCGAACTGGTGGCCCGCATAGGCCAGGGCGATTGCCTGCAAGCCTTCCGGAAATTTGTTGCCGGCCAGCATCGCCACTCCATCCGGGCTGGTAAGCAGGTCGGCATCGAGCCCGAGTTCCTCGGCGAGGGGCCGGTTGAACCGGATCAGCCGCGGTTCGGATACCGGCTTCGGATGTGTTTGCGCGAAGAAGCGCTCCGGCAGTTGCGCATAGCTGTTGCTCAGGGCAGGAAGCCCCATCTGAATGACCGGGGTTTGTTCAGCAGTAGCAGGTGACGTCATGACGAGCTGTCTCTGAAGAGGAGGGGTTCAACAGATCCCGTTTCGAGGAGCCTGTGTTCATTTGTTCATATAGGGACGCAACGTCGTTGGTGCCATCCGGATCCATCAGGCCGGCACCGGATACAAGCTGGGAACCACCCGCCTCAACTATCGAGGTTCGGGCTGCCGTGGGACGACGGGCCGTGGCGGAATCCAGAGCTGACCCCCGCATCGCCACTGTCTCCGAACTGAGCACCCGGCAATCTAGTCAGTGCGGGCGGGCAATGCCGGGGCAGGGTCTGCCTTGGGTGGCAGCGGCTCTCTCGGGGCCGCTCCCGGCGACGATGTTGAACCCGGTTCGACTCGTTCCTCGGCGATAAGCCGGGCGCCACGCTCATAGGTCAGGTAGCGCCAGAGCCACTGGATCGAGACCTGGACGCGGTGCTGAAAACCGACGAGCAGATAAACATGGATGAGCGCCCAGGCAGACCAGGCGATCCAGCCTTTCAGTTTCAGCCTGCCCGATTCGAACACGGCAGCGTGGCGGCCGACAATGGCCGTGTTGCCTCGATTGCTGAAGGCAAAAGCCGGCAGCGTGTCGCCAGTATCTATCCGGCGTGCCAGTGCCATGCCGAGGTGCTCGCCCTGCTGCTTGGCGACCTGGGCAAGACCTGGCAATGGCTGGCCGTTCCCATCGAGGACCAGTGCGACGTCGCCAAGCGCGAATACATCGGGATGGCCGACGACCTGCAGGTCGGATTCGACCTTCACCCGACCGCCGCGGTCGAGCCCGACACCAAGCTGGGCGACCAGCGGAGAAGCCGCCACCCCGGCGGCCCAGAGCGTCAAGGCCACCGGGATCACCTGGCCGCCGACGGTGATCTGATGCGCTTCGATCGCCTCGACCCGGTTGCCGAGCGCGACCTCGACGCCCAGGCTTTCAAGGCGCAGACGTGCATATCTGGAAAGCTCCGGGGCGAATCCGGCGAGCAGACGCTCGCCGGCTTCTACCAGTATGATCCTTGTCTTCTCGGGCCGGATGTTGCGGAAGTCGCGCGCCAGTGTGTGCCGGCTGAGTTCGGCGATCGAGCCCGCCAGTTCGACACCGGTCGGGCCGCCGCCGATAATGGCGATCGTCATCAGCCGGGATTGCTCGACTGGATCGGTGGTCCGTTCCGCGTGCTCGAACGATAGCAGCAGCCGTGACCGGATCGTGCGCGCGTCCTCGATGGTCTTCAAACCGGGACAAACCCGAGCCCAGCTCTCCTGGCCGAAATAGAATGGCTGCGAACCAGTGGCCAAGACCAGGATGTCGTAGGGGACCGTGGTCCCATCGGCCAGCACCAGTATCCTGGCCTCGGTGCCGATCTCGGTGACATCGCCGAAGAGGACCTGAACCGAGGGATAGCGGCCCAGGATCTTGCGGATGGGCTCGGCGATATCAGGCGCCGACAAGGCGGCGGTTGCAACCTGATAGAGCAAGGGCTGGAACAGGTGGTGATTGTGGCGGTCGATGATCGTCACCCCGATTTCCGCCTTGCCAAGCGCCTTGGCAACCTCCAGACCGGCAAAGCCTCCGCCGACCACGACGATGCGCGGTGTCAGGCTCCGGCCGTGGCTGCTCTCGGTGGCGAACTGCATGCTTGATACTCCCCTCTGTCCGGAAGTCATAGCCTGGCAGGAGTGCCTCGCTGCTGGCTGGAGCTACTGCTCATTCCGGCGGCATCGGTCCAGGCGAGGCATCCGGCAATGACAGGCGTCGTGCTGACCACAAGGGCGCCGCGCGCGTGAAGGGATACCAACCCGCGCCATGAGACGCGGTCGACCGCCCAGATGGTGCCGCTGGCGTCGACCCATTTGAGATGGGCGTCGGCGACTTCAACGGCCCGCATCATCGCCGCCGGTTCCATCCCGGCCCGAAAGACGATGATGGAATTGGCGGCACCGTTGAAGAACGGGCCGGCGCCGGCTGCCAATCCCGCGAGCAGGACGATGCTGGTCAGCGCTGCCGAAGCACCGCGTGCCGGTCCGCCGCGGTTGGGCAGCACCAGCACCAACACAAGCGGCACGATGCCGAAGATGACCAGCCACGCGATATCCCAGGCGAGCGGCAAGTCGCTATTCATCTTGATCCGGTGCAGACCCAGCAGCCAGTGAAACACGACAGCATCGACGACATGCCAGACGCCGAACCCTGCGAAGGCGAGCCGCAGGATCTCCGTGGTGGTCCCGGGCCGCGCGCCGGCCGCCCTCGCGGCCACCAGCAGCACCGTGCCGGCGACGGCGAGCACATACATGAAAAGATGGAAGAGGCCGTCGGCCATGATCTGGAAGCGCAGGTCGGAACCCGCCGGATCGGCGACGCCCGAGAGAAGATGATGCCATTGCAGGATCTGATGCAGGACGATGCCGTCGAAGAAACCGCCGAGCGCGAAGCCGAGCAGCAGCCAGCCGGCTCGCGTCCTCGGGTCGAGTGTTGCGGTGATCGCGTCCATGTCAGGACCACCGGCTCCAGGCCGGGGCGTTCAGTTGCCTGGGCACCGACATGTCCGGCGGCGTGGGGTCATGGAGACCATGACGCGCCTCGAGCCAGAAGGCGGATATCAGCCCACCAACCACCGTCGTCAGAACCAGGGTCGCAGCAATTATCGCCAGCATGGACGTCGATCCTCAGCCGCGCAGGGTCGGCCGCGCGGAACCTAACAGCGGCTTCCGTGGAATGTTCCTGGCTGTCGGTTCGGTGGAGGGAACAATCAAGTTCCAGCACGGTTCGATGCTGGCGACGGACGGCTCAAGCGGAGAAGGTCATGAACGAATATACGGCGGCAGATCCGGACGGTCTCGACAGCCACCAGCCGACCGGCATCACCCGATGGCTGTTTTCGACCAACCACAAGGACATCGGCACACTCTATCTGGTCTTCGCTTTCATCGCGGGGGTGATCGGCATGCTCTTGTCGGTGAGCATGCGAATCGAGCTGCAGCAACCCGGGATCCAGTTTTTCCCCGGACTGGCGTCGATGATCTACGGTTACCAGGGCGACGCGGCGATCGACGCCGGCAAGCAGCTTTACAACGTCTTCACCACGGCCCACGCGCTGATCATGATCTTCTACACTGTGATGCCCGCCCTGATCGGCGGCTTCGCCAACTGGATGGTTCCGATCATGATCGGCGCCCCCGACATGGCCTTCCCGCGCATGAACAACATCTCGTTCTGGCTGCTGCCGCCGGCATTGATGTTGCTTTTGTTGTCGATCTTCATGCCCAGCGTCCCCGGCGGCTATGGCCCTGGGACCGGCTGGTTCCTGTACCCGCCCCTGTCGACCTCCGGCCACCCCGGTCCCGCCGTGGATCTGGTCATCCTGTCTCTGCACATCGCGGGCGCCTCCTCGATCCTGGGTGCCATCAATTTCATTACCACCATCTTCAACATGCGCGCGCCGGGGATGACCCTGCACAAGATGCCCCTGTTTGTGTGGTCGATCCTCATCACCGCCTTCCTGCTGCTGCTGGCTCTGCCGGTGCTGGCCGGCGCCATCACCATGCTCCTGACCGATCGCAATTTCGGAACCACGTTCTTCGCGCCGGACGGCGGAGGCGACCCGCTGCTGTACCAGCATCTCTTCTGGTTCTTCGGCCACCCGGAAGTCTACATCATGATCCTGCCGGCGTTCGGCATCGTCAGCCAGGTGATCTCGACCTTCTCGCGAAAGCCGATCTTCGGGTATCTCGGGATGGTCTACGCAATCGTGGCGATCGGGGTGATCGGCTTCGTCGTCTGGGCCCACCATATGTACACCAGCGGGATAGGCCTCGACACGCAGCGCTACTTCACCTTCGCCACGATGGTGATCGCAGTGCCGACCGGGATAAAAGTGTTCTCCTGGATTGCAACCATGTGGGGCGGTTCGGTCAGCCTGCGGACGCCGATGCTCTGGGCCCTCGGCTTCATATTCCTGTTCACCGTAGGCGGGGTGACGGGCGTTCAACTCGCAAATGCCGGCCTCGACCGTGAACTGCACGACACATACTTCGTCGTCGCGCATTTCCACTACATACTTTCACTGGGAGCGATCTTCGGCATCTTCGCGGGCTGGTATTACTGGTTTCCGAAAATGACGGGATATCTCTACAATCCGCTTCTGGCTGGGGTCCATTTCTGGACGACCTTCGTCGGCGTGAACCTCGTCTTCTTCCCCCATCACTTCCTTGGATTGGCGGGCATGCCGCGTCGCTATGTCGACTATCCCGACGCATTCGCCGGCTGGAACATGGTGTCCTCGTATGGATCGTACCTGTCGGCCGCGAGTGTCGTGATTTTCCTCTTCGGCATCTTGGAAGCTTTCTACCGGCAAAGAGCCGCCGGCATGAACCCATGGGGGCCAGGAGCTACCACATTGGAGTGGGAGTTGACCTCTCCACCCCCTTTCCATCAATGGGACAGGCTGCCGCAAATCAGATGAGGCCGGGTTGTCGAACTCCTTTGCGCAAGCCAGCCCGGTTCGCCGCTGAGGCGAACTTCAGCCTGCCGGTGGCAGACGTTGGCTGCAGCTGAGAACCGGATCGCTATCTGAAGCTGATTAACAGCACAGCGAACAAGCTTGCGAGCGCGACTGCCCAGCAGAATAACCAATTGGCGATCAGAAGAAGCGATTTGAGCACGGTGGCATGGCAGTAATCTTCGATGATCGATTGCATTCCAAGCCGCATGTGAACGCAGCTTACGAGAATGAAGCCAATAAGGGCTGGCGCGACATAGATCGATCCTACGACGCTGAGGACGGCGTCTCGAGGCTCACCGACCAGCATTATAACGACCGCGACGATGTAAATGACAAGGATCAACAGGGCAGCAGATGTCAGCCGCTCCAGCATGAACGTTTCGGTTCCGTGTTTCGCCGATCCAAGGCCCCGCACTCGAGCTAGCGGAGTTCTGATTGAGGGTCTGTCAGCCATGGCGTTTCCCCAAAATTACTTGGTTGCCTTGCGCGCAACTCAAGCTGTTGCTGTTTCGATGCCCGGGCCGCCGGTGCCGACGGATAGTGGGCAAGCACGGTCTCCAGTCGAGCAAGGCGGGCTTTGTGGGCGTTCAGTTCGTATCCTGAACGCCATCCAATTTGCCTGGGTCTGCCATCTCTGCATAACTCGCTTTCAAGCGCCGAGATACGAAGGCGGACCGCGTCGATCTCCTTGACAAGCGCGGCCTTCACCGATTTTCGACTCTGCATGGCTGTAGTTCCGGTGCAAGGATGGTTCCAAACCTGACGCGTCTGGAAATGTTCCCGGGTGCCGAAGGCGTGCTGAAGATTAATGCCTCAGTGCTGGACCCGCACAATGGGTCGCCATGAGATAAAGCGCACTAGCTGGACGGCCGCGGCGTGCCCGGCAAATGCATGTGAAGAGGAGCGAATGCCTGGCCCGCCTCGTCCCGAGGAGATAAGTAGCCCTTAGACCAGTGACCGCACGTGGCCGAGATAACCATAGGGTGTGCTTGGGACAACATATGTTAACGGCCACTTTTGTTTCTCTCTCCTGCAAAAATATTTGGGCTTAAAGGCCGGGAACTAACCGATCCTCCGGATGTTGCGGAGTTAGTCAGGAGAAACGGACTATGTCGGACAAAGAAATTCATCGGGGCGCCTCGCGTTTTCGCCCTATCCGCGTCGTGGACGCCCGCGTGTTTCGCGGGCCGCACCTCTATAGTATGACGCCAATGGTCCAGATTCGGATCGACCTCGGAGCCCTTGAGGCGTTCCCGACAGACAAACTGCCCGGGTTTTCCGAACAAATCGTCCGACTGTTGCCCGGCCTTGCGGGCCATGGCTGCAGCTATGGCGCCGCCGGCGGCTTCGTCCGCCGCATGCAGGAAGGAACCTGGCTCGGCCACGTCGTCGAGCATGTCGCCCTGGAACTGCAGAGCATGCTCGGTCACCGGGTGACACGAGGAAAGACACGGTCGGTCAAAGGCAGTCCCGGCACTTATAACGTCATGTTCGCCTACAAGGATGAGCTTGTCGGGCTGCTCGCCGGACGCGTCGCGCTCGAACTGGTGGACAGCCTGCTGCCGGCCAATCTGCATGGTGTCGAGGGGCTCGGCGACATTGCGGAAACGCAGGGGCCATTCGAGTTCGCAGCCAGGCTGCAGCAGCTCAAGCGTCTGGCCGCCGAGCGTGCCTTGGGGCCTACGACTGCTTCCTTGGTGCGCGAGGCCGAGAGGCGGGGCATACCCGCCGCGCGGATCGACGACAGCAGCCTCGTGCTGTTTGGTCACGGAAAGCATCAGAAGCGGATCCGCGCCAGTTGCAGCGACCTCACTTCCGAGATTGCGACCGAGATCGCCTCGGACAAGGACCTGACCAAATTCCTGCTGCAACAGGCCGGCCTGCCGGTGCCACGCGGGGAGCTGGTGCGATCGGCGCAGGACGCAGTCGCGGCGGCAGCACGGCTGGGCTACCCCGTGGTCACCAAACCACTCGATGGCAATCATGGAAGCGGCGTCAACATCGGTCTGGCAACAGAAGACGAGGTCCGCTGGGGCTTCGAACAGGCGCGAGAACACAGCCGTAGCGTTATAGTCGAGCAGCATTTCGTCGGCTCGGACCACAGGATCCTGGTGATCGGCGGAAAGGTGGTGGCGCTCGCCGAGAGGGTTCCGGCCCATGTGGTCGGCGATGGCCGGAGTTCTGTCGCCGAGCTCGTCGAGGAGACGAACCGCGACCCACGAAGGGGAGAGGGCCATTCCTCGGTATTGACCCGCATCGAGATCGACGAATGTGTCGAGCATTTCCTGTCAAAATCGCAGCTCACCCTGGCGAGCGTTCCAGCGCCGGGTCAAATGGTGCTCTTGCGGCCCACCGCCAATCTCTCCACCGGTGGGACCGCGATCGACCGAACGGAAGAAATCCATCCCGAAAACGCGCTGATCGCCAGGCGGGCGGCACAGATCGTCGGCCTCGACATTGCCGGGATCGACTTCGTCTGTCCCGACATCTCACGGCCGGTGAGCGAAACCGGCGGCGGCATCATAGAGGTGAATGCCGGTCCTGGCTTTCGCATGCATCTCGAACCCTCGTCGGGGCGCGCCCGCAACGTCGCACGGCCCGTGCTCGATCTTCTCTTCAAAGGCGGCAAGGACGGCCGGATTCCGATCTTCGCGATCACCGGGACCAACGGCAAGTCGACCACTGCCCGGATGCTGGCGCACATACTGCAGGCGAATGGCGCAACCGTCGGGCTCACCTCCACCACCGGCGTCTACCTGAACGGCGAGCGGATCATGACAGGGGACTGCTCGGGTCCGCAAAGCGCCAGGATCGTGCTGCGCGAGCCGGGCGTCGATGTCGCGGTGCTGGAATGTGCGCGCGGCGGGATCCTGCGCGAAGGGCTTGCCTTCGATGCATGCGACGTTGGCGCGGTGCTGAACGTCCACGGCGATCATCTCGGGCTGAGGGGCATCGACACGATCGAGGACCTGGCGGAGGTGAAATCGGTCGTGGTCGAGTCCGTCCGCCGCGGGGGATGGAGCATTCTCAATGCCGACGACGTCCATACGTCCGCAATGTCGCGCGATGCCGGCGGCAGGATCTGCTACTTCTCGCTGGCGAGCAGGAGCGAGTGGCCCGATTTCTTGCGCAGCCACCTGGCGGAAGGCGGCCGCGCCGTGACGCGGGAGCCCAGCAGCGACGGCTGGGACATTTTCATCCACGAGGATGGGGAATCGATGTTCCTGATGAGCGTCGACGAAATTCCCGCGACCTTCGAGGGTTCTGCCGAATTCAACGTTGCCAACAGCCTGGCAGCCGTCGCCATGGCGCATTGCCACGACGTTCCGGCGGCAACGATCCGGGCGGCGCTGGCCGAGTTTGGCACCTCGTTCGAGCAATCTCCCGGTCGCCTCAACGTCTTCGACGGGCATGGTTTCCGCACCATCGTCGACTATGCGCACAATCCGGAGGGGCTGAAGGCGCTCGGAAAGCTGGTTTCCCACATGAGGCGCGGCTATCAGCGCACGATCGGCCTGGTCGCCATACCGGGCGACCGCCGCGATTGTGACATACGCGAGATGGGCGCGATCGCTTCGCGGATATTCGACGTCATCGTCTTCAAGGAGGATGAGCAGGAGATGCGCGGCCGAGCCCCCGGAGCGATCGCCGGCTTGCTGCGGGAAGGTGCCTTGAACGCCGGCTGCGCCCCAGGCCGCATACACGCCGTCTGTCCCGAGAAGGAGGCCGTCGACGTGTGTCTCCGGCTTGCTCGGGAGAACGACCTTGTCGTGCTCACCGTCGACGACGTTGAAGCCGTGTGGCGGCAGGTAACCGGCTTCGGAGGCGCGACGCCTTCGAGGGGAGGGCCCGATCAGACCCATATTCGCCATCTGAGGGCTGGCTGATGTGGTCGCTGATCCTGCACGGCGGCGCCAAGGAGATCGATCCGCAAGAGGAGGAGGCGCATCGCAACGGATGCATCGAGGCACTCGAGGCAGGTCGGGCCGTCCTGGCCGGCGGCGGAACGGCGGTCGATGCCGTGGAAGCGGCCGGTCGCATCCTCGAGGCGGACCCGACGTTCAATGCGGGATATGGAAGTGCCCTCAATTCGGACGGCGAGGTCGAGATGTGCGCTGGCCTGATGGAGGGCAGGGACTTCAATGTAGGTGCCGTCGCAGTGATCAAGGGCGTGCGCCATCCAATCAGTGTCGCGAAGGCCATGCTGCATGAGGAGCCGATCCTGCTGGCGTCGGAGGGGGCCCGGCGTTTCGCCGCCGACAAGCAGCTGGAGCTTTGCGATCCGGCGGATTTGATCACGCCGCAGCAGCGCGACGCCTCCAGCAAGTCGGAGGCGAAGGATACGATCGGTGTGGTTGCCCTGGATCAGTACGGGGACATCGCCGTCGGCACTTCGACCGGCGGACTGGACGGCAGTGCTCCGGGTCGTGTGGGGGATTCTCCGCAACCCGGTTGCGGCTACTATGCCGACAACCAATTGGGAGCCGTCGCCTTCTCGGGAGACGGTGAGCATATTGCGCGAAAGGCTCTCGCGGCCCGTGTCATGCAGGCACTCTCGGCGCGGCAGGCATTGTCCTCGGGGCAGGCTGAAGGCGGCCTGGAGCAGGTGCTGTATCCCGCGCTCAAGGAAGTCGAGGCGATCGGCGGCGAAGCCGGAGCCATCGTGCTTACCGCGACCGGCGTGTCTGGATGGGCGCATAACAGCAGGGAGTTCGCAGTCGCATTCATGACCAGCGAGGACAACCACCCACACGTTTTCCTGCGCAAGAAAGACGTGGACAAATGACCGACAAGAAGAAAAAACGATCCTCGAACGGTAAAGCCGGAACGCTCGTCATCATCGGCGGCCACGAGGACCATGATGGCGATCGTGTCATCTTGAAGGAGGTGGCGAGCCTGGTTCCGAACGGCCGCCTGGTGCTTGCCACCATCGCGTCTCATGAGCCGGATGGCTATCTCGAGAAGTATCAGAGGTCCTTCGGTGAGCTGGGCATCAAGGATGTCATCGAGCTCTACGTCAACGACCGCCTCGAGGCAGCTCATGAAAAGAAAATAAGTGCGCTCGCAGACGTGAGTGCGGTGTTCTTCTCCGGGGGCGACCAGCTCCGGATCACCAGCCAGATCGGCGACACGCCCATCGACGAGCGGGTGCACGAAATCTATGAAGCCGGAGGCGTCATTGCCGGCACCTCCGCGGGCGCGTCGGTCATGAGCGACACAATGATGGTGAAGGGGCCGAACGCAGCGTCCTTTCGGATCGGCCACATTCGCATGGCGCCGGGACTGGGCCTGCTGCCGAACGTCATTATCGACCAGCACTTTGCGGAACGTGGCCGCATTGGGCGGCTCATCGGGGCGGTGTCGCAGAACCCGCGCGTCCTCGGCATCGGCATTGATGAAGACACCGCGATCGTGGTGAAGGGCGAGATGTTCAAGGTCATTGGCAGCGGCGCTGTCTATCTGGTCGACGCAGCCGGCGTGACCCATTCCAACATCGCGGAAGGTGAGCCTGATGCCGCCCTTTCGATTCATGATCTGAGGGTTCACGTGCTGAGCTCAGGCGATGCGTTCGATCTCGCGCTGCGACGGCCGGTGGGGCTTCCGTAAGACTTCGCCGCACTCAAGCTGATGGTGTGGCGCGGTCCGCGTACCGCGAAAACCGCATATATGAAGCAGTTCTCCTATTTGAAGTCGCCCAACCAGGATTGTCGCGTTGTTGCAGGCCCGGCAGGATTACAGACGGCCTCTCGTCGGCTCGAATCCCGCAAAGCTGAGACCTTCGCTCGCCCGGCGTTCTGCCGGGCTAACCCCGCCGGCGACTGGCCTGAATGGCAGCAAAGGTTACCGGACGATACCCCCATGCGTCGACGCCGACATCATGCTGGCGCGTCATCGGCTTCAGACGACCGTGCGAATGACCGTGCAGGTTTACCGATCTCTTGCCGATCTGGTTCCAGGTGCGAAAAGGATAGTGACACAGAACCAGCAAGCTGCCCTCGACAAGAAGCTCCATATAGTGGTGCACGCTCGCCCAGGCCGGGTCGCCAATGGTGGCAGCGCCATCATTGTTGCCAATTATCAGGTGCTTGGACCCGTTAAGAGACGACAGCAGTGAAGACACGGTCTCGGCTGGACCCTTGGCGAAATCGCCGAGGTGCCAGACCTCGTCGTTCGGGCCAACCGTTTCGTTCCAAAACGCAACCAGCGCCTGGTCATGCTCGACCAACGAGGCGAAGGGACGCCGGTCGAGGCGCAGAATGCGCGGATCGTTGAAATGCGTATCGGAAGTGAAGAAGATCATGCGCCGCGGCCGGCTGCGACGCGCGACCGGCGATCGCGTCTAAATGCCGGAGCGCTCTTCGGCTTCATCATCGATCCCAATCGGGGCTTCCCTGAGCATCTTGAGTGCCTCTTCCTTCGTAAGGCCGCACTTGCGCGCGAAGTAGAGCGCCTCGATCGCCTTTTCGCGATCCGCCGTGGATTTTGCGTGCTGTTTGGGCTTTTTGCCCATCGTTCTCTGCCACCTTCCGAGGCCACCAAACCATCACAGTGCCGCGTTGTTCCCGTGCATCGGCTGACCTGCCGGACTGCGCGAATGCCGATGTCGCCGGCATCCCGCGAGCCCCGGACAGCGCGTATATCAGCCGGCTCGCGACAACGGCGGAGCGACTCCAACCCCGACAGCGTGAATTCAAACGAAAGCCCGCGCCGTGGGAGGGGCCGGCGCGGGCGATCGGGCTACCGATCTTGCAGCGCGGGGGTCGACCGCTGCATGGCTCGAACTGTGCAAGCGAGCATTTGTTCCGGGCCGCATGCAAAGCATCGGCGTTTCATTGCAATTCTGGGGGACACAACCAGCATTTCGCTTCAGTCCGCCGCCGATGTGGGAGGATGAATACCGCCTTGCGCTAATTCGTCCGCCCTGGACACGAAACCAACCGCGCATTGAGCGCGTAGCTTCGGCGATTTAAAAACACCTGCACTGGAATATTTCCGGGCGCATGGAACATCTCCGGCCGCTGATGTTTAGGCCGGAATGACGATGATCTCTGTTCTTACAATGATTTACTCTCTCGCCATCTTTATCGGCGCGAAGCGGCGCAACCTCTTGGTGAATGCGAAACTCGACAGAGTTTTGCGCAATATGGCTGGCGCAGAACTGAATCAACGTGGCCAGTAAACCGCAACACCGCCGGTTCCAGTTCACAGCCAGTGTCCTCGCGGCCGCTACCTCGGTTCGGGTGGCAAGCGGCTCGGCAGGACTGCAAGGGCCGCCCCCTCTGGGCTGGCTGGTGCGTGGTCGACCCGATTTCGTCGATGAGGGCGGAGCACGCTGGCTCGAATTGGGGAGCCGCGTCCACGATCCCCGCACCGGGGCACGCACCTTAGGTCCGGCCCACGCGAGTGGCTTCGGAGGACCTATCCATGAACGATGATGATCCTATAGATTCGCTCGCCAATGCAATTCGTCATCGCAGCGCAATTTTGTTTGTGGGGGCGGGGGTATCGATCAGCGTCGGACTTCCGTCTTGGGAGAAACTCATCGAGCGAATGGCAAAGGAGCTCGGCGTCGACGATGAATTTTCCACGCGACGCGATCGTTTTCAGACCTTGGCCGAATACTATCGGATCAAGCATGGCAGTATCGGACCACTTCGCAGTTGGATGGACAGAAACTGGTCTGTCGCCAAGGAACGGATTGAGAAATCGGAATTGCACCGACTCATCGTGACGCTCGATTTTCCCGTCATCTATACGACGAACTATGACCGGAACCTGGAACTCGCTTTTGAAATCCACGGTCTAGAGTACGTGAAAGTGGCCAACGCACGGCACGTTGCGCAGGCCCGTCGAGGCGTAACGCACATCGTGAAATTTCACGGCGACTTTGACGAGGACTCTTCCCTTGTCCTCACCGAAACCGACTATCTTGACCGCCTGTCCTTCAATTCTCCCCTTGATGTCCGCTTTCGCTCCGATGCTCTCGGCAGCACGATCCTGTTCATTGGCTATAGCCTCTCCGATCCAAACATCCGGCTGCTGTTGCACCGGCTTTGGCAGACCTGGCACCGGTCTGGATATGAGAAAGATCGTCCCCCTTCGTTCATCTTCATGCCCAGCCGCAACCCTGTGGAGGAGGCCGTGCTTGGGCGCTGGGGTATTTCGGTGCTCGTTGGCGCAGGTGATGATCCTGAAGCCGGTCTGACGGACTTCCTCAGGCGTTTGGTGGAAGCGGTGGGGGTGACCTGAGGCGCGCTCCCCAGTGGACTGCAGTTGGGTTTTCTCAGGTGCGCGGTGACCGACGCACCAGGCGGTGGCCGACAGGCACCAGATCAGCGACTGTTGGAGCTAGGACTTCCACAATCAATCCCGCCGCGATCATCTTGGCGTGAAGTCGATCTCCGGCGTCAATTGCCGGCAATATGCACAAACAAGGTCAATCGTCGTTTGCACATCATCCAGGCAAACAACTTCGGACGGGGTATGCATGTAACGCAAAGGCACGGAGAGCACTCCACTTGCGACGCCGCCTCGGTTCTGCTGCATGACACGCGCGTCGGTAGGGCTTGAGCTGCCCACCGCCTGAAGCTGATAAGGTAGGCCCTCTTTCTCGGCCACCGACTTCAGCAGATTGAACACCACCGGGTTGGTGTTCGCGCCTTGAGTGATTGCCGGCCCTTTCCCAAGGTCCAGTTTGCCCTGATCCTCGGCGCGAGCGCGCGGATAGTCCATCGCCACGCCCATATCGATTGCGAGGCCGGTTCGAGGTGCGATGTTGAACGCTGAGGTCATCGCGCCTCGGGACCCAATTTCCTCTTGAACCGTACCCAGGATATAGAGGCCCACGCCGGGGTGAACGCCTCCCTCCTCGGAGAGGCAGCGCAGGACCTCGGCGCCGATGAGGAGGCCAACCTTGTTGTCGAACGCTCGTCCGACAGCAAGGTTGCCCTGTAGCGCCGCAAACTCGCCGTGGATAGTGACCGCGCTGCCGACCTCTACGACCTTCAACGCTTCCTCTCGCGAACTCGCGCCGATATCGATCCATAGTTCCATCAGCGAGGGAGTTTGAGACGTGTCAGAGGCTTTGAAGGTCTGGATTGCTTTGCGACCTACGACGCCCAGGATCGGCTCCTTGCCGTGCACCCAGACACGCTGGCCGATTTCAGTGGCAACGTCCGTTCCACCTATGGTGCTGAAGAAAAGAAAGCCGTCATCGTCGATGTAATGGACGATGAAGCCGACCTCATCCATGTGCCCGGCATACATGAAGCGCATAGACGCCTCAGGATTGATGATCGCCGTGACATTGCCCATGACGTCCGTCGTCAACCTGTGGGCATACGGACGAACATACTCGCGGAAAAGCTCCGCTACGGGTTGCTCAAAGCCGCTCGGCGACGGGGTCGCCACAATTTCCTTCAAGAACTTGAGTGATTCATCGCGCATCAAGCTGACTTTCACGGTTCAAGGGGTGGAGGGCCATTCGAGCATGGTCATACTCGTCGGGCTTCGCGCCAATTTTGGCCTTCTTCGGTGCGATCGCCCGCGAATTGGTCAGCCCAAGGCAGGTTGTGGAGCCAGGCTTCGCGCCGGGGGGTCCAAAGCTCGTATGTCGGGAGAAGGTCGTTTGGCGCATCGTCGAGAGTGCCGATCATGATCTCGGCTTCGTCGTCGCGGAGATTCACCACGCGCGACCCGCATGCCGGACAAAAACCTCTGCCGTTGAACGCCGCAAGCTCGCCCTTGCACTGGTAAGCCGACCGTGGCCACACGGCAAAGGCACTGTAGGTGCTGCCGCTGGTTCGCTTGCAATCCTGGCAATGACACAAGCCAACGCGCAACGGCGCGCCGGCAACAACATACCTCACAGACCCGCAAAGACAGCCGCCGGTCCGCTCTATCTTGTCAACCTCGTCGTTCATGGTCGCCGCCGACATGAGTGAGGGGAAACGTGTTGGACTCCGCTCTGCCGTTTCCATCGAGGCATCAAGTTAATGGGCAATGTCTTCAACAAGGCCTAGCTCCAAAGCTCTTGCTGCCATCAGGTAGCAGCTGTTCAGGGCATGGTCGCGCAGCTCTTCCAGCGATGTTCGAGAACCTTGGACGAGATCGGCGAACCCTTCATTCTCGAGTCGCTCTGCCGTTTCCAACAGCGCAAGTTGTTCGCGAACGATCTGAAGACAGCTTCGAATTGGTCCATTCAGAACCAAGTCTTTCTCAAGCCTTCTTTCATGAATCAGCAGGACTGCTTGCGGGCAAAGGAACCTGCAGGCTTTCGGGAAAGCGGCAAGGACCGTTACCCCGGCAGAGTAAACCGTATTCTTGCCAATGATGTAGCCGTTGCGGCCCGAGTGTTTCAGAAAAAGTTTGAACTCTAGAGCTAGACGTCGCGCGCCGTCGGCGTCGCCTCCGGGCGTGTCGATTTCAACGTAGAGATCGTCTTCCCCGGAACGCACGGCTTTCAAATCGTCCAAGGCTTTGGTGACGACAGTGTCATCAATCAAGCCGTGTATACGCAAGTTTGGATCGAACAAAAGCCGGTGAAGGTCTGGAGCGGGCGGCGGGGAGACGGTGTGTTCGGCTGACTGGGGCAACAGGTCCATATAGGCATCCTCATTATGGGGCCGAACTTAGTTGGTACCCTTTTGTTCCCTTGAGGGAGTTCGAGCGGTGGTGATCACAGCCGCGTCTCTCAGCGGCTGTGGAGCTCCCTCTTTCATTGCAGATCCTTTTCGCACCAGGGCCGGTAGAGGCACCTCAGCCGCTAGGTTGGCTCCATGGGCATATCGGGCATTTGCCGGAGCTGACGCAGTCGCTTTGCTGATTTCTGCTACGTCCGGGACCAGTCCTGTGGACGGTTGAACTCGACGGCCTCAATGGTTCCCGGCTGCTGCCTTCCGGACCCCCGCGGTCGGGCTATTTTTCCTGGCCGTGCCATTTTTCCGGGGGGCTGAAACAAACAGCTTTGTTGGCAGTTCTAGCGTCCGGAGCACCGGCTCCGCGCGGCGCGGCCGAGCGGCCGGGGCTGTC
This sequence comes from Mesorhizobium sp. M0615, assembly GCF_040320805.1. NCBI lineage: Bacteria > Pseudomonadati > Pseudomonadota > Alphaproteobacteria > Hyphomicrobiales > Phyllobacteriaceae > Mesorhizobium > Mesorhizobium sp. M0615. The sequence continues at coordinate 39,820 of NZ_JAMYQI010000018.1, read as the reverse complement.
CGGCAGGAGGTCCAGCAATGTCTCACGATATGCAAAGACGATTTGCAACGCGCTTGATCGCGGTTGCGCTGATGCTCTCGGCCAGTGGCGTGGCGCCTGTCCTGGCCCAGGATACCCCGACCGACTTCACAGCGATCATCCAGCAGAAATTGCCGGCCGTGGTCGCGATCACGACCCGGGAGGTTGTCCAGGACCAGACGACGGCGGGCGACTTTACAAGTCCGTTCGACGGCCAGGGCCTCGGACCCGTTCAGCCGCAGGTGAGGGAGGCGCTTGGCTCCGGATTTGTGATCAGTGCCGACGGCTACATCGTCACCAACAACCATGTCGTTGCCGATGCGACAGAGATCCATGTCGTATTTTCCGACAAGGAAACGGCGCCGGCGCAATTGGTCGGCCGTGACCCCGCCACCGATATAGCGGTGCTGAAGGTCGACCCGCGGCCCAACATGACCACGACCAAATGGGGTGACTCGGATGCAATGCAGCCGGGCGCATGGACAATCGCGATCGGCAGTCCCTTCGGGCTCGGAGGGACTGTCACTGTCGGCGTTCTTTCGGCCCGCTCGCGAGACATTCAAGCCGGGCCGTACGACGATTTTCTCCAGACGGACGCGTCGATCAACCGAGGCAACTCGGGCGGTCCGCTGTTCAACGCACGTGGCGAGGTGATCGGCGTCAACACCGCCATCGTCTCGCCGTCCGGCGGCAGCATCGGGATCGGGTTTGCGGTGCCATCGCGCACCGCCCAAAGCATCGCCGACCAGTTGATCAGAACCGGCCGGATCGAGCGTGGCTTCATCGGGGTCCGCCTGCAGGACATCACGCCGTCGCTGGCTGAGGCCCTCGGGATGAAGGATGACAAGGGCGCGCTGGTTGCTTCGGTCGAGCCCGGCAGCCCGGCGGAGAAAGCCGGCTTGAAGCCGGGTGACGTGATCACCCGGTTCAACGGCAAGGGCATTGAGGGTGTCCATGACCTCACGCTTGCGACGGCTAGCCAGAAGCCTGGCAGCAAGGCCACTCTGACACGGAGTAACGGCGGCAAGGACCAGGAGATCGCGCTTGTCATCGGTGAGCGCAAGGATGCGGAGGTGAAGACCGGCGCTGTTCCCGACAAGAAGTCGGCGGCCGAAGGCCTCGGCCTATCCCTCAGCCCGATTCCGGATCAGGCGCGTCAGCAGCTAGGCATCAAATCAGGAACAACCGGCGTCTTCGTCGTGGAAGTGGTTCCCGATGGCCTTGCCGCCCGGAGCGGATTGCAGCCCGGCGATGTCATCATATCGGCCAACAATCGCCGCGTGACGGAGCCTTCGGATATCGTCGAGGAGTGGGCGAACTCTCGCCGGCAGAGCAAGCCCATCCTGTTTCGGCTGGAAAGGCAGGGGCAGTCCGTGTTCGTGGCGGTCGCCGGGAAATGACCGTCTCCAGGACGGCCATGTGACTGCACCAGGATCCGCTTGCGGATCCCGCTCCAAGGGTGTCGGACCCCAGGTGCACCGGGGAAGCATCGCCGCAGAAAGTCTGCGGGATGCGCTCATCGGCCGGGTGCGCACGCGCACTGATTCTGCAGCGCCATCGTGCTCGAAGGCGCTCGCCATCCTCAGGCAGTTTCGCGCCTTGCCGTAAGCCGTGCCTGGAGAAGGACGACGACGAGCAAAAACAGCCCGCGGATCACCGACTGCCAGTAGGCTGACAGCGAAATCCAGCCCATGCCGTTTTCGAAGTTCAGGACGTTGAAAAGGATCCCGAGCAACAGCACGCCGGCCAGCGTGGTCAACACCGAGCCAGAGCCGCCGGTCAGCAGCGTCCCGCCCACGACGACCGCTGCGATGGCAAACAGTTCCCAGCCGACGCCCTCGATCGGCTGGCCTGCGCCGAACTGAGAAGCGAGGACGACGCCGGCGAGCCCGGCCAGGCACCCGCTTGCGACATAGACGAGAAATTTGACGCGGTCCGTGCGCAGCCCCATCAGCCGCGAGGCATCCTCGCCGCCGCCGATGGCCAGCACCGTCCGTCCCGTGCTGGTGTAGTTCAGGACCACTGAGCCGACGGCATAGGCAACCAGGGCGATGACTGCCGGAATCGGGAAAATCCAGAAATTCCCTTGGCCGATGGCGGTGAAACCCGAATCGTAAGACACCGAAACGGTCTGGTTGCCGGCCAGAAGCAGCGCCGAGCCGCTTGCGGCCAGCATGGTGGCAAGCGTGGCGATGAAAGGCATCAGGTTGCCGCGCGTAACCAGGAGCGCGTTGATCAGCCCGGCTGCTAGGCCGGCGCCAACGCCCGCTGCAAGGCCTGCCACGATGCCGTGCGGGCTCGCCAGGGCCGACGCGACGCTGCCCAAGGCGGCGACGGAGCCGACGGACAGGTCTATGCCGCCGGTCATGATCACGAAGCACATGCCGAGCGCGACGAGCGCGAACATCGAGTTGTAGCGCAGAACACTCATCACGTTGAAGAGGCCGAGGAAGCGGTCGTAACGCAGGAATCCGAACAGGACGAGGGCTGCAAGCGCGATGACGACACCATAGGTGCCGATGATGCGAACCAGTCTGGCGCTGTTCATGAATTACCCCCGGTGTTGCTGCTGCAGCCAGACGGCGAATGCGATGATGCCGGCCTTGACGACGAGCGCAGCGGCGTCGGGCACGCCATTTGCAAGCAGCGTGTAGCGCACCAACTGGATGGTCAGAGCGCCCAGCAGGGTGCCGATGATTGTGGCCTTTCCACCACTCAACAGCGTGCCGCCCACCGCGACCGCCGCGATGGCGTCGAGTTCCATGCCCAGCCCGACGAGATTGGCGTCGCTGGAGGAGTTGATCGCAATGACGACGAGACCGGCTAGCCCCGCGCACAGGCCGCTGATCGCATAGACGGCGAGCTTGATCCTCGATACGGCGATGCCGGCGAGTTCAGAGGCCTTTTCATTGCCGCCGACCGCCAGGATGCTTCGCCCGAACACTGTGCGGTGAAGGGCCCAAGCGGCCGCCGCAACCAGCACGGCCATGATGATGACCTGCGCGGGAATGCCGAGCGGGCGGGCAAGTCCGATCCACTGGAATTGCGGCACGCGGAAGGTCTGCAGATTGCCGTTGGTCATGACCTGCGCGATCCCGCGCCCGGCGATGAACAGCACGAGCGTTGCAACAATAGGTTGGATGCGGAAACGCGAGACCAACCAGCCATTGAACAGCCCGAACAGGCCGGCGACGAGGATCGAGGCAATCATCGCGACGGCTACCGCCAGATAGATGTTTCCGACCGGGAAGATCGTGCCCATGAAGATCATCGGCGCCAATGCGCCGGAGATCGCCATCAGCGAACCAACCGACAGGTCGATGCCGCCGGTGGCGATCACCAGGGTCATCCCCACCGCGACGATCACAATCGTGCAGACCTGGGTTAGGTTGACGTTGAGTGTCTGCAGCGTCGCGAAATTGCGCGTATAGGCAAGGTTGAAGACCACCAGCAGCACAAGCGCGATCACCGTGCCGTAGCGCGCCAGGAAACCGAACACATCAAAGCGGCGGTTTCCAGCGTCGTTGGCTGCGGATGGTGTGGCCAGATCGCTCACGCTGCCTCCTTCGCCGCGCCGCCATGCGCCATCGCCGCGAGCACGTCCTCCTCGTCGGCTGCCTGGCCTTCCAGTTCGGCCACCCTCACTCCTTCGCGCAGCACGAATATGCGGTCGGCTCCTTCCATCACTTCCTCGAGTTCCGAGGAGATCATCAGCACGCCGAGCCCGTCATCGGCAAGCTTGCGGATGAGGCGCTGGATCTCGGCCTTGGCCCCGACATCGATGCCGCGCGTCGGCTCATCGAGAATGAGCAGCTTCGGGTTCATTGCCAGCCAGCGGGCAAGCAGCACCTTTTGCTGGTTGCCGCCCGACAACTCGCGGACCTTCTGGTTAGGCCCCGAGCATTTGATGTCGAGTTCACGAATGAAGCGCTCGACGATCTCCTTCTGCCGGGCCTCGTTCAGGATGCCATTGCGGCTGATTTTCGGCAGCAGTGCCAGTGTTATGTTCTCCGCGACGGTCATTTCCGGCACGATGCCCTCGGCCTTGCGGTCCTCAGTGCAGAAGCCCATCCCTGCGGCGATGGCATCAGCGGCACGTGCGGGGTGGTAGGACGCGCCCTCCATCGTCATCTCGCCTGCGCTCCGGCGGTCGGCGCCGAATACGAGGCGGGCTGTTTCGGTGCGGCCGGCGCCGAGCAAGCCGGCAAAGCCGGCGATCTCGCCGCGGCGCAGGTCGAAGCTCACGTCACGCACCAACTGGCCGGCCGCCAGCCCTTGCGCGGTAAACAGCACATCACCGATCCTCGACCGATCGCGTTCGCCGAACGCGGTCGCATGGCCTTCGACGGCTGCGACGTCGCGGCCGAGCATGGCCGCGACCAGCTCCAGCTTGCCGATGTCGCTCATCGCCGCGCTTCGCACCGTGCGGCCGTCACGCATGATCGTGACCCGGTCGCAGACCTCGTACAACTCGTCGAGCTTGTGGCTGACGAACAGAACGGAGACGCCGTCGGCCTTGAGCTGACGGATAACGCTGAACAAGACCGAGACTTCACGCTCGTCTAGCGAGGAGGTCGGCTCATCCATGATCACGAGGCGGGCGGAAAAGCCGATGGCGCGGGCGATCGCCACCATCTGCTGCGTGGCGGTGTTGAAATCGCTGAGCGGGCGGCGCACGTCGATGCCGATCGAGAAGCGGCTGAGCAGGCGCTCGGCTTCCGCATGCATCGCGCTCCAGTCGAGCAGGCCGCGGCGGCGCTTCTCGCGTCCAAGGCAGATGTTCTCGGTCACCGAGCGCAGCGGTACGAGATTGATCTCCTGGTAGATGGTGCTGATGCCGCTGACCTGCGCCTGATGCGGAGACCCAACTTCGAACGGCTTCCGTTCGAACAGCACCTGCCCCGCATCCCGGCGGTAATAGCCGGTGAGCACCTTGATAAGTGTCGATTTGCCCGCACCGTTCTGGCCGATGAGTGCGTGGATCTCGCCCGGAAGAACCTGGAGCGAGGCATCGGCCAGGGCAGGGATGCCGGCAAAACGCTTCTGGATGTTACGCATGTCCAGGAGCAGCGCGGCTTGGTCCGGCTGAGCGGTCATCGTCAAACTCCCAAACCCTACCCGCCGAAGCGGGTAGGGCAACTGGAAAGAAAGTGGATATCAGAACGCAATATCGAAGTCTTTCTTCGCGTTCGTGGCGTCGAAGAAGGCATCCTCGTTCTTGATGAACGGCGGGATCTTCTTGCCGGCCGCATAGTCGGCCATCGTAGCGAAGGCCTTCGGCCCGAACAGCGGGCTGCAAGCGCAGATAGCGCCGATCTTGCCGTCAATGATCGCCTGGACGCCTTCCTTCTCGCCGTCGATCGACAAGATCAGCACATCCTTGCCCGGGGTCTTGCCGGCTGCTTCCAAAGCGGCGATGGCGCCCAGCGCCATCTCATCATTATGCGCGTAGATGATATCCGCATCAGGGTGCGCCTGAAGCAGCGTCTCGGCGACCTGCCGGCCCTTGTCACGGGCGAAGTCGCCGGACTGCGACGCCAGGATGGTGAACTGCGAGTGCTTGGCGATGAAATCGTCGAAGCCTTTCTTGCGGTCGGTAGCGGCCGAGGCTCCGGTCGTGCCTTCCAGCTCGATGATCTTCGACTTGCCATTGGCGTTCTTGACCAGCCATTCGCCGACGCGGGTCGCCTCCTCGATGAAATCCGAACCGATGAAGCAGACATAATCCTCGCCCGGCTTGGCCATGGTGTGATCAACGTCGCGGTCGACCAGAAACACCGGTATACCGGCATCGCGCGCGGCAAGAATGACCGGCACCAGCGGCTTGTCTTCGCGGGGCGGCAGGAAGATTGCGTCGACGCCCTGCGCGATCATCGAGTTCACGTCGGAGGCCTGCTTGGCCGACGAACCGGCGGCATCCGTGTAGACCAGCTGATGGCCAAGCTTGGCGGCTTCGTCCTGCATGCTCTTGGTCTCGGCAAGACGCCACGGATTGTTGCTTTCCGTCTGGGCGAAACCGACCTTGTACTTGTCCTTCTTGGCGAGCGGCGGGAGCGCCGCGAAGGCGCGTGAGCCGAGTGTCAGCGCGACCGCGCCGGCGGCGGAGCCAACCAGTAGTTTTCGACGGGTAATGATCATGCTCTTTCCTCCTTTATCGTCGCTTTCAGCGACTGTGTAATTTCCTCACGATATCGGCCCAGACGGCTTCGGCGATGACGCCGTCGGGAAGCTGGATCAGGCGCTATGCCGCCTCCAAAATGAAGTCGGCGCAGCGGTCGCCCAGCATCATGGCGGGCGCCGCCGTATTGCCGGCATTGATGTTGGGGCAGGCCGACATGTCGGCAACCCGCAGATTGTCTATTCCGCGCACGCGCAGCGCCGCGTCCAGCACCGCCATCCGGTCGCTGTCCGAGCCCATCCGGCATGTCCCGGCCGGGTGGTAGTTGGTCTTCACAAAGCGCTTGCAATGCTTTGTCATGGCTTCGTCGCTGAGATCATCCTGGCCTGGCACGGCAATGGCCTTGACCCGATCGGCGAGCGGCTTGGTCTGAAAAGCCTGCAGGAAATAACGCTGGCCGGAGATCATTTCCCGCATGTCGTCGGGATGTTTAAGGAGGTTCGGCGAAACGATCGGCATGTCCTTCGGATCCGCCGAACGCAGCCTCACGAAACCGCGCGACTTTGGCTTCACCACCACTGTCGTCACGGTAAGCCCATAGGTGTTCTCGACCAAGGTCAGGATATCGCGGTCCAGATAGACGTGCGGTACGCAGAAGGCCTGGATCGTCGGTTCGCCCTCGGGATCGGCCGGATTGACGAAGGCTCCGGCCTCCACCCCCGCTGACAGGATCGTGCCGGTGCCGAAGAGCTTGAAATGCAGGCCGTTCCTGATCATCCGCCAGCCTTGGCCCTGCCTGAAATAGCCGTATGGGCCGTTTGCGATGGCGATGATCGGCACCTCCGGATGGTCGATCAGGTTTTCGCCGACCCCAGGCAGGTCGGCGACGCAGGAAATGCCGTGCCCGGCAAGCGCCTCGGCGGGGCCGATGCCGGACAGCATGAGCAATTTTGGCGAGACGAGGGCACCGGACGAGACGATCACGTCGGCATCCGCATGGACGGTATGCTCGGCGCCCGACGCATCCGAATAGACGACGCCGGTGACCCGACCTTTTTCGATCAGCAGCCGGCTGACTGTGCAATTGAGTTTCAGCGTCAGCTTGGGATCATTCGTCAGCGGCTCGATGAAGGCATAGGCGGCGCTGCTTCGCTTTCCCCGCCGGTTCATGAACTGGTAGAAGCCGACCCCGCGCTGCGACGGTCCGTTGAAGTCATGGTTGTACGGCAATCCAAGGCCTTGGACGGCCTGGACGAACCAACGGGAAACATCATCGATGTGGCCTGGATCCGAGACCAGCAGCGGACCTTCGCTGCCATGCAGTTCGCCGCCGAGGCGGTTGTTTCCCTCCATGCCGGTGAAATGCGGCAGCACCGCCTGCCAGTTCCAGCGTACGCCGGCATTGTTGCCGCGCAGCAGCTCGTCCCACTCCTCATAATCGGCCGAGCGGCCTCGCATGTAGACCTGGGCGTTGACCGAGGTGCCGCCGCCCAGCACGTTGCCTTGCGAGATTTCATGGACGCGCCCGTCGAGATGGGCCTGCGGCTCGGTGCGGTGATAGCGCATGAATTTCGAGCCGTTGATCATCTTGAAGATGCCGGGCGGCATGTCGAGCAAGGGGTGATGATGGGAATGGCCGGCCTCCAGCAGCAGGGTTCGCCGTCCCGCTTTGACAAGCCTTGCCGCCGCGACGCAGCCGGCTGCTCCGCCGCCCACCACGATATGGTCGTAGGACTGCGTCATGCTTCCGGCGCCTCACGGCTTTCGAATGTTCCGCGGACATACTCCCAGGCCGCCGAGAGGTGGTTGAGCAGCGCCCGCTCGGCGCCGTCAGGATCTCGCTCAATGATGGCCGTGCAGATTTCACGATGGCTGAGGAAATTCACGCGGTTGCGCTCGGGCGACCGTGGCATGCGCATCCAATGCGGCGACAGCCAGGCGGTAAATGCCTTGTGCACGACAGGCAGCACCGGGTTGCGCGCGATGTCATAGAGCGCTGCGTGGAACGCCACGTCCGTCGCATAGAATTTCTCGGAATCCGGGATGGCCGCCTCATTCATCGCCAGCGCCGCCCTCAGGGCTGTGACGTCATCCTTGCGGGCATGGATGGCGGCGTTGCGCGCCAGCGACGCCTCGAGGAAGACGCGCATGTCGTAGAGGTTCTTCACGCCCGCCTGGTCGCTCAGCAGATGTCCTACAATGCCGTCGAGGGCGCCGAGCGCGGCATCCAGGCCGGGCCGGCGCGCCACGGGTCGGAACCGCGGACGCGCTTCCACCAGGCCGCGGCTGGCCAGGCGCGCAATCGCCTCACGCACAACGCCCCGGCCCACACCATACTCGATCATCAGTTCGCGCTCGGCCGGCAGGTAGCTGCCGTCGCCAAGCCTTCCGGACGTGATGTCGGCCTCTATGCCGGCCACCATCGCGTCGGCCGCGCGGGCGGCGAGAATAGCCGCGGGCATCTCAGGACGCTCTTCCGTATCCAGCAAGCCTTTTCCTCCCAGATGGTCCTGTTATTAGAAGGTAAATCGGACCAAAGCACAAGCGGATTGATGCTTTTGTAGGACCAAAAATGACGGATTGGCTTCAGAACCGCTGAAAGACCAGCCACATTACCGCTGAAAGATCAGCCACATTGTTGCCAGTCAGCGCTGCCGGTGCAATTATGGTCCGATGAAAAAACGTGAATGGAGCGCAGCATGAGCCGCACCGAAATCAAGGAAGTCGAGACCCGGCTGTTTCGGGTCCCACTGCGTGAGGTGATGACCGATGCCAAGCACGGCGCGCACACGCATTTCGAGCTGGTCACCGTCACGCTGAGGCTTGCCGACGGCACCGAGGGCACAGGCTACACCTACACCGGCGGCAGGGGCGGCTATGCGATCAAGGCAATGATCGATCACGACCTCGCGCCGTTCCTCAAGGCTCGCGACGCAATACAGATCGACACGATCTACGACGGCATGCTCTGGCACATCCACTATGTCGGGCGCGGCGGCATCGCTTCTTTCGCGATCTCGGCGATCGACATCGCATTATGGGACCTCAAGGGCCGGCGTAGCGGCCTGCCGCTTTGGCAGATGGCGGGCGGGGCCGGGAAGAGCGCCAAGGCCTATCGCGGCGGCATCGACCTAAACTTCACCCTCGATCAGCTTTTGGCCAGCATCGATTCCTATCTCAATGCCGGCTTTACCGGGGTGAAGATCAAGGTCGGCAAGGACGACCTTGCCGAGGATGTGGCCCGGGTGAAGGCAGTTCGCGAGCGCATCGGCCCTCATGTCACCTTTATGGTTGACGCCAACTACGCGCTCGACGTCCCGCGAGCGATCGAGGCAGCGAGAGCATTCGCCGCCTACGATCTGCTGTGGTTCGAGGAGCCCATCATACCCGACGACTATGAGGGCTACGCCAGCATTGCCAAGGCGACCGGAATGCCCCTGGCAATGGGAGAAAACCTGCATGTCATCGAGGAGTTCGAGCATGCCTTCGCTTGGTCGAATCTCGCCTACATCCAACCCGACGCCTCCAACTGCGGCGGGGTCACCGGCTGGCTGCGCGTGGCAGCGCTCTCACACAAGGCTGGCATTCCGGTCTGCAGTCACGGGATGCAGGAACTTCATGTCAGCCTCGTTGCAGGTCAGACAAATGCCGGCTGGGTGGAGGCGCATAGTTTTGATATTGACCATTATACCACTGAGCCGCTGAGGCTTCAGGGTGGTTTGGCGATAGCACCCGACGAGCCTGGAGTGGGCGTTGTCTTCGACTGGCGGAAATTGGCGGATTTTCGCCAATAGCGCCCCCTGAACGGCGGCACGGCCGCATGCATTTTGTCCAGATCCTGCTTCCTCGTTCCGGCAACGCGGAGAGCGCTTCGCCGAGGAAGACTTCGACCGTCTGAAGAACGAACTCGCCGCCGCCGCAGCCAGCGGGCATACCACTTATCGGATGCCCCACTTACATTTGTAATTGCAGCGACGCTTGACCGGCTTTAACTCACGCGATCATAGCAGCGACACGACAAATGCAGGCGGCCACCCGAAAACGGGCAGAAGCTGCAAGCATTGGGTGCGCCTGCAGGGAGGCGGCGATGGTTGCAACGCGTACGGACACTGCACATCCGGTTATGGAGGACTTCATTCTATCACGGCACCGCTCACCGGTCCGCGAAGTTGGATTTTACGAGGCTATGAGTCAAACCCGACAAGCGATCGCCACATCGCGCGAGGTGCTGAGGCGCTTTCGCGAACGTCAGGGCGACGACACTCCTCGAGCAAAGAATACAGACCGTGGTCCTGTCGCCGTGTCAGCCTTCGATGCCGACATCATACGCGCTGCATGCCGAGATCTGATCGCGGAGATGAACGTGCCCGAGTGTCAATGGCGCGAGCTGGCGCGAAGTCTGGTGCGCGAATTCGTGGCCTGCGAGCAGACCGAAGCCGGTTTGGTGGATTGGATCGTCCGCCGGCCAGCGATGACGGAGACGGACGAGGCCGGCTGACCGGAGCCAACTGGCGGGGCGGCGAATGAGCCAGGAGTCAGTCGACCGCAATTAACGCGAGCAAACAGGTCTCCCGGCGACTTGTTGCGCGGGAACTGCGGTGATCCGAGGATCGGAAATTTTGGCGAGCGGCTTGGACACATCTGATCCTCCTCGTCTGTAGCGTCGCGCTCGTGTTCGCATTTGAAGCATGTAGCGAGGACTGGCCGATGGCGTGACCTTTGGTTGAGTGGAGACGAATGCGTCCAGCCTACTGTCCAAGGCACGGCGACGGCCATGTCGCGTTGCTCCCGGCCTTCGCACACAAGGAGCCCAGGCCGGATGCCAACCAGGCTGCATTAGGCCAGTGGGAACAAATTGCGCGGGCCGAGCTTGGGCTAGCGTCGTACAGAGGTGCAAGTATGCAAGATAATTTTGACCGAGCTTCATCCGTCGCGGAGGTTGCGGAATCCTTCGTGAGATCCCGGAGGCCGTTCTCTGTCGTATCGACCCGGGATGCGGTCACGATTGTCAGGAAACAGGCAGCTTTTTGCGAGCATACGGATGGCGAGCTTGCGGAGTTGGTGGCGGCAATTGCGGTCAGGCATGGTCGACTGGTCGCGTTCGATCTTGATCTCGACGACACAGGCTTGGAGATCGGTCGCGCAGCATAGCCAACGCCTCACGCAATGAGATAGCCACCGTCAACCGGCAGAATTGCCCCAGTGATGAACCCCGCGAGCGGAGAACACAGGAACAAGGCGGGGCCAGTCAGGTCGCCCGGCGTACCCCAGCGACCCATCGGAGTGCGTTTCATCAATTCCGCGTTGCGAGCTGGATCGGCCCGTGGCGCGGCGGTCATGGCGGTCTCGATCCAGCCAGGCGCCAATGCGTTTACGCGGATGGCATCCCCGGCATAGGCGATGGCGAGCGACTTGGTAAGTTGCACGATGGCGCCCTTGGATGCGGCGTAAGCCGGCGCATGAGCCGCGCCGAAAAACGCGAACATCGAGGCGATGTTGACGATGGCGCCCCCGTTCGAGAGTGCCCCTCGGAACGCGCTCGCACTCCGCATGGAGCCGGTGAGATTGATATCGACCACCGTTTCGAAACCCTGGACAGTGAATTCGGCGGCGCGCAGGTTTACCCCTGCGCAATTTACGAGCGCTGCAACGGATGTGAACTGACTGGAATATCCTTCGACCGCAGTCATGTCCCGGACGTCGAGTACTGAATACGAGACGGCGGTGCCGTATGCACGAGCGGCCGCCACCTCGGCGGCCGTGGCCCCCGTCGCGTGGACGATTGCCCCGGCCCCGGCGAACGCCATGGCGATGCCCTTTCCGATGCCTGTCGTGCCTCCGGTAATGACGACGATCTTGCCCGCGAAGAAGGGCATGGCCCATATGGAATCGGTCACCAAAATCTCCTCGTTTCGCCTCTGTGGCGGAGCGCGAACTCATCGCAGCGGAAGACAAACGGGCGGATGCCTACCGCACGAATTGATCGACGAAATCCTCACCGAGACCCACGCTCGCATAGTGGTTTCTGCACATGTCGATCTTGGTGAAAACGTCCTCGAAACCAATCTGCTTGTTGTCCTTGTCCAGGTAAACCATGCAGCCGGAGATGTTGAAGAAGGTGATCATCTCGGGCACGTCGCTTGGAACCGTGAGCGTGTGGATTTCACCGGGCGGCTCGAAAACGTAAGATCCCGTCTCTGCCACCCAGTCGTGTTCAAGATAGTGCCAACGCCCCTTGATCACATAGCCATGCACGGGGGCCGGATGCAGATGACGGCTTAATATCCCGGCCCGGCGTACGCGGAGCAGATTGCACCACTGGCCTTGCATTGTGTTGAGCATAAGTGGTCGGAACCACACGCCCTTAGCCTGTGGGACCCAGACACGCTCGTCTTCGGGGACGGCAGCGATCGCGATCTCTTTCGGTGCCAGGGGATGGGCGGAGCCGTTGAAGGATTGATACATAGGAACCTCTGTCGCCAATTCATTGGAGTCCATATCAGCGCGATCCTAACAACTGGGCCGCGTTCTGCCGAGGCGCAATCGGGCGCCCACGCATTGGGAAAGTTGTCGGCGCGCGCCCGCCCGCTGCCGCGACCGCAAGCGGGAAGGGTTTCGGGATGGTCCGTTGGGCGTCGAAGACGATCAGTGGGTTCCTTCTTGCCTTATCATGCGGCTATCCGGGAGTGCACCGGGCTGGTCCTGGTCTGGAAGCCCCGGTTTCGGACTTCCAAGGCCAGCAAGGCGAGTTCGACCTCGTCCAATCGCGACGGGCGTGCATTTTCCGGCATGCCTTCGGCGGTGGCCAGGTCGATCAGATACTCGTTCCAGGCCCAGTTCTTGAGCACGGCGCGTTTCTCGTCGGGTGCGAGCACCGGGTCGTCCACGACCTCCATCGGAGAGGCGTAGAGTGTCTCGGGCTCCGAAAGCGCCGTCTGTATGTTCGCTGCCTGTGCACCGGCGCCATAGCCGTGACTTGCCTGGAGCCAAGCCAACTGCAGCCGCTGCCAAACCAGGTCGGAAAAGGCCTGTTCCTCCTCCGATACATGTTGTCTCCTGATCTTGGCCGGGGAAGCAGGAGGTGCCGCCTGCACCACGTAATTGAGGCTTTGACGCTCGGCATAACGGATCGCCGCTTCCAGCGTCGGAAAGTTCAGTTCAACCTGGGTCAGGGTGTCCCGGCCACCGGTATAGCCCATCAGCGGCTCGATGAACGGGGCTGTGCGGCGTTCGAAGACCAATCGCCAGTCCTTGCGGGGCTTTGCCGAGGTCATGGCCGAGCGGCAGGGCTGGTAGATCCGCGCCGTTGCGCCGTCCGGAAACACTGACCGTCCCATTGACAAAGCCGGCCCGTCTAGACGAGGCCGATTGTCATTGTCCGGCCAGACGGACGTCTTGGTTAGGTTTCTGTTGTCGCTGCTTTGAACTGTCTCCATTGCCTGTCCCTCCCGTTATGAAGGGTCGCACGGGCAGCGGCCGTAAGGGCCGCCACCCATACTGCATCCGTCAGTTCTTCCCGTTGATTGCGATCCGCTTGGCCTTCGCCTGCGCCCGCTCGGTCTTGGGCAACGTCACGGTCAGCACCCCGTTGTTGAAGGCGGCGTTGACCTTGTCTTCTTCAACCTCGTAGCCGAGCGGAATGAGGCGCTCGAAGCGACCGTAGAAGCGCTCGGAGAACTGCCGGTCCTTGTCCTCGGTCTCGGAACGCTTCTCGCCTTTAAGCTTGAGCGCCCCATTTTCCAGCAGGACTTCTATGTCGCTCTCGTCCAGGCCAGGTATTTCCGCCGTGACGCGGACTTCCTTGTCCGTGTCGGAGATTTCGACACTCGGCCAACTGGCGGCGAAAGAGGGACCGAAGGCCGGCAGTCTGGCGCCAAAGCTGCGGAAGGCGTCATCGAACAGCCGGTTTACCTCCCGGTGGAGGGAGACGAAGGGGTCTCGATCTCCATCAGGGAAGAGACTGGGCGCCGAGTTTCCGTTGCCCCGGCCCCATGGGATCAAGTCACGTACGCTCATTGTCTTTCTCCTTTCGTAGGTCTCTGAGCCGGGCGGGACGCCCGGCTCAAGCGAAAGCCTTCATGGTGGATTGCTCAGGCGGCCAGCTTGTCGGTCTCGACCTTGGGAGCCTCGATCTTCGGCATGGGAGCCCCGCTGGAGATTTCGATCTTGCGCGGTTTCATCTCCTCGGGAACCTCGCGCTTGAGATCGATGCTCAGCAGCCCGTTCTCAAGGCTGGCGCCCTCGACTTTGACATGATCGGCCAGTTCGAACCGACGCTCGAAAGCGCGCCCGTTGATGCCGCGGTAGAGATACGGGCCGTTCTCATCGCCGGATTGCGACCCGCTCACAACCAGCATGTTGGGCTGGTAGGTGACGGTCAGCTGGTCCTGCGGGAAACCGGCGACCGCCATCGTGATGCGATACTGATCATCATCAACCTTGGCGATATCGTAGGGCGGCCAGTTGTCGAACGAGGCCACACGACTCGCACTTTCAAGCATGTCGACCATGCGGTCGAAGCCGATGCTGGACCGGTATAGAGGGGTAAAATCGAGGTTTGTCTTCATAGCCACATCCTCCTTTGAGCAACATGGACAACAGAAGGCGCCAAGAGCCTTGCCGCCTCCTGGTGTTGCCGGCCCCATTAGGCTGCCGGCGACCATCAATTTAGAATCGCGACTTACACTTTCAAGAGCAAGAATAGGAAAATTTTCATCGGCAATCTGGGCGAACGCACCAATGCCACCCCTTCCGCCGGCGGGGTCACTCGCCGACGGGTCCATGGTGCAAGAACAACTACGTCGCCCTTAAATCCGATCGACGAATGGTACGAACGCGGCCACTGCCGCGCTGTCACTGCAGTCAGGACCGGCACGCTCATCGGATTGATCCAACTGTTGCAACGCATCCATGATCGTGTCGAAGCTGACCGGTTCACCCGCTCGCGGCAGCATGCGAAGCGCTGGCACGGATTCTACGGCGCAGGCATCCGATGCCCATGACGAAAGAATGGCGCGCTTCTCCTGAGCGTCCAGGGCAACGTCGGCCAAAACGTCGTGGGGCTGTTTGAAATGCCGCGCCGGATGCAGCAAGCGGTCCAGAAAAACGTCGGGGGCCACGGGTTCAATCGATGCAAAATAGGTCGAAATGGGTCCTTCCATGGATGGTCCTCGGCTTCAGACAATCTCATGCGTGTTTGAGTCTGGCGGCTCTCGCCATTCCCGCCGGCGAAATTTTGGAACGTCTCAAGCAAGTTTCAATGGCTCGGCACGGGTCACATTGCCGTCGTCAACGCCTTGGAACCATTTTATCGGGCCGGTCAAACAATCGGCGAGAATCTCAATTCTGACGTCGGGCGAACTCGAAGGCCGAATCCGGCAGGAGAAACAGTCATGTCTTACCCTCTCCAGGACCTTGTGCATTGGCTTGATCACTGAGCCCTGATGCTCTCGACCGGCCGCCTTGTTCCGGCCATCGCACAGGAAATTCCGAACGACTTCAGCGCAATCGTGTGTCAGAGACTGCCAGCGGCTGTCGCGATCACGACCAGGCAGATCATCCAGGATCAAACGACGCTCAACGACTTCCCCAGGTGATGTTGATACCGAGAGTCATCGTCCGGCACCCTGGGCGGCTCGACCACGACCGAAGCGAACGAGCCGTTCGCGATCGAGGGTGGCGGAGCATAGCGAGGGCTGCGGCCTTGGAGCGGCGAGGGGACTTGCCTACATCGCACATGTCGTCGATATGAAGGTCGATGAGTTCGCCGAAGGCTTCAGGCGCGCTAACAGGGCTTCGGCGTCTCACTGCGATCGACTTGGTGTCGGTGCCCTGGCGCCGCGCAACGTCGCGTTGCAGGAAGGTCTCGCTGACGCAGCGTGTGCGGTAGGTTCTAAGGTTCTGATGTTAAACAGATGCTGAAATATCAAGAGCATAGACTGGCCGTGGCCCCTATGATGATGGGGAAGATAGATTAATAAAATGAGATATTTATGAGGGTTCGTGTGCAAATACTGCACACGCAAGTTCCGCTTCTCTTCTTTTTTCGTTCCTACGAGGGAGCTGCCGAAAGGCGTTTTCGGACCCTCTTTTGCCGACGATACTATCCGCTCCAATGCGAATGCTCACCAGGATGTCCGTGAACCGGATTGTTGTCTGCGGCGTCCAGTTTGCGTCGTCCAGTTTGCCTGGGGTTCCTGGAAGCTTTTCGAACTTTCTGCGTCGCGGGTCAGCCCGAATTGGGCTTGCTTATGGACTCGTTAAGCCTGTGGTCGGGAGGCTCGGACCGCACCGGCCCACGATATCGCGCCGGCGGCGCCGCACCTATTAGATCGCTTATGGCTGGCTGCTGCTCAACAGGGCGAACGTCTACGACGCCCGCCTTCCGCATGAGCCAGGCAGGACACAGTTCCTTCAGTACCGATTTGAGATAGTCGACCATGCAAAGGCAACGCGCGTTGCCGCCTGCCGGTTCCGCCGCCGACTTGGCGCTCACATACCGAGCGTTTGAGTGCTTCCGACAGGTCGAGCCGCCTCAGCGAACAACTCAGCCGCTGCTTGCACCTTATCGGCAGCCTCTTCGACCCGATCGAAGCGCGTCAACACACGACATTGGAGCATCGACAACCGCGCCGCATGGTAAAGCTCGCTGCGCTTGTGACCGTCCAAGTCCAAGGGTTGAAACAGCATCGTCATGGCGAAACCCCTCCCTCCGGTGCCCGGCTCTCGTCGAAGGCCGGGCCGTTAGACTGCGATCAATAGTCGGTGTCATAATCGCTGTTGTCGTCCTGCTGAATGACGACGTGACGGCGGTGATGCATCGGACGGTTGATCGATCCGGTGACCACAAAGTCGCTGGACCGGTGATGATGCCGGCGCCAGGCGCGCTCGCCATTGTCGTAAAGCGCCTGCTCGCCATGATGGCGGCGATGGAGACGGTGTCCGTTCCGATAGATGACCACACGGTCGTTATTGTTGTCGTCCCAATAATGGCGGTGGTGGTGTCGCTGGGTCTGGACGACGATGCCTTCTTCTGCGGACCCGACCGCAGGCGCAGCCAAGCAAAGCGCCAATGCGCCAAGGATGATGGTCTTCATTTCGAGTTCTCCAAAACCTAAAACGCCCTTCGGTAAGGAAACTTTGCTCAACGGCTTTGGTTCCGGCATCGATCGAGACGTGCCCATGAGCACCGTGCGCAAACTCGCAGCGATCAGACGCCAACTCGCGCAAATAGCGGCGCTTGTCGCTGAGATCGAAACGGAGTTCGAGGATCGGAGTTCTGGAGATTGGGTCGAGACGGCGGTTGCCGCCGAGGCTCTCGGCCAGAAGATCGGAAAGGTTTCGGCCGGCGCGTCGGCGGCAGATGGAAAGCCGAGGTGGCGGCTATGCGGGAATATTTTCGGCAAACGTGACATACGCGACGGGACGCATCGCGCTTGCGATGGACATAATGGCAATGAACATCGCTGCCAAGACATCTCGCCCTTCGAAAATGGCCAGCGCGGCTTACTTCAGATCAGCACTGAAGCTCCCGAGACCGACCTCGGAATTCGTCGCGGCGGAAAATGCCTACCGCAAAGAGTCCGGCGCTCGGCGGGGTCTGAGCGGCAGGCTCGAAGCACTGAAGATCGAAGCCAACATCGACAACCCTTCCACGGCGAAGATTCCGACGCCCGGCACCGATTCCTTCAAGGACCAGACCGGCGGCGGCCGGCACTTCGAGAAGATTGGGGTCACCAGTGCGCAGCCGGCCTTTACAACTGCAGGTCCAATCAGCCGGACATGCGCCGATTTCAAAGGCATCACCAGCCAACTGATAGGCGCGAGCATCTCCAATTTCGTGGGGCTGTCGTCCGGCTTTGTGATCTGTTCGGGCTACATCGATGCCATCAACATTAACAACACTGGCGCAGGCAACGCCGCTAACAATGACATCCTGTGGGTGACGACGCTGGTTACAAATGGCACTTCTATCCGGGGGCCCATTGGCCAAGGATCGAATTTCGTGTCGTACCCTTGGCAGGTTCCCAGTACTGCCATTTCGACCGGCGTGCCTGTGGTGACGACATGGCGCCACGAAGGCGGGAGCCTCTATTCTCCGTCAATGGCGGCATCGAGGCGTCCGTGGCGTCGGGTAATACCATCAACGATTTGACGACGCGCAAGATGTGCCTCGGCAAATCGGTTGGCGGCTATCTCGACCGCAAGATTTTTGAGTTGCAACGTTCTCGACGGTACCGAGCGCACCCGAGAGGGACACCGTCATGCCGATTTCATGGCCCACATCGGTGCAGTCTGATGGTTGCGGCAACCTTCTGGCCATGATGTGCAACCAATCGCGATGCGCTAGTTTATGAGTTTGAAGCCTGCGACTAGACCCACGCTGCGTTCAATCTGGGCAGTGTACAGCCCTTTGTTCGCCACGTTGTCCCAGATGTAGAACACGGCGACAGCGGCGAGGATCAACAGAAATATTCGCATGATCTGCGCCTCGGTAACGTGGTTTGCCCACGGCGCCTTAGGCGAGTTGAAGGTTTCGGCCCGAGCCCGCGCGCATCCTCAACACCAGCAGGCGCGTCGCTGCGAATGGCGTCAAAACAATAAGCGCCATCGTGGTGTTGACTAAGAACGACAGCAAACAGATCGAGCTTTGGGCGTAGCAAACGGATTCCATGACGTTCCCCTTTTCCATCGTTACTGGTGGCCTCCGTGCGGCAAGAATGATCCTGGTTCACGAGAAATACAGCAGTTGCTAATACGTTGATATTTCCCCTAGGGTTGGGGCAACGATGCGAAATCGACGCCGGTCAGTTGTTTGGATAGCGATTGCCCTTGTCCTGGCGGCGTTGGCGATCACGGCGGCGATCATTGGCTTTCAGAATGTACGGCGCGCGTCACCGATCATGGTCTCGGCTGTCTCGGCCTTAATAGTGGGGGGCTCGTCCCTGGCCCCACGGTTAAGGCGCCCTCGAAAAACCTTGGTGCTGTTGCTACCGGTCGGGATATCTGGCTCGAAGTCTCATGGAAGTTTTTCGGGGAGTTGCGGACGCTGGATACCGTAACTGTGGGCGACCTTCGGGCAAGGCGCCTGGTGCGCAGTCATGATGTGCCCTCAAGCGCCAATTCCGAGATCTGGTTCATATCAGCCGGCAGCGGCGACATATTGGAAAACACAACGTCGACCGACATCGGGTTCACTTTTGATGGCGGCAACCCGTCTGTCACGGCGCAGATTTACAGAGTGGTTGGAGCTTCCGAGATACCTGCCGCGACAGCTGCAGAAAGCGGCGACAGGATTACCATCACCATTCCAGCCGATGGCATCGCTTTTATCTTGCTCATCGCTTCGGCACCACCTCCGGCTCCATGAGCAATGTCACCGAAGATTTTAGTGCCCTTTGTGAAAAGGATTTCCTTGGCATCCATGCATCAACAAGTTCGACCTCCGCTGAATCGGAGACTGCTACGTTTTCGGGGAAACTCAACGGCAGATTTTGCTGCTGTCGCACTTCAGCCGGCCGCAGCGAGATAGCTAACCAGCCAGCGCCATTCCAAAGCAAACGCCTAGGCCGACAGCGAGGCCAAGGAACAGCTTGGCGGCAGGATCGAGGGCGAACGACTGGGCGCCACACGTCTGAGCGGGGCTCTCTGAGGGCGTTGGCGATATGATCGAACATCCTCTGTTTGTTCCGCTGTCGCCCCATTGGGCAACCTGCACGGTTCGCCCGAAACCGTGCAGGCAGCAAAGGTGGCCTAACGCACCACTCTGAAGCCACTCGACTCCAGCGACGCTAGTGCCGTCTCTGCAAATGTCGCGCAATTGTCCAAAGGATCATTGTTTTCATAGAGCGTGGCTTGATAGGCTGCTGCTATGCTTCAAAAATAGCGGTTAGAACTTGGTCGCGGCCTCTGGCGGCGTCAGCGGCCGGTTCAACAGTCATCTTTGGTGTTTCTGGGTGTTTGCCTTCCATGAAGAACTCGAGGAGCGCCGACACCAGCCACTCGGCGCTGCCCTGTCCAGGGTCCCGCGAGACTCGGCCGGGCTCGCATCACCTCGCCGGTCGGTGCGAGCCCACAATCGCGGCCATCTGGTCCGCTGCTTGAGCTTGGGCTTCATCAGAATGAAGGGCGACATGGTTCATCCGAATGTGGAAATTTGTGTTGGGGGAGGTGAGAATGAGGCTACCAGGAAATGTGTTGGCTGGGAGAACGTCGAGGTGCAGTGCGGTCCGCGAAAGGGATCAATGAGGTTGAATGCACAGAACGTGCCGCCAAGACAGCCAGGTTGAAATCGCTCCGCTTGGCTCAGATCTTGCCACAGGCCGACCCGCACTTTTCATTCAACGAGGAACTCGACTGCTCGGTGCTTGTCGCCGTGCTGGCTCGGGAACCGCATAATTATCCAGAGCGGCCCGAATCCCATTCTTTCCGGCGGCTGCCCCTGCGACGAGGCCTTTGATCTCCTGAAGCAGTCGCCGTTAGGCTTTGTCAACAATCGGCTTTTTTCGCAGTGGCGACCTCCACATGGCTCTCAACAACGCGCACGTGCTCGGCGTCGACAGTCACCAGTTGCCGGAGGCTGACGGTTACCTTGTCGCCGTCGATGCGCGTGACCGGGCCGACTGATTCCATATGCTGGCCGATCACGGCCTTCGAAGTCGAATCGACAACCGAATGCGGAAGTCATAGGAGGGAATCGTCACGCGCGATCGGGTGTCACTCGGCCGCGGGCGGGTGCGGAGAGTTGCTAACAAATGAGCGTCCGTGGCCTGAAGTTTCTCGATAAGTGGGTAGCCGAACAACTGCCCATTGTGGAGACCCCATCTCGGTTGGCGACTTGAAAGACCAGTTGATGACAGCTGCCGAGAAGGCCGGCATTCCTGCCGACGAGATCAACGGCGAGCTTGAAAGCGTCTTCGAATTGATTATCGAAGTGAATCGTCGTGTCGCCGAAAGGGTGGACTTAGCCTGAGGCTTCCCCGACGTGCCGGTCATGTCCTACATGCCGGACTGCCTGACAAGGGGCTCGCTTACCTAACCGGCCAGCGCCACGCCAATGCCATCTCAGAGCAAACGTAGATCGAAACCGCGAATCCGTGAATCCCCGGTTTGTTCTGGTCATGGCTTCTGCGCCGGTCCGGTCACACAGCGCTGGTGCGTTCACCCCTCCGGCTGGGTAGGGTCCGGTTCTTGGTCCCGCTCTCGTTGTTTTTCGAGGAACAGCTTGGCGAGTTCGCCCCACTCAGGATGATCCGTGGTTTTATGCTCTTCTACGAACTCGAGGAAAGCCTTGCGCAAAGCGTCAAGGTCGAAAACCCCAAGATGCTCGCCCATACCGTCGTCCATGCCCGCGCCTCTCAAAGGTATTAGCTTGTCCTCTCGTTTGAGCCTTCAAGAGGGATTCCCTGAGTTTCGGCTTGGGAGCGCCTACATGGTTAATTGCGTGATCGCTAATATGATTATATCTTAGGCAGCGCGGGGGCTGTATCTTCCCGCGCGGTGGCCGGTGCGGCCCCCACACCAAAGACTGGAGCGGCCATTTCTATGGATGGGTAGCGCTAACCGATGCGACATCATGCTGCAGCGATATTTTAGAATCAGCTAATTGCGCAATCGCTAAATTAATGAAATGCGTTAGGAATGTATTTTCCACAGTTTCTGGTCGGCATGTCTGCCACTGCGATCATTGTGGCGATCTGGACCTACATCGAAGCCGGTTCAATTTGGACCGCGCTCGGCTGTGCGGTCCTTGCGCTGATCGTTCTGCAAGTCGGGTACGCCGGGCTGGTCGTTTGCTTGATATACTGGCGCTCATCGGAAGCGGCTGACTCGACTAGTCGAATTTCGGTCGCGGCTCAAGAGAACGTCGACGGCATCTCATAGCCCGCGACCGTCTCGGCACGGTCACGTGGCCCTGGGGCAGCAGTTTTGCCTCGCAGTGCCGCCAGCAAGTGGGCCTACAACGTGTTTGCGGTGACAGACACCTACCCCGAGCTTAGGGCTGAAAGCCTTATCATTGATCCAGACGCGGAACTGGAGGACGGGTGCGTTGTGGTCGCCATGTTTGGAGGCGGTCATCCGCAAACCATGACCTGGCGCAACAATCACGGGCGAGGCTATGGGGGCCGCTTTGCCGCCAAGGGAAGTCTGCACGAGACGTTCCTTCTCGATTGCCTGGTGTGCGGACGAGGGCCATCTTCTTGCATTCGCATCCTCGGCCGGGTGTTCGGCGACCGGCGGCGCTTCCCGCGATACAGAACCTGGAACGATCCAAGTTTAATTCTCGATTAATGTGGCTCGCTGCCTCACGGTGGCGGGCTTTTTTGTTGCTCAGCTCCAACGTCTCGACGCCGGGCTGCGGAACGCAAACGTCGTGATCTCGTCACGGGAAATCCCGATGTCACTGAGCATGTCGTCTGGTGACGCGCTCAACTCGTCCGTTGCCTTCAACAGCGCGTTCTGCTCGGCTCGATGACGGACCCAATCGGCAAGGGGACCAACTGCGACAAGAGGAAGATTCACAAGCATAGGAAGGTTCACAAGCATCGGACCACTCCCTTTACCCCTGCAGGAAACTGCACGTAGCCTACGCCGATACGTCGGTGCGTCTGTGACAAACCTCACAGATCGATCCGAACGGGCAAAAACTGCCCGGATGCCTGACGGTGGCGGGCTTTTTATATATTAGCAATGCATAAAATTCGAGAAGGTTCATGGCATGGTTGTTAGCAAACTCGCTGCTATCGTGCGACGCAGGTCTCGGTGGATGGTGTGCTGGAATGCGCGGGGCTGGATGGATCAGGGGTCTGATGGAAGCTGACGCTCGCGATCTGCGGAGCGAGATCAGTCGGCTCCAAATAGACTTGATCGCTGCCGCCAACTCTCAGGGCAAATCCAGGCTGCATGACGTCGCGCACACACTGCGATGCCAGAAGGCGCGGCTGGAACGTCTGGAGGAGTGCCTCGCTTCAATGACGTCGAATGTCCGGCCAGAGGCATCCGCAACCCCGCCCCATGAAGGCCGGCCGTAAACGGCAGCTCATCATTTCCGAAAGAGAACCCGCTGCCTCACGGTGGCGGGCTTTTTATTGCTCAGCCCCTTGCCGGCGTGGAATAGCTAGCCCGTTGCGCATCAGAGGAAATTCTCAATACCGCCATAGCCCGTTACTCGGCTGACGATGTGGAATACGATCGAGCAGATCGCCGCGATTGAGATCGGCACGCCGAACGGCACAACACCCTTGCGATCGAGATGCTCGGCGTAAAGGCGAAAGGCACCGGCAGGCAGCATGAAGGGATTCTTCACGATCAAGGCCGTGCCCAGGGCGAAAACCAGCAGCAGCAGGGAAAACACGACGAGATCGGTTCCGCCGATAACGAACGGAATGACTGCCATCAGCTTGACATCGCCGGCGCCGACCTTGCGCAAGGCCCAGAACGGGAAGAGCGCAAGAAATAGCACGAGGCCGGCTAGCGCGCTCAGGCCCATGTCCCACCACGATCCCAAGAGAATCGACAGGAACTGCAGCGATCCCAGCCCGATGCACAAAAGCAGCACCACATCACGATTGGAAATTTTCTGGGTCGTGAAGTCCAGCCATGCAATCCTCGCGAGAAGCGGGAGGGCGAGCGCCTTTAGCAGCAGCGACGCGGCAAGCAGCATGTTGGGGCTCTACCGCTCGATGTTCTGCACGCTGGACGACAGGAGCTTCAGATTGTTGACCACGGTCGGGTCGTTGGGCGCCAGTTCGTAGGCCTTGAGGAAATTCGCGCGTGCGTCCTGCAGCTTGCCGCGCAGCAAATAGGAATAGCCGACATTGTTGTAATATTCAGGCGTCGCCCCAACCAGCCTGAAGGCGCGGCCATAGGCCCGGTCGGCGAGGTCGAAACGATGAATTCGGTCGCAGGAGGCGGCCAGTCCCATCCAGGCGCCACCATCATTGGGGGCCAGTTGCGTCGCCTTGAAGAACAAGGCACCGGCATTGCCGTAATTTTCCGCGCGGAACTGGTTCTTGGCCTCGGCGACGGCCTGGTCCGAAGCGTAATATTCGACATCACCGACCGTCTTCAGTCCGTCGAACGCATCGCCGAAGGACGTGACATCACCTTTCGATGGTTCGTTGGTGCGAACGACACCATCGGTGCCGTCAGCCCCGTTCGTCTGGCAGCCAGCAAGCATGACGGCCAGCAAACTGGCGGCCGTTGCAAGGCGCATTGGCCTTCTCATCTTCTCTCCCGAGAGTCTCAGACTCTATTTAGAACCAAAGCATATACGACTTTAGAAGAAAACGCCCCTCATGCGAATGATCACAGGCAATAGGATGACCATGAGCACAACGGGAAAGACACAGAGTCCCAACGGGATCATCATTTTGACCGGCAAGGAATTGGCGCGTTCCTCGGCGCGAAAGATCCGCGCGCTTCGCATCTCGTCGCTATAAACTCGCAAAGCTTCGGTCAGGCTGGTGCCAAGTTCCTCTGACTGCCTGAAAAGCACAGCCAAAGTCCGCGCCTCATCAAGTCCCAGGCGGTCGGCGAGTTCACGCAGCGCATCCCGCATCGGCTTGCCGGCGCGCATTTGCAAATTCATGATCGAAAGCTGAATACCCAGCCATTTATGGGTGCCGGCCAGTTCTTGGCTGACGCGCTCGACAGCCGCCTCCAAACTCATGCCGGCGTCGGCGCAGGTGATCATCATGTCCATGAAGTCGGGAAAGCCGCGTTGGTAAACCTGCTTTTGCCCCCTCTCGAAGCGATCCAGCATAACGCTTGGAATC
Source organism: Mesorhizobium sp. M0615 (assembly GCF_040320805.1). Lineage (NCBI taxonomy): Bacteria > Pseudomonadati > Pseudomonadota > Alphaproteobacteria > Hyphomicrobiales > Phyllobacteriaceae > Mesorhizobium > Mesorhizobium sp. M0615. Next base: position 14,908 of record NZ_JAMYQI010000018.1, on the reverse strand, counting down.
ACCAGGCAGGCGAGACCGAACAGAGCGGATCCGATGAAAGCTAGGAAACTCGGCACGGTGGGCGGCAGGACCCGAGACAAAATCGCGTAGCAAGCCAGGAAGCCAAAACACACCACGCCAAGTCGCGACAACGTATAGAGCAGCGGCGAACTGGCTTTATAGAAACCAGCACGGAAAAGCTTGGCTTCCAATGCATTCGGCTCTCCGCGCGCTTTCTCGACAGAGCGGAAATAGGCTTCGATCGGACGCTGGGCAGCGATCCTCGCGAGCTTCTCCTGTCCCAGCAAAGACCGGCGGTCAGCAATGCCTTCGGCAATAAGGCTCTGCGCCACCAGCTTTCGCGTCTGCAGCGCCGGAAGAAAGATGAGCGCTCCAAAAAGGAACAGGGCCACCGCGGTCAAAAACACCGCAATGGAGATCAAAAAACTCAGGTCCTGCATGTTCGCGAACAAATCTGTGCTTCGCCCCGTTAGATATCGAAGTTGACCATTCGATACATCATGTAGTCGCCCAACAGCGCCCAGCCCGCTGAAATTGTCATCGCCGGCAACATAAGCGGATTGTTCCAGACGGTGCCATAGTAGGAGGGCGCGGTGACCTGAAGCGCCAGGAACATCACCACGGGAAACAAGGATATGATCCAGGCCGACATTCGGCCTTCCGCCGTAAGCGCTTTGATCTTCAAGCGCAGTTTTTGCCGTTCACGCAGGACCGACGCAAGATTTCCCAGAATTTCGGTGAGATTGCCGCCGGTCTTGGATTGGATAGAGAGTGAGACCGACAGCAAATGCAAACCCTCGAAGCCGACCCGCTCCGACAACTTCCGTACCGCCTGCTCAAGGCTGAGACCGAAAGTGATCTCGTCGGACACGATGCCGAATTCGGTTCCGAGCGGGTCGGGCATCTCACGTGCGACCAAGCTGATTGCCACCGATGCCGGATGACCGGCCCTCAGCGACCGTACGATCATGTCAAGAGCGTCAGGAAGTTGCTGGGCGAATTTGCGGATTCGCCTGTTGCGCGCTCGCCGTAGAACCAGCAAGGGCAGCACGAAGCCGATGACGAAAAAGGCCACAATCCCCAGAACCACCGGCAGGGCGGTCAGTAACCAGAGGAGAAGCCCTGCAACCGCTCCCGCTAACAGAAAGATTGTTGCGAAGAGGATTGGATTCCCCGTGGTACCCGACTGCGTATAAAGCCTGTTTAAGCCTACTGCTCCGAAAAGGTAGTCGCCGGTGTTGGTCAGGCCTCGCTCGAGCAAAAGACCTTGCAGTGTCTGTTCTGCCGGCCCCTCCTCTTCGAGCCGCTTTAGTCGGCGATTGATAACTCCGACCCTTGCATACCGCGCGGAATACGACACGTAGAGAGACTCGACCGCTAGGATCACCGAGGCGGCTGCCAATACGTAGACGAAATAAAGCAGGGTCTGTCCGGTCAGCATCACAGCGCAACCTGCGGATTGAATGCATCCTTAGCGAAATGATGTCCCAGCGTAGCCGCTTCCGTGGCAAAGCGCGGTCGGACACCCGTTGCCCGAAAATCTCCGATGATGGTGCCGTCGGCTGCGACGTCACGCCGGACAAAATGATAGATTTCCTGGAGCTGGACGACATTGCCTTCCATGCCGGTCAGTTCGGATACGGAGACAACCCGCCTGCCGCCATCGGAAAGACGCTGCGTCTGCACGATGATGTCGATGGCGGATGCGATCTGTGCCCGGATGGCATCATGGGTCATCGGCATTCCGGCCATGCCGACCATCTGTTCCAGGCGCGATATCGCATCTCGCGGCGTGTTTGCATGGATGGTGGTCATCGACCCCTCATGGCCGGTGTTCATGGCCTGCAGCATGTCAAAGGCTTCTTCGCCACGCACCTCGCCGACGATGATGCGGTCGGGTCGCATGCGCAGTGCATTCTTGAGCAGCTCGCGCTGGCGAACCTCACCCTTGCCCTCGGTATTGGGTGGGCGCGTCTCCAGCCGGCCGACATGCGGCTGCTGCAATTGCAGTTCAGCTGCATCCTCAATGGTGATCAAGCGCTCCTTCGAAGGGATGTAGCTGGACAACGCGTTGAGCAAGGTCGTCTTGCCGCTGCCGGTGCCGCCCGAAACCAGGATGGATTTGCGCGACTGCACGGCGATCCGGAGCAAGTCGATCATGGGGGGACGGATCGAGTTGAATGCCATCAGGCGTTCGAGCGAGTAGGGATTTTTTGAGAACTTTCGAATCGAGACCAGCGGGCCATCCACCGAGATCGGCCGCACCGCGATGTTGACGCGCGACCCGTCTGCCAGGCGGGCGTCGACCATCGGCGCGGATTCATCGACACGGCGGCCGATCGCCGAAACGATCTTGTTGATGATGCGCAGCAGATGCGCCTCGTCACGAAAACGAATCGGAGTTTCCTCGATCACGCCGCGCCGCTCAATGAAGACTCGGTTGTGCGTGTTGATCAGGATATCAGCGATGGAGTCGTCCTTGAGCAGCGGTTCGATTGGCCCCAGGCCAAGCATCTCGTCGGCGGTGTCGCTGGTCAATTGATCAAGTTCACGTGCATTCAGCGGCACGTTTCGAATGCGGACAAATTCCCGCACGATCGGCCTGATTTCGTTGAGGATCTCGTCCTTGGTTGCCGTTTCGAGCGCGGCCAGATTGAAGCGGTCGATCAGATGGCGGTGGATCTCGACCTTGAGCGTCAGGAAATCGTCGCCATGTTGTTCAAAGTCTGGCGCCGGGATCGGTGTCGCATTTGACACCGTCACAGCGATCAGTGGCGGCGCTTCTGCCCGCGGCTCATTTGGTCCTTTGATAAAGCGGCCCAACATCGCTCAAGCCCCCCTGAAATTCCCCAGGATCAGAAACTAAGCGTTAACCAAGAGAGGCACAAGCGCCGAGCGAGGCGGTGGACGCTTATTACTTACAACATAGTTAAAGCCGGTGCGCAAAAAAATCGATTTTGTTGCAACGCTGCGCTCGGCCGCCATCACGAACCACCCCCGACTATTCGACATCACGGAATATTTCACATCGCAACGAACGGCATACAAGCGGGAGATGGTCGTAAGCCACTAGATATAAATGAATATGCTGATTCGCTAAATTGACTCGCTTTTCGCCGTAGATGCGGTCACATGGTGAATGAAAGGTTCACGGTGCTTGAAAAAAAAGCCAAATCAAGCTCTCGCTAGAGTTGAATTGGCCCCGGAACTCAATATTCAGGTATTTGAAGGCCAACAAACAGTTAATCGGTTTGACTTTGCTTTTTCGTACGACCTAGGCTCCGGGTGATGCCGGGATGCATGAGTATGGATTTCATCCTTGGCCCGTCTCTTGGCAACAATGTAGCGGACGCCGAAACCGCCATCAGTCCGCGGGAAAACAGCCGGCGCAGATGTGATTGTACGCCGCCGCCTCGGAGATCGACGCCACATATCATTAACCGGGGACCGCTAATGTATCCGCGAACGGGGGCGTCCAATGTTCGATAGGCAGATAGTCCTGATAGTCCTTGCAGGCGCGATTATCGGATCGTCGGCGGTCGGCATTGAACGCTATGTGACAACACCGGCCAAGTCGCAGGCTGTCACCTATGACCCACCACCGCTTCCAATGATCAAGAAGAAGCCAGTCCGAAAATGGAAATGGCGCCTGACTTAGCGGACACTCCGCAATCCGTCCCCGCCTCGCCCCATCTGCCAAACTGGCATGCATTGCCCTGCTGTATGCCGCAGTCGCGGCATGCCTCTTCCCGCGATCGTACCTTTCGGCTTTCGGCGACACTCGCCTGGTACTCTACTACTTGCTTCTGCCGCCGATGATGCTTGTTGGGCTAGCCGTCGCCGGAATGATCAACAGGCCCAAATCTCCTCTCAGCTTCGTACGCGAGAAGCTGGTTTCGCGCGGCATCGGGGCCATCTCGACCATCGCTATCTTCATGGTATGCGTCGCGGCTTTCACGGCCTACAAGCACGACCTGTCCGGCATGGTCACTTTCTTTGCCGATCCATGGCTTGCCGGGGTCGACGCGGCCATTCATTTTGGCGATCCCTGGCGATGGACTCGATCGGTGCCGGTCCCCGCTCCGATCGATAGGGTGCTCTACATACTCTATTCCCAGTTCTGGATCATACAGGTTGCAATGGTTGTCCTGCTTGCGGCCTGGCTGGAGCGGCCCGACGCACGTCAAAGATATTTCGTCGCGTTGATGACCATGGCCATCGTGCTGGGTCTCTGCCTCCGAGTTTTAGGTTCGTCGGCTGGGCCTATCTTCTATGACCGGATTTTTGCTGGATCGCGCTTCGTCGATCTGATGTCAGCGTTGAAAGACAGCAACGCCGGCCCAGATACCCTGAAAATCAGCGACTATCTCTACGCTTCCTACACGACCAATCGAGCCGTGGTCGGCAGCGGCATATCGGCAATGCCGAGCTTTCATGTGGCAATCGTCACCTTGAATGCCCTGTTCCTTTGGAGCCTCAACCGTTGGGTTGGCGCCGCGGCGTGGGCATACGCCGCCGTGATCATGTTCGGGTCCGTCTATTTCGGCTGGCACTACGCCGTCGACGGCTATGTCTCGATTTTGGCCACCTTGCTGATATGGCGCCTGGCAGGCCATGTTCGTTCAGCTGATCCCGACGCGCGACGTCTCAAAGCCGAGCCAGCAAGCCCATATCGATAGAACTAAGGGGGTAGGCCGCAGGACACAATGGCGCATCCCGTTACTTTGCCGAAATTAAAGAGCCAGACCAAAAAAAATCGTTTTATTTTGAAACTCTGCATGTGCAAGCAGACGCCGGCCTCAACTCACGAAACATTTCCCATCGTGACAAGCGCTGTGGCGCCGAATGAGTGCCATAAGCCCTTAGATATAAAGGATTATGCATCTTAGCTAATATAAGGGCCCGTTTACCCGGGGTGTGGCATAATTGTGAACGAATGGTTAAAGCGGCTTGAAAAATTAATCGAATCAAGCTCTTGTCCGAATTGAAGCCGCTCAGATTCAGGCATTGGAAGGTAAACGAATTGTTAATCTGTTTGACTCTGCTTTTTCGCGGGACCTACGATTGAGGTGACGGGGGATGCTTGGGTATGGGGTTCATCCTTGGCTCTGTCTCGTCGGGTTCAACTCCAAAGGGGAGAAATTGACATGAAGAAGCTCATGACGATGGCCCGGCAGTTCCGCGACGACGACAACGGCGCTGCTATGGTCGAATATTCCATCCTGGTCGGCATTATCGCCACCGCGTCTATTCTGATCATCGTCGGCATCGGTTTGTGGGTGACCGGACGTTTCACCGCTCTCTGCGTTGGTCTGAATGCTGGACCTGGCAGTTGCGCCGTGGGTGGCTCGGGTAGCTGATCACTCGCGCTCTCCTCAGGCCCGGACAGGGGGTCCGGGCCTGAGATTTAGCCGCCGGACAAGGCGGCTGAGCAACAAGCCTTCCTGGGGTTGGGGTCATGCGCGCAAATACAATCATAATGATCATTCTCGCCGGCGTGTTCGGCGTGCTGGCGGTTGTGCTCGCCAACATCTGGCTGGCCAACCAGCGCAGTGCCATTGCAAAGACAGGCGATGTCCCTCGCGATACGGTCGTCGTGGCGTCAGTGGCGCTGAAGTTTGGTGACACACTGTCCGCCGACAAATTGCGCGAGGTCGCGTGGCCGACGGGCGCGGTTCCGACTGGCGCCTTCAAGACAACAAAGGACCTGCTGGCCGGAGAAGGTTCGAAGCAGGCGCTGCAGGCGATCGGCGTCAACGAACCAATTCTCGCCACCAAGATCACCGGCCCCGGCCAGCGCGCCACGCTTTCGGCAGTGCTCGGCGAAGGCATGAAAGCCGTTTCCATCAGGGTCAACGACGTGCTTGGCGTTGCCGGATTCGTCTTCCCCGGCGACCGTGTCGATGTCTTGCTGACACGCACGGTGCGCAATGCCGACGGTGTGGACCAGAGTTTTGTCGACGTATTGTTGCAGAGCATGAAGGTGCTCGCCGTCGACCAGGTCGCCGATGAGAGCAAGGACAGCCCCACGGTCGTCAAAGCCGTAACGCTTGAAGTCAGCACCAAGGATGCACAGAAGCTTACCTTGGCCGCCGGCGCCGGGCAATTGTCACTGGCGTTGCGCCAAGCAGCCGCGAGCAAGGGCGAGACGACCGAACGCGTCACGGTATCGGACCTGACTGCCGAAACGCCGGCAGACGTCGCAGCCAGGCAGGCCGAACTCGACAGGAAGGCCGCAGCCGATGCCGCGGCCGCCGCGGACCGTAAGCGCGCGGACGACAAGATTGCCGGGTTGGCACAGGCCGTGGAGAGAGTCGGAAGCCAGCTCGACCAGTTGAGCAAGGTCAAGCCGGTCGTCGCGGCGGCCCCGCAGGAGGTCGCCAAGGAAGTGGTCAAGTATGTTCAGCCGGAGCCGCCAAAGCTGGCGACGGTCGGGGTCTTTCGGGGTGTGAAGCTCGAATCCTATGAAGTGCCGCGACAGAGATAACAATGCGCGGCGCATTGGAGCTGCTATCGGCAGCAGTGGGGAGATACGGATGCAAGGGTTTCGGGTAAGGATAGTGGCGGCCGCGCTGTCCTGTTTGGCTGCGCTGCTGACCTCCAGCCTTGGGGCTGAAGCAGCCGACCGTTACATCGACGTATCGAACCCCAGCGTCCATCGCATCTTCCTGCCGATGTCACAGTCGGTGACGCTCCAGGTGAGCGCCAATCTGGGCGATATCGTCGTCGGCGACGAGAAGATCGCCGATGCTCAGCCGATGACCGATCGCACGCTCTATGTCATCGGCAAGGGCGCCGGCACCACCACGGTCAATCTCTTCTCCCCTGAGAAGCGCTCACTCGGCGTCATCCAGATCGAAGTCGGCGTTGACGTCAGCGACATGGCGCAAGCGATCCGGCAGGTGGCGCCTCGGGCGCGCATCGAGATCGGTTCGATCAACGGCAAGGTCAGGCTCGGCGGCCATGTCAAGGACGGCGCCACGCTGGCATCCATCATGGAAGTGGCGCAGCAATATGGTCCCGACGCCATCATCAATTCCGTCATTGTGGATGATAGCCAGCAGGTCAATCTCGAGGTCCGCGTGCTGGAAGCCAAGCGCAATGCCGGAAGGGATCTTGGCGTGTCGATCAAAAGCACGAATGGCAGCGGCACAACCCGTACAGGAACGGGCATCGCCGCCGCCGACAAAGATAACGTAGTGCTTGGCCCGGGCGGTCTGCTCAGCGGTCTACTGTCGACCAGCAATCCCTTCGCAGCGTTGATCACCCGCGTCATTGACAGCAACATCAAGGTCGACCTGATCATTGAAGCGCTTGAGGCCAAGGGGGTTGTGCGCACGCTGGCTGAACCCAATCTCACCACCTTGTCCGGTGAGCCAGCCAGCTTCAACGCCGGCGGCGAAGTGCCTATCCGTGTCGTCGGGAATGATGGCCAGATAACCATCACGTACAAGCAATTCGGCGTTAATTTACTGTTCACGCCGGTCGTACTCGACGACGGCAAGATCCATATGAAGCTGGCGCCGGAAGTGAGTGACCTCACGGGTTTCACCACCGCCGGCGACCCGATCTTCACCAACCGCAAGCTCGATACCGTCGTCGAACTGCGCGATGGCCAGAGCTTCGCGGTCGGCGGGCTGCTGTCGAGCAAGACCATCAAGCTGCAAAACCAGGTGCCGTGGCTCGGCCAGGTTCCGGTCATCGGGACGCTGTTCCGCAATTCGAGCAACCAGAAGGAAGAGACCGAACTGGTCGTCATCGTCACGCCGCATGTCGTGCGGCCGGTGAAGCCCGGCGAACAGCTGGCGACGCCGTTCGACAAGACACGGCCGGCCAACGATCCGGAATTCTTCGTGCTCGGCCAGCTTGAGGTGAACAAGGATATGATCCGAAAATACGAAACGGGCGACGGAGTGACCGGCCCCTATGGCCACATGCTGGACTTCAAATCGAAGGACAAGATGCTCTATGTCAAGAAATAGCGTCGTGATCCTCATTCTGTGCGCCGGACCACTATCGGGCTGCGCCGCCGACTATCTGAACCACTACGACACGGTGACCCTGGCCGCCGGCGATACGCAGAAATACAATTCGCTGCTGCAGACGGTCGATCCGTTCAATCCGAACGCGAAGAACACACATATCGAAGGTGACGGCACGCGGGGTGCGCTTGTTGCGCGCAACTACAAATTTCCGCCGCCACCGCCGCCACCGCCAGCGATTACGGTGAATGTCGGCACGCCGACCACGAACTAAACAGAAGGATGCGGTTTTATACGCGCCAGACGAACGAGGGGTTCTGGGGCCAGGGGAGCTAAGAGTAACGCCATGTTGCGAATTGTTCGCGCGTTCTGGCACGATCAGAGGGGTATAGCACTCATCCTGGTCAGCATCATGTTGCCGGCGATCGTCGGCTTCTCGCTGTTGGTGATCGACGCGAGCCGGGTCAACAATCTCCACAATGATCTGCAGAAGGCGGCTGACGCCTTTTCGTTGGCTGGGGCCGCAGAGCTCGATGGCCTGCCTGGTTCCTGGGCAAGAGCCGAGCGCGCCATGGCGACGCTGGTCGACAATGAAAGCAATTTCTCGAATTCGGGCCGGTTCACCCTGACCTCCGGGCAACCGGGAGGAGCGCTCAGATGCAACAATTCAGGGAACATCTCCTGGTGTTTCCTGAAGGCAATCCCCGCCGCCGACGGTACGAAGATAACGACGGCCAACCAGGCAACTTATCTTGCCAATTCCGATCCTGCCATTGGCGAAGATGAGACCAAATTCATTCAAGTCACGGTCGCACCGACCGGCTTCAGCGCCTTTTTCCCGGTCTCGTTCCTGTCGAGTTCGGCGAGCGGTTCATTCAGTGTCGGTGCAGTTTCCGTCGCGGGCTTCACGTCGGGTGTTTGCGAGTACACGCCCGTTTTCATGTGCAATCCGTATGAGGATACAAGCATCACCGGCGGCGTCACGCTGGAGCAGGCAGCGCAAACCAGGCAATACCGTCGTCGCCAGATCAAGCTGCGCGGAGACGGGTCTTACTTTCCAGGCAATTTCGCTTTCCTGGCTTCGCCTTTCGGCAACGGCGCCAGTCAGCTCGAAAGGATGCTAGCCGACTCCAAGCCACAGAATTGTTATTCGCGCGATGGCGTCGACACGGAACCGGGACAGAATTCCGGTCCGGTGAAAGATGGCATCAACTCGCGCTTCGGCATCGACGCGTCATCGTTCTCGGACGGGCCTGGGGTCAATGTGCGCAAGGGTGCCATAAACTGGGATCAATTTGTCAAGGACAACAAGGTCGACTACCAAACAGACCCGACCAAAGGCATCGGGCTGGAGCGCGACTCGTGTCAGATCGCCGGCAACTGCACCTTGATGGGTGGCCGCATGGGCGCCGGCGACTGGAACTTCGCGCGCTACTGGGCCGCCAATCATCCGACACGCACCGTGCCGGCGGCTTTGTCCGGCACTGGCGCCGATCTCCCGACGCGGTATGAAGTGTATCGCTACGAGATCGACAACAACGTCGTTTCGGACGCGTCCGTTGGCGGCGAAAAAGGCACGCCTCCTGCCGGGGCCGGCACCCCGATCTCAATCCCCGACCGCCGGTTGCTTTATGGCGCAATCCTGGACTGCAATGCGCTCAAGGCGTCGGGCATGAATTTCAGCGGCCGCCAGACGGGCATTCCGGCCAGGAGATTTGCCAGCTTCTTTATTACAGAGCCGATCATCGACGGTAAGGATATCATGGTGGAACTCGTCGACATCACAGGCAGGGGCGGTAGCGGTACGCTCGACAACTACCTGCGCGACGAAGCCCAGCTTTACCGGTGATGGCGATGATCAGCCTCCTGTTCCGTCACCTCGACAGATTTCGACGCGACCGGCGTGGTACCGCACTTGTCGAAATGGCATTGATCGCGCCGGTGCTGCTGCTTCTGTCGGCGGGCGTGTTCGAATTCGGCAACCTGATCCATGACAAACTGCTGATGGAGGCAGGACTTTCGGACGCAGCCCGCTTCGGCGCGCGCTGCAACAGCAAGATGTACACCGATGCTGGGCTTGCGGCGATCAACTGCGCCGACATCGCTGCCAACATAGCGGTCTTCGGCAATGCGGGAGGCACAGGCAACCCGCGCATCAGTGGCTGGCAGAAATCTGGGGGCGCATCCAACAACGCGACGGTGACAATTGCTGCTATCGCTGACTGTCATGACGCCGTCGTTGCCGGCGTCACCGAATACCGCTCCACTGTTGCGCAGGTCTGCATCGTCAGGGCTACAGCATCCTATCCCTATAGCGACATCGGTATGCTGTCGCTGTTTGGCCTCGGCCCGATCACTTTGGGAGGATTTCACGAGGAGCGGTTGATCCGGTTCTGAAGATGATCAGGCGTTTTGCAAAATCGGAGGACGGCGCGGCGGCGGTGGAAATGGCCATCGTTTCGACGCTGTTGTTTACGCTGACGCTGGGCTTCGTCGATTTCGGCTATGCGCTCTACCAATGGAATGCTGCAACCAAAGCGGTCCAAATTGGTGCACGACTGGCATCGATCTCCGATCCCGTCGTAACCAATCTGACCGCTGCCGCACCCACCACGACGCCAGGCGCGCCGGTTATCGCCGGCGCGTATGGCCCCTTCGTCTGCAAATACACCGGAACCACGGGCGCTTGCAGCAACGGCGGCACGTTCAACGCCACCGATTTCAGCCGCATATTCCGGGGCGACACGGCTGTCACCAACAACGACGACTGTCCGGACATCACGGCAGCCCAGCGGGCCACCATGCGGCTAGGCATGTGCCATTTCTTCCCCGGCCTGCTGCGCAGCAATGTCGTCATCACATATGCCGCCACTGGCCTCGGCTACCAGACACGGCTGGGCGGCCCGGTCCCGACGATCACCGTCAGCCTGCAGAACATGACCTACCAGTTCTTCTTCCTGGGCGGGCTGATGACACGGTTCACCTCCCTCACCATGCCCTCCATGCTGAGCACGGTCACGGGCGAAGACATGAAGGTCTCGTATCCATGAACGCCATCAACACCAAGGTTACACCGACCAAGCGAAAGCAGGTGGCGCTGTTCTCGTCGGATCCGAATTTCAAGCGCGATGTGGCGACGCGGCTCGATGCGCTGGCGATCTACGACGTCAGGGTTTCCGAGACGAGCGACTTCCTTAGGGGGCCGCCCGCGGATACGCGCCCCGGCATCGTCATCCTCGACCTCGGCAATGGCGAGTTGCTCGGAAGGCCGGGCATCGTCGAGGCGCGCGCCCTTTGGGCAACCGTGCCGCTGATCGCGGTCTCAGACGAGCTGTCGTCGGAGCAGACGCGTGTGCTGGTGCGCATGAACGCTTCGGACTGGCTGCACAAGCCGCTCGACGGCAAGGAACTGCTCAACGCGGTGACCTTCCACGACACCGGCAACCAGGGAACCAAAAGCCGCATCATCACCTTCATCAGCGCCAGCGGCGGCGCCGGCGCGACGACGCTCGCTTTGTCGGCGGCCGAATTCCTGGCGTCGAAATCGAAGGAACGCGGGGCTTCCACCTGCCTGGTCGACCTCGATTTCCAGAGCGCCAATTGCGGCGCCTATCTCAACCAGTTCAACCAGTTCGACCTTGGCGGCATTATCGGCCAGCCGGAGAGGCTCGATGTCGAACTGATGGACGTCATCAAGCTCTCGCGCCCGTCCGGGCTGACGCTCTATTCCTTCGAGAGGCCGCAATTGCCTTTTGAACCGCAGGGCAGTGATTTTGTCTTCCGGCTGCTGGACCTCGTCGCCTACCGGTTCGACGACATCGTCATCGACCTGCCGAACATCGAGACGCCTTGGCACAATTCCGTGCTGTCGACGAGCGATGAGATATTCATCGTCTTCGAACTCAACGTCGCCTCGCTGCGGCAAGGCAAACGGCTCTACAAGAAGATCCGTGAGTTGCGTGGCAATGCTGTCAGCATCACGCTGGTGGCCAACAAGCACAAGCGCAAATGGTTCGGCAACCACTTTTCGCGCAGCGAGCTGGAAAAGATCTTCAAGGCGCCGCACATCAAGTCGGTCGCGCTGGACAATGCGCTTCTGACCGATGCGTTGAACCGTGCTATCCTGCCTGCCGAGGTGGATGGGCGTGCGCGCTTCAACAAGGACCTCAAGCGGATGTTCAAAGAGCGGCTCGATGACGCTGCCAAATAGGGGGCGGCCAAGTAGGTATCGGATTGGCCCGGGATTGGCCTATGTCATGAGCATTGCGCTGATGATGCTGGTCCAGGATTTCGCCAGCGCACGATCGGCACTTTCGGATCGGCCGCCGCTGCCGGCAATGGGACCCAGCCTGCGCAAGACTGTTGCCTTCGAGACGACAGAACAGCCCGGAACGATCGTTATCCGAAAGGGCGAGAAAGCGCTTTATCTGGTGACCCGACAGGGCCAGGCGCTTCGCTATCAGATCAGCGTCGGACGCGACGGCTTTGGCTGGACCGGAGTGGTCGAGGTGGGGGCGAAGACCGAATGGCCGGAATGGCGCCCACCCCGCGAAATGCGCGCCCGCCAGCCGGACCTGCCGCAAATGGTGCCTGCCGGTCCTTACAATCCACTTGGCGCCAGGGCGCTTTATCTGCTTCGGAACGGGCGTGACACGCTCTATCGGATACACGGAACCAACGATCCCAAGGGTGTTGGCTTCGATGGAACATCGGGGTGTTTTCGCCTTACCAACACCGATGTGATCGATCTCTTCAGGCGCGTCGCGATCGGCGCAAAGGTGGTGGTTCAATGACGATGATCAGCGAACCGGACATGCCGGCAATCGAGATTGGGACAGCAACCCGCACCGGAGAGCAGGCTGTCGTTGGGAAACCGAGCGACAAAAGCATTATCGGCGCGGTCATCATCGGCACGTCCCTGCTCACCTTCGTGAACATAATAGCCGCAGTCTATCTCTACCGCGGCATCAGCGATGTGCGCTTTCTGGAAGGGCGCCTGGAACAACTCGGGACGTTCGAACAACGAATCGGCAGCCGGTTGGATACGGTCAACAACGGTTTTCAGAGCCGATTTGAAAAACTGGACACTCAACTGCAGAGCAGCTTTGGCGAAATCAACCGGAGCATAGCCCGGCTGGAACAGAACCAGCCTATTGTCCATGACGAAATCACGTCGAGCGCAGCGGAACCTTCCGTCGACACGACCAGCAGCATGGCGGAGGCGCCTGCTGTTCTCGATGGTGAAGACGCGACCGAGCCCAGCGTCGTCGATACACCGCGTCCGCCCAAAAGGAGGATTGCAGCTGCAGCCCCCGCCCCAAGCTCCAACTACCAGCGCATAGAGCAGGCCGACGGCAAGGTTTACTACCGAAAGATCAACTAGCGCTGGAAAAAGGTGGGCTATCCTAGAGATCTCGCTGCAGAGCAACGAGCCTAGCGGCCAGCGCTTCGGCCCGCTGTCGGGTTTCGCTGAGGAAGATGACATGGCAGTAGGCGCATGCCGTCACGCCCAGAAACAGCACAAGGCTGTTCTTCAAGGTGAAATCGACCGTTAGTTGGAACGGAAGGCCGCCGGGTACCGTGAAAGAGGCGATCGTGCTGGCTGTTTCGGAATGGCTGGTGACAGCGATCATCAACCCGGCGAAAAGCAGGGCGACGTGGTTGGCAAGGAAGAAGAACGCGGCCGACCTTCTTGTGCGGCACGCCATCCAGCAAACCATCGACGCGGCGGCCAGCATCAAGGCATCAAGGACCATCGACGACCCGAGATAAAGATCGACCTGTTGCCAGAACATCGTCGACAGCGGCCTTAGTTCAAGCCAGATCCGCCACATTGCGGGACTGGCCGGATGTGCTCCCAGCAAGAAAGTCGCCATGCGCTCCCCTGCCAAGATCAGCAGGATCAGAGCTGGGAAGGCAAAGAGCATTATCGACTTGCGCTTCATGTCACCCTCGACAAACTGGCAACAAGATAGCTTGCAGAGATTGAGCGAGGCTTAACGGACCGTTGCTGGTGCTGCGGCAGCGCAGCCAGCGGCGCAAGCCAGCTGCATATCAGAAAGCGCCATGCGCCATTAGTTGTTTTGGGTGAGCACGAGCGTCACCACCTTCGGCTCGACTCGTTGCAGACATCGTTCCGGAATATTGGGCCACATCGCCTTGGCGCATCCCTCTTCGCCTGGCGCCGGCGCCAGCGAGAGTTCTGAGCTACGGGCTTCCTCGGCGGTCGTAAGGAAGACCTGTGTGGCCAGCGCGGTCGCCATGGATACCTGGACGAGGATAAGGGCGTAAGCGAAACTTCTGATCATCCGCTCGAAACGCTGAATTCGCGAGCTGGTTCCAATGGCCTGCCCACCGGGTAACCACGATCGCGATTTTTGCGCTTCAGTGCCTTAAATGTTTAGTCCCAAGGTTTGATGGGTTGGATCGAGCCTGAATCGTTCGGGCTCTTTTGTCCAGATTTTGCAGATGTATTCAAAGGGCGTGAGGCCCTTGAGGGTCTTCAGTCGACGGCCGAAATTATAGGCTAAGACGAAATCGGCGGGATGCTGGCGCAGTTGGTCATGGCTCTCGTAGTAGAAGGTTTGACGGTCGCATCCTTGATCGTGCGGTTCATGCGTTCGACCTGGCCGTTGGTCCATGGGTGCCTTGGCTTTGTCGTTCGGTGGTCGATATCGGCCTTGGCGCAAGTATGTTCGAAGGCGTGCGCCCATATGATTTCTCCCGCCGCCATGGCTTCCTTGATCAGCGGAACGGCCGAGCCGCCGGCACCTGGGGTCGTGAACTGAATGCCGTTGTCGGTAAGCACTGTGTGGATCTTGTAAGGGACAGCATCAAGAAAATGGCGCAGGAAATCGGCGGAGACCGCTGTCGTTGCCTTCTCGTGCAGCTCGACGAAAGCGAACTTCGAGGTCCGATCTATGGCC
>NZ_JAMYQI010000017.1:0-113055 GCF_040320805.1 Mesorhizobium sp. M0615 | reverse complement strand
ATGGACGACCTGCGCGAGCACAAGAAGCTCGCTCTGCGCCAAGCCGCATGACCAGCATCATGGCCGCCCCATTTTGCAGAACTTGACGCACACAACCGCGCGCCGCAGCTTTCCCTCCCCTTGTGGGGAGGGATTAAGGGTAGGGGTACGTGCCGGGCAAACCTTGGCGGGCTAACCGGTGGCACCAGCGTTCACGCTGGTGCGCAAGCAAATGTCATCGGCTCGCCATGGCATGATCGGGAGGCGATGTGGCAGTATCGGCAGCGCGCCGGTAGCCGCCGCCATCCAGAGCGCCAACACAGCCGGATTTTCGTCGGAGCTTTCCATGACCCTATTCACCCGCCGCGGGCTTCTGAAAACGGCTGCGGTTGCCGGCGGTGGCGGCGTCGGGCTGGCAGCAATGACCAGGCTCAGCGGTTGGGCAGCTGTCACACCTGAGCCGGTGGTGCTCAAGACGGCAAAGATCCAGGCCAGGTTCATGGATGCGGGCGAGACCCGGGATGTCCTGACGTATGGTGAATCAGGCATGCCGCCTGTACTGCGGATGAAAAAAGGCGAGCCCTTTGCCGCGCGTCTCGTCAACGCCATCGACGACCCGACGACCATCCATTGGCACGGCATTCGCGTTCCAAACAAGATGGACGGTGTTCCCTTCCTGGTTCAGCCTTACGTCCATACCGGCGATCATTTCGACTACGCCTTCACGCCGCCCGACGCCGGCACGTTCTGGTATCACCCGCATTGCAACACGCTGGAGCAGATGGGCCATGGCCTCACCGGCGTGATCGTGGTCGAGAACCCCAACGATCCAAAATTCGACGCCGAAGCCGTCGTCAACCTGCGCGACTGGCGCCTCGGCGACGACGCGCAGTTCATCCAGCAATTCCGGCCGCGCGATGCCGCAAAAACCGGAACCTATGGCACGGTGCGCACCGCCAACTGGCTCGACCAGCCGCAATTCGACGCGCCGGCCGGCGGGTTGGTGCGGATGCGGGTCGCCATCACCGATGTCACCCGCATCTACGCCTTTCGCGTCGAGGGTGCGGAGGCCGCGGTCATCGCGCTCGACGGCAATCCGGTGCCGCAGCGTTTTGCGCCCGATGCCTTGCTGCTCGGACCGGGGCAGCGCATGGAGCTCGCCATCCGCATGCCTGACCAGGAGGGCGCGATCGTCAGCCTGGGCGACATCAGAGGCACCAAACCCAAGGTCCTCGCCACCTTGCGCGCCACCGGCAGCTCGCTCAAGCGCGATTTGCGCGACCTCGCACCGCTGGAAGCCAACCCGGTGCCGGAGGTGGATCTCGCCAGCGCGAAACACATCGCGCTCTCGCTCAGCGCCACGGCGGAAAACGTGCCGAGCGACAGCATATGTGGCACGCTAGGCTACTCCTTCTGGGCCATCAACAAGGTACCGTGGCCGGGCGACACGCCGGACCCGACCGCGCCTTTGGCCGAGCTGAAGCTCGGCAAAAGCTATGTCATCGACATGGAGAATTTGACGCCGCAATCGCATCCGATGCATCTGCACGGCATGAGCTTCAAGGTGCTGTCGTCGTCGACACGCCAGGTTCAGCCGGTCATCTCCGACACCTATCTCATGCAGCCCAACGAGAAGGTTCAGCTCGGTTTCGTCGCCGACAATCCCGGCGACTGGCTGCTGCACTGCCACATCATCGAACATCAGAAAACCGGCATGACGAGCTATATCAGGGTGGTTTGACGCCGAGGCGGGTCAATCAGCCTCTACCGGGGTTGGCCTCACCTGCCGGGCCTGTTGCCGGAGAAATTGCCGCCGTCCGCTGGTTTCGTTGGCAAAGCGGGGCCGTTCCCTGCTATTCCCGCCTGCAATCAAGAAGCCGTGGACACGCTTGCATGACCAACGTCGCCCTGACCGGACTGGCCCGCGATCTCGCCAGGCGCGCCGCCGAGGGCCGCCCGGTGCGCATCGGCGTCATCGGCTCCGGCGAAATGGGCACCGACCTGGTCACGCAAGGCATGCTGATGCCCGGTATCGAGATCTGCGCCATCTCGACGCGGCGTCCGCACACGGCGCGCGACGCCATCCGCATCGCCTATGGCGACGAGGCGATGGCGGTCGAGGCCGACATGGGTTCGAAAGTCACCGCGGCGATCGAGGCCGGGAAAATCGCCATCACCTCGAACGAGATGCTGGTCACCAATCCGCTGATCGACGTCGTGATCGACGCCACCGGCAAGCCTGGTGTCGCCGCCGATTTCGACTTGAAGGCGATGGAGCACGGCAAGCACCTGGTGATGATGAATGTCGAGGCCGACGTCACCATCGGCTGCTACCTCAAGCAGCAGGCAGACCGGCTCGGCGTCGTCTATTCGGTCGGCGCCGGCGACGAGCCGTCGAGCTGCATGGAGCTGATCGAGTTTGCCTCCGCGCTCGGCTACACCATCGTCTCGGCTGGCAAGGGCAAGAACAACCCGCTCAACCACGATGCCGTTCCGGATGACTATCGCGAGGAAGCCCTTCGCCGCAACATGAACCCGCGCATGCTGGTCGAGTTCGTCGACGGCTCGAAAACCATGGTCGAGATGTGCGCCATCGCCAACGCCACCGGGCTGGTGCCCGATGTGCCGGGCATGCACGGGCCCAAGGCCGACCGCGACCAGCTGGCCAAGGTGCTGATACCGCGCGCCGATGGCGGCATCCTGTCGAAGAAGGGTGTTGTCGACTACACGATCGGCAAGGGTGTGGCGCCGGGCGTCTTCGTCATCGTCGAGGCGACGCATCCGCGCATCGTCGAGCGCATGGACGATCTGCATATCGGCCACGGCCCCTATTACAGCTTCTTCCGGCCCTACCATCTGACCTCGCTGGAGGTGCCGCTGACGGCAGCGCGTATCATGCTCTACGGCCGCCCCGACATGGTGCCGCTGCCGAAGCCGGTGGCCGAGGTCTGCGCGGTCGCCAAGCGCGATCTCGCCACGGGCGAGACCTTCGATGCCATCGGCGAGACTTGCTACCGCTCATGGACCATGACCGTCGAAGAGGCGCGCGCCAATCTGGCAGTGCCGGTCGGCCTGCTCGAAGGCGGCAAGGTGCTGAAGCCGGTCAGGAAGGGCGAGCTCATCACCACCGACAACGCCACACCCGACCGCACGACCAGGCTGTTCGCTTTGCGCAAGCTGCAGGATGAGATGCTCTACGGGGGCTGAGATTGCATGACAGGCCAGCCTCTCTGGTTTTGTCATGGCAAGTTCACTATATTGTAGTGGCACCGAACGGAGGCTTCCAGGATGAATCTCCAGATCAGAGACCCGCGCGCCCGTGACCTCGCCCGGCAGCTTGCCGAAAAGCGAAAGATTTCAATGACCGAGGCGGTGATCGAGGCGCTCGAATCCGAGCTTCAGCGCGAACGTGAACGAGTTCCGCTGGCTGAGCGGCTGGCCGCCATATCGAACGATCTGAAGGCCAAGGCGGGAAGCGGCGGCAGGGATTTGACTAAGGATGAGATCGACGAGATGTGGGGACATTCCTGATGTTCATCGACACCTCGGTGGTGATCGCTGTCCTCGCCGGAGAGGAAGACGCCGCCGATTGGAGCCGCCGGATCGGGCAGGCCTCGATACGGATAACATCTCCGCTGGTCGTGCTCGAAGCGGCGATCCGGCTTTCATCGAAGTTGGTGGTGGAGCCGCTCTTCGCCGAAAAGGCGATAGAGGACTTCCTGCGTGAGGCCGAGATCGAGGTGGTTCCGATCGAAATCGGTGATGCCAAGCTCGCGATCCAGGCTTTTTCGAACTATGGCAAACGCCGCGGCCACCCGGCTCAGCTCAATCTCGCTGACTGCCTGTCATATGCCTCGGCAAAAAGCTGTGGGATGCCCTTACTCTACAAAGGGAAAGACTTTTCCCACACCGATCTGGCCTGATCCTACTCCCCCAGTTCCACGATTCGGCCAGCAGCTTCGTCAGCCGCTCCCGCCCAGCAGGCCAAATGCTGCCGCGCTCGCGCCATGGGCTGTTGACCTGGTCGCGCAACACGCCTGATCATTGCGCTCGTGCTGACGACGCAGACCATCGGCTGCCATTGTGTGATCCATTCATACAGTCTGTCTTTTTGATCCGGGTTTTTCAAACAATGCCGAGATGCCAATCTCGATCAGTTGAACCCCCATTGAAGATTGAAATCTTGCAAACCATTTGGACAAGACGCGAGACGATGAAAACCCTTCTGGCAACGGGCATGGTTGCCATGCTTCAGCCTCTGGCTTTTGCAGCCAAGGCCGCCGCCAAGCTGGAATGGACCCATTTTCAGGCTGACGAGAATGGTTTCCGCCGCACGCCGGTGCTGCTGACCGGGGAAAAAGAAGCCATCCTCCTCGACGGCGGATTTACCCTGTCCGATGGCCGTGCGGTCGCGGATGCGATCAAGGCGACGGGCAAGACCCTGACCACGATCTATGTCAGCTGCAGCGACCCTGACTATTATTTTGGCCTGCGTCCCGTCGCGGATGCTTTCCCCGGCGCCAAGATCATCGCGGCCGCTGCGACGGTGGCGGCCATCAAAGCCAATGTGCAAGCCAAGCTGGATGTCTGGGGCCCGCAGCTCAAGGACAATGGACCGAAGGTCCTGGCGGATGTCGTCATTCCCGAGGCATCCGATATCACCTCACTTGAAATCGAAGGAAACAAGATCGAGATCGTCACCGTCGCCGATCTGAAAGACCGGCGGTATCTCTGGGTGCCCAGCCTTGAAGCGGTGTTCGGCGGCGTGCTGATCTCGTCCGGCGTACATGTCTGGGTTGCCGACGAGCCAACCGTAGACGACCGCAAGAAATGGATTGCCGCGCTCAACGAAATCGCGTCCCGCAAACCAAACATCGTGGTGCCGTCCCATCAGGTAGCCGGTGCACCGGACGGTCTGGCGGCCGTGGAATTCACCCGCGCCTACCTCGAAGCTTTCAATAAGGAAGCCGAAAAAGCGAAATCCAGCGTCGAGCTGATTGCAGCGATGAAGCGGCGCTATCCCGATCTTCTTGACGTCTCGTCCCTGGAACTGGGCGCAAAGGTCGCCAAGGGTGAGATGAAGTGGGGCTGATACGGCCCCGCGAGCGCCTCGGCTACTTCCCCAATTCCACCGACCGCAGCCGCGCGGCTTCCACCGCCTCGGTCAGCAGCTTCGTCAGCCGGTCTTCGCCCATCAGCACGGCAAGGGCGGCTGCCGTGGTTCCGTTGGGGCTGGTCACCTGCTGGCGCAGGACGCCGGGCTTCTCGCCGCTTTCGGCAGCGAGTGCAGCAGCGCCATAGACGGTCTGCATGGCCAGCAGCCTGGCGGTCTCGACCGGCAGCCCGGCCTTCTCGGCTGCAACCGTAAGCGCCTCGATGAAATGGAAGATGTAGGCCGGACCGGACCCCGAAACCGCCGTCACCGCGTCCATCAGGCCTTCGTCGTCGATCGTCGTCACCACACCGCTCGCCGACAGCAGCTCGGCAACGAAACGCCTGATGTCGTCGGTCACCAGCGGGTTGGAATAGACCACCATCATGCCCTTGCCGATCGCGGCCGGCGTGTTGGGCATGCAGCGGATAACAGGCGCGAGATGGCCGAGTATGTGCTCGAAGGTGGCGACCGGCGTGCCCGCGGCGATGCTGACGAAGGTGGTCCTGCCGTCGCCGAAGCGCTTGTAGGCGGCGGCGACGTCGCGGATCACCTGCGGCTTGACGGCGATGACGACGAGGTCGGGCTCTGCGTCGGCGGGGATCCCGTTCGCGTCCGCGGCGACACTGCAACCGAGGTGCTCGGCGCGCTTGCGCAATTCGGCATTGGGCTCGACCACGAACACGGCTTGCGGGGCAAGCTTGCCGGATTTCAGCCAGCCCGCAAGCATGGCGTAACCCATATTGCCGCAACCGGCGAGAACAAGCCTGATCGTCATTGAGAGCCCTCCGAGACAAGGGTTCTCCTTAGACGCTAGCGGGCAGACGGGAAAGCCCCTCAAGGGGTGCTGGATCAGGCCAGCCGGTCAAGGTCGCCGGCGCACCGCGATCGGCCGCAGCGACACTTGCTGCAAGCCAAGCACGCCGAGCACGAAGAACAGCCACACCGGGTCGCCGCGATGGAAGAAGAAGCTTTCCAGGAACGCGTTCAGCGCCGTGAACAGCACCACCATCATGAAGAAGTCACCGAGATAGATGTTCTCCTTGCGCGGCGGGATGCGCATGTAGTCGCGCAGCGGCGCGATCAGGAAAGTGTAGACGGCAACGCACAGCGCCGGGATGCCCATCAGCACCGCAATGTCGAGATAGCCGTCATGGCCATGCACGATCGTCCGGATGTCCCAGGCCCGGTCGAAGGGCTGGTCCTGGCTGAGCAGCAGCGGCGTGCCCCAGAAGCTTTCATAGCCGTAGCCGGTCCAGGGCTTCTTCGCCAGCATCTCGCCGGAGAACTCCCACAGCGTCGCGCGCCCGGTATAGGTGAGGTCGGGGAAATAGGTGGCCGCCAGCTCCTTCACCGGCGGGATGAAGACGATGCCTAAGGTGCCGATGGCCGTCGCAATGATCGCCAGTGCAAACAGGACCGGCGTGCCGAACCGCATGCCGATCAGGCTCGGCAGCACGACGATCAGGATCGAGAACGGCACCAGGCCGGCCGTCGTCTTGGAGCCGGTGTGCAGCATGAAGATCATCGCCGCGCCGAAGATCGCCACGCCCCAGAATTTCTGGCTGCGCCGGAAGAGATAGAGGCCGGCGAAGCTGAAGCAGGCCATGATTGGTCCGGCAATGTTCTTGTGGGCGAACACACCACGCCACAGGCCGGCATGTTCGGGCTCCTGCGAATCGGCCGTATGCAGGGCCTCCTGCGGAAAGACGATGAGGCCGATATAGGACAGGCCGATAACGACGATCGCGCAGAATATGATGACTTTCGAAAAACTGTCGGCGTCGCGCGGCAGCACCAGGACCGTCGCTATCGTCAAAACGCCAAGCAGCGTGAAGAAGGCCGCGCGCATGGCCGAGGACGGGTCGGTCGCGTTGATGACCGAAAGCATGAAAAAGCCGAGCATCAGAATCCAGGACGGGCTGAGCAGCGAGCGCACCACCTTGGGGTCGGCGAACGTCAGCAGTGAGAAGATCGAAATGGCGCCGAGCGAACTGAAGCCGAGCTGGTTGACGATGTCGCCGCCGTCGCCGGTCAGTTCCGCGCCTGCCGGCTGAAACGGCCGGAACGACACGATGACGACGGCAAACAACAGCGCGGCAATCGCCGTCGCCACGCCGTCGCGGGTGACGATGCCGCCCAGCAGCAGCTCGTCAGTTCTTCTCAGGCTGCCTGTATTGCTCATTGGCGTATCCGAATTCGGCAAGCACGCGGCCGAGCGAGACATAGACGGGGTAAAGCGCCGTCGACAGCGATCCTGTCCGCGCCAATTTGATTGCGCCGCGCACGGGCGAGGCTATCAGCAGCGCCAGGCTTTTTGCAAACACCTTGGCGCCGGCGAATGGCGTGCCGGCGCGCTTCTTCTTTTCGACCAGCGTCGAGATTACACCGTTGCGTAAGGATCGGGCGCGGATCCAGTCAGCCTCGACGCGCCGGGCCGGAACGCCTTCGCGCACCTTTGCCTCGGCGCACCAGCCAAGCACGAAACCTTTCTGCGCCGAGCGGCTGAGGAAGTCGGAATCGCCGCCGCCCATGAAGTTGAACCGCAGGTCGAGGAAGGGTGGCCCCATGATGGTGAGCACATTGCGCCCGACCAGAAGGTTGCCCGAGGAATAGAGTGCGGCCACGCGCCCGGTCTGGCGATAGGGCGGCGCAAACACCGGGTGCTCGGCCCATTTGGCGTGAGCAGGATCGGTAAACACCGGCACTTGCGGGCCACCGACAATGTCGGCGCCAAGCGTCTCCGCCGTCCTGCACATGCGCTCCAGCCAGTCCGCGTCGGCGATCTCGTCATCGTCGATGACCAGCAGGTGGCGGAAATCCGGAAAATGCAGGATCGCCGTCTGCCAGCCAGCATTGTAGGCACTGCAATTGCCCCGCTCATGCGCGATGATGACCATGCCCTTCATATCGTCGCGTTCGAACAGCGGCACGGCCGCCTGGGCGCCCTCACGCGCCTCGGCCTCGTTTTCGATGACGATGACGGCGAAGCGCCGGCTGGTTTGCTGTGCCTTCAGCGACGCCAGCGTTTCCAGCAGCAGTTGCGGCCGCTTGAAGGTCGGCAGCGTGACGACGGCTTCGATCGTCTCTGCGGCGAGCCCCGGAGAGCGTCCCGCAATCGATACCGAACCGTCCGATGGCAAAGGGATCATCCGCTCCAGCCGCATGTTTTAAATCTGGCTTTTTGATAACACCGCGACGATAACGTTTCGTTAATCACCTTTCGCAGCGGCGCCTGCCGGTCCGCGCCTTTCAGCCGTTGCGTCGCATGATTTAATCAAGGGTTCACCCAGCTTTGCTAGTGGATAGGTGAGATGCATCTGCTGTTCGCCACATCGATCGTGCCCGACGGCGCTCTCGCTTCGGGCTATGAGATCGCCAACGCTGCGATCATCGCCGCCTTGCGGCGCGCCGGCGTGCGCGTCACCGTCATCGGCTTCATCTGGCCGGGCAAGGCGCCCAGCGACCCCGAAAACACCATCGTGCTCGGCGCCGTCGACGTGCGCACGGAAAGCGCCTCGGCGCGGCAGAAGCTCGCCTGGCTTGGCAAGGCGGTGCTGTCAGGGCTCACCTTCGCTTCCGTGAAGCTGCGCGCGGTTTCCGACAGCGAAGTCCGTGCTTCGATGGAGCGCGCCGGTCCCTTCGACGGTTATGTCCTGAATTCCGTGCAGTTTGCCGGCGCCTTCGAAAAACTGTTCGCCGACCGTCCCTCGATTTTCGTCGCCCACAATGTCGAACATGGTTCGGCCAAAGAGAATGCGGCGGCAGCAAACAGTCGCTTCCAGCGCCTGCTGTTTACCCGCGAGGCCAGGCTGCTCAAGACCATGGAGGAGCGGCTCTGCCGCCGTGCTCGCTTCGTCTTCACGCTGGCCGAGGAAGACCGCGCCGCACTCGGCGTTGCCAGCGACGACCGCTCGGCGGTGCTGCCGCTGGTGACCACTGCCACGGCGCCAAAGCCGGTCAAGCCGCGCCGCATCGATTGCGACGCGGCGCTGATCGGCACTTGGACCTGGCAGCCGAACCGCATCGGCCTCGACTGGTTCCTGGAAAAAGTCGTGCCGCATCTTCGCCGGAGCTTTCGCATCAGGGTCGCCGGCAACATGCCGTCGGATATCACCTCTGCCCATCCCGGTGTCGAATTTGTCGGCCGCGTGTCCGACGCCCAGAATTTCGTGCGCGGCGCCGCCGTCATTCCACTGATCAGCACCGCGGGCAGCGGCGTTCAGCTCAAGACCATCGAAACCTTCGAGCTCGGCCTGCCGTCGGTCGCCACCAGCCGTTCGCTGCGCGGCATCGATCATCGCCCGGCAAATTGCTTCGTCACCGACGATCCGGCCGCCTTCGCCGGCGCGCTGGAGGCAGCGGCGGCCGATGTCAAGGATGTCGATGGCAGCGCCTTTCACCGCCGGCAGATCAAGGCACTGGATGCCGCCATCAGGCTCGGCCTGGAAAAGCTCGGGTCGGTGGGGGAGGAGGTGTTTGCATGAACATGCACACCGCCCGCGCCGCCTTCGGGCTCGATACGCTGAAGACGATCCTTGGCATTTCGGTCCTTGCCATCGGCTGGGATGACGCGATCGCGCTGCTCGCTCGTCTGATTGCCGAGCGGCGCTTCACCAAGGTCAGTTTTCTCAACGCTCACAACGCCAACATCGCCTCTACCGATCCGGTCTTTGCCGAGGCGCTCGACGATTTCCTCATCCTGCCTGACGGCGTTGGCGTCGATCTGGCGGCAAAGCTGCTCTACGGCGCGCCGTTCCCGGACAATCTCAACGGCACTGATCTCATTCCGGCCTTTCTGCAGGCATCGGCGAGGCCGCTGACCGTCGGGTTGCTTGGCGCCACCCGCGCCAACGCCGAGGCGGCGTCGGTCAGGCTAGCCGCTCTGGCGGTGCAGCACGAATTCGTCGTCATCCATGACGGCTATTTCTCCCCCGCCGAAGAGCAGGCGATCGTCGATCGCATCGAGGCATTGCGGCCCGACGTGCTGCTTGTGGCCATGGGCGTGCCGCGCCAGGAATTGTGGATCGCCCGTCATATCGATGCCCGCCACTGCACGCTGCCGATCGCCGTCGGCGCGCTGCTCGATTTTCTCTCCGGCACGGTGCCGCGGGCGCCTCTGTGGATGCGCCAGCTGAGGCTCGAATGGTTGTTCCGTCTGTGCATCGAGCCCGGCCGGCTGTGGCGCCGCTACGTCGTCGGCAATCCGGTGTTCCTGCTGCGTGTCGTCAGGCAGAAATTCTCGCGTCGGCCCGAGCCCGCTGGAGAGTTGCGGTGAACAGCCGCGTCGTGCCGAGCCCTGCAGCCGAGACCGGTGCCCTGCCGCAAACTCCGACGGCGGCGGTGGTGACCGCCAGCTATGCGCCGGATTTCGAACGCTGCCGCCTGTTGTGCGAGACCCTCGACCGCCATGTCTCCGGCGTGGCGCATCATTACATTCTGGTCGAGCACCGCGACGTGGCGCTGTTTCGCCAGTTGGAAAACGACCGCCGCAGCGTTGTCGACGAGCGCGACCTGCTGCCGCGCTGGCTGCGTGTGTTCGACGATCCGATGAGCCTCTTTCGCCGTCGCATCTGGCTCAGTTTCAAGACCCAGCCGCTGCGCGGCTGGCATGTGCAGCAGCTGCGCCGCATCGCCATCGCTGCGCATGCTGGAGAAGACGTGCTGGTCTTCTGCGATTCCGACGTCGCCTTCCTCAAGCCATTCGATCTGAGCGCCTTCTGGCGCGACGGCAAGGTGCGGCTGTTCCGGCGCGACGGCGTGCTGTCGAGCGACGGTCACGACGAGCATCGCATCTGGTCGCGCAATGCGGCCTCGGCGATTGGTATCGATGCATCCGAGGTTTCGAACCACGACTATATTTCGACGCTGATCGCCTGGCGCCGTCAGACCGTGACGGCGATGTGCGCCGAGATCGAGAAGGTGCACGCGCGCGGCTGGGTCGAGGTCATCGCTTCAGTGCGCCGGTTCTCCGAATGCATGATCTATGGCCGCTATGTCGACGATGTGCTGGGGAGCGCCGGCCATTTCCACGGCTCGGAGGAATTCTGCCGCGTGCATTGGACCGGGGAGGCGCTGTCGGATGACGAATTCCGCAGCTTCGTCGCCGCTATGGCACCGGGGCAGGTGGCGATCGGCATGCAATCCTTCATCGGCACCGATATCGGCCGCATCCGCCGCCTGATCGGATTGGCTTAGATTGCCTTGGCGGGCTTGCGCAGCGCCGAATAGGTCAGCAGCGCCGAGGCGAGATAGAGCAGCAGGAAGACGACGTTGAGCGATACGACAAGCCTGGGCGTGTCGGCAATCGTGGTCAGCACATAGGTCAACAGCACCGCCTTCAGCCCCGCCAGCAGGCCGAGGTTGAGCGCCCTGAGTGCGGTCTGGCCGCGCGCGAACAGCAGCTCGGCCTGGTATTCGACCAGGTTGCGCAGTCCCGGCACGCCGATTGCCAATGCCACCAAGGGCGCCGCCTCGGCGATATTCCGGCCAAGTGCATTGGGGAAGAAATGCAGCACGATGCCGAGTGCGGCCAGCGCCAATGTCGATACCAGGAACACGCCGGCTTCGATACCGCTCTTGACCCGCAGTCGCGACAACAGCTCCGGCGACCGCATCATCTTCTGCACCAGCATCATCGAGAAGGTGCGGATCGGTATTGCCGTCAGGTCGACCAGCCGCATGATAATGGCATAGATGCCGGCCAGATGCGGCCCGCCGATCGCCAGGACGAGCAGCTTGTCGAATTCCGACTGCAGGTAGAACAGCACTTCGGCGCCGGCAACATAGATCGAATCGGCAAGCCGCCTGAGATAGAGCTCGGTGCGCAGCCTCAGCCGCTGGCGTGGATAATAGAAGCCGAAGGCCAGCAGCAGCGAGGCGGCGTTGGCGCCGATGTAGAACAATGACCAGATCCAGACGCTGTGCTGCCCTGACAGCATGAACAGCACGGCGCCCAGCGCACGGAACGCCGTGGTCACGATCGACAGCACCGCGGCGCGGCCGAATTTGCCGAGCCCGTTGTTGACGATCAGCACCACCTCGACCGGCCGCCACAAAAGCGCTTCGGCAAAGACGATTGCGGCAAAGACGGCCAGAGGCACGGTGCTGGCGAAGAAGATCAGGTAGACGCCCCAGGAGGCCGCCGCCAGCAGTGGTAAGGACACGGCGCCAAGCAAAAGGAAGCCGGCGGTGAAGGTGCCGATCAGATTGGGGCGGATGGTGGCTGTGCGGTAAAGCGCCGAGATGAAGCCGAAAGCGAGGATGCGCGACAGCATGACGCCGGCCGCCGAGGCGGTGGCGAACATGCCGAACTCGGCAATCGACAGCGTGTTGGCAAGTGCGATGAAATAGGCAAGCGAGAACACCAGCCGCCCGCCGGCGCCGCTGATGGCTGAAAGATAGTCGCGAACCAGCCCCCGTCTTTCGGCAAGGAAGGTGCCGATGCGGGCGAGTGTCCGCCTTTGCGGTATGTCGCTGGCCTGCGTCATATCGAGGAAAGCCGTAAGCCGCAAAGCTTAACGTGCGGTTCTGACGCCATTTTACAGATCCCGGCAATGCGTGGCGAAGCGAGAAACTTTCACTTGCAGACTTCGGAAATTAACCTTTTGTTTCCCATGCCTGTTTAGCGTGACTTAACGATTGGCCGACCGCCGCTCCCGCGCCGTCGAAGGTAAAGTTTCGAAACAATGGTCGACAGGGAAAACCGTGAAGACTGGAGGCGCGAGCGCTCCCTCCTGGCGCTCGGCAAAGCCGTGCGCGGCGATGAGGCGGCGGATGCGTCGGCGGTCTCCATCGGTGACCGGGCCGATCCGTCATGGCGCGAGGATGCCGCCACGCGTCACCGCATAGCCCGCTCGCAACGCGAGGCGCGGTCGAATCCGGCGCCAACGTCACCGCCCGAGCCGCCGCAGTTCCAGGCCGACGGCGAACCCGTTTCGGCCGCCAGCGCGCGTGAGGAGCCTGTTTCCGGCCGGCGTCAGGAGCCTAGCTCCCGCGCGGCCTATGAGCCCCGCTCTTTCCACGAGCAGCAACCGGACCGCGACGACGATGACGGGCAGGAATGGAAGCCGCTGATCGATCCGCTCCAGGTCGTCCGCGGCATTACTCGTTCCAAGTTGCTGATCGTCTCGACGACGATATTGGGGACGGTGCTCGGCGTCGCCGTCGCCGTTTCGACACCGAAGAAATACGAAGCCACCACACAGATGGTCATCGAGCCAGGCGACCTGAAGCTTTCCGACAACGATCTCACCCAACCGGTCGGGCAGCCCGATGCGGCGCTGGCTGTTGTCGAAACCCGCATCAAGATGGTGACATCCGGCAAGGTCCTCGACAAGGTCGTGGCCGATCTCAATCTCGTCGACGATCCGGAATTCAACGGACAGGGCTCTGGCGGCCTTGGCGTCCTGTCGCTCATTCGCTCGATACTGTCGCGCCAGGATGGCCCTGGCGGCGGCGGTGAAGTGCGCCGCCAGGCGCTGGCGGTCGGCAATCTGGCCAAGAGCCTGTCGGTTGAGCGCAGCGGCAAGAGCTTTGTCGTTTCCATCAGCGCCACCACTCAAAGCGCCGACAAATCGGCGAAGATAGCCAATACGACCAGGGACGTTTTCCAGCAGGAGGCGGCCCAATACCAGTTCGGGATGGCCGGGCGCGCGACGGACCAGCTGACGGCCAAGCTCGATGACCTGCGCAAGAATGTCGAGACAGCGGAGCGCAAGGTCGAGGATTTCAGGGCCACGCATGATCTCGTCGACGCGCAGGGCCATCTGATCAGCGACGACCAGATGCTGAAGCTCAACGAGCAGCTCTCAGTCACCCGGGCCCGTACGCTGGAACTCAATGCCCGGGCCGCGTCGGCGCGTTCGCTGGACGTCAATTCGGTCATCAACGGCACCTTGCCGGAAGAAATCAATTCCAACACGATGAGCGAACTGCGCGCGCAATATGCAGTTTTGAAGCAGGAGGCCGACCGCGCCGCCGTGCGTCTGGGACCGCGTCATCCCGAATACCAGGCGCTCAACGCCCAGCTCGACGGCTCGCGCGAGCGCATCGCAGGCGAACTGCGCCGCATCGCCTCGTCGCTGCAGGTCGATTTGAAGCGCTCGGTTCAGCTTGAGCAGGATCTCGCTTCCCGCCTGGCTCAGGCAAAGGTCCAGAGCGGCGACGTCAACAGCGATCTGGTCAGCCTGCGCGAACTGGAGCGTGACGCCACGGCCAAACGCTCCGTCTACGAACAGTACCTTCTGCGCGCCAAGGAGACCGGCGAACAGCAAAACATCAACACCACCAACATCAATCTGATGACCCCCGCGCAACCGCCGCTCGAACCCAACGGACCGTCGCGGGCTGTAATAGCGATGGCCGGCCTGCTGCTCGGGCTTGCTTCGGGCATCGGTGTCGGCGCCATGCGCGGCGCCTTTGCCAGCCTGCGCGGCGCTGCCAATTCGCGTTCGCGCGGCAGAATGGACGAGCGCCCCCCTCCGGTCGAGGACAAGGTCTATCGCGCGCCGCTGCCTGTGGCGCCGCCACCGGCAGCACCTCCGGTGTTGCCGACCGCGGCCGCTCCCGCCCGGAGCCCAGGTCTGTTCGACGGACTGTTCTCGGCGATGCGCAAAGCCGCGCCGGGTAGCGGGACGTCAGGCGAACCCGTCGAGACCTACCGCGCCCAACCAGCCGCCGAATATACAAGGCCGGTGCAGGAGCCTGTGGGCTATCGCCAGCCGGACTTCCGGAACGAGGTTCCGCACGCCAATTCCCCTGCGCAGCAGCCTGGCTACGCGCAGCCTCGTCAGCCGGCTGACTATGCCTATTCGCAGGCTCAGCCGATGCCCGCGGCGTCCGGGCCGTGGTCTTCTCCGCAGCCCGCTGGGGCGGCGCCGGAAGACCAGCAGGCGCAAATCGACGATATCCGCGCCAGCCTGCGCGAATTTCGCGAAGCGGTGCGCGAACTCACCGAAAGCCGTTCGCACCGCCGCTATTTCTGAGCAAT
This sequence comes from Mesorhizobium sp. M0615, assembly GCF_040320805.1. NCBI lineage: Bacteria > Pseudomonadati > Pseudomonadota > Alphaproteobacteria > Hyphomicrobiales > Phyllobacteriaceae > Mesorhizobium > Mesorhizobium sp. M0615. The sequence continues at coordinate 97,933 of NZ_JAMYQI010000017.1, read as the reverse complement.
TCCAGGAAAAGTGTGAAACGGTTTTCCCGGGAAAAGCGCGTAGCGCGCTTTCCCTTGGGAATTGCGTCAAAACAAGAAATAGAGCGGTTCAGCCTTTCCGTGAAAGGATGAGTCGCTCTGAGCCCGTCAGCACAGAATAAAAGCTGCCGGTTTCGAGTTTACGGCATGTGACGGCGCTTTGACGGGATTGCTTAGGCCAAATTTCGTGACAATGCCGCGCAGCATGGCGCCCAAAAAACGCTGCCGTCGGGCTTTACCCGAATGGGCGGAACGTTTGGAACAACGACATGCACGAAGCAACGTTCAAGGCGCGCGCCGCGCCTTGGCTGGAATGATGTCGAGGATGGTTCATGGCCGAAGTGATTGACGGAAAGATCGTCGCCGCAGACGTGGTTCAGAAGGTCAAGGCCTTGACCGAGGACCTGGTCGCCAAGGGAAAGGCCCAGCCCGGCTTGGCGGTGGTCATCGTCGGCGAGGATCCGGCAAGCCAGGTCTATGTCGCGTCGAAGTCGCGCACCGCCAAGGAATGCGGCTTTCATTCGCTGCAGCACACACTGCCGGCCGACACGTCCGAAGCGGCACTGCTGAAGATCATCGGCGAACTCAACGCCGATCCGGCCATCAACGGCATTCTGGTGCAGCTGCCGCTTCCCGCCCATATCGATGCCGGCAAGATCATCCAGGCCATCGCGCCACAAAAGGATGTCGACGGCTTTCATTTCATCAATGTCGGCAAGCTCGGCACCGGCGAACTCGAAACAGCCTTCGTGCCCTGCACGCCGGCTGGCTCCATGCTTTTGATCGAACGCGTGCGCGGCAAGGATCTTTCCGGCCTCAACGCGGTCGTCGTCGGCCGCTCCAACATCGTCGGCAAGCCGATGGCAAATCTGTTGCTTGCCGCCAACTGCACCGTCACCATTGCCCACAGCCGCACCAAGGATCTGCCGGCGCTGGCCCGCACAGCCGACATTCTGGTTGCCGCCGTCGGCCGGCCCGAAATGATCAAGGGCGACTGGGTCAAACCCGGCGCCACCGTGATCGATGTCGGGATTAACCGCATTGCCGCACCCGAGAAAGGCGAAGGCAAAACCCGCCTCGTCGGCGATGTAGCCTATGCCGAAGCGGCCAAGGCCGCCGGCGCCATCACCCCCGTGCCCGGCGGTGTCGGACCGATGACCATTGCCATGCTGATGGCCAATACGTTAGCCTCAGCCTACCTTGCGGCCGGCTTGAAGCGGCCTTCCTTCTGACCCAGAAAGCAGCTTCTTTGCCGAACCTTACTATACCCTCTGAACGGCCGGATGATCCCGTTCAAGGGGGCCGGCAATTCGCGTTCCTGCTGGTCGACAAGTTTTCGATGTTTTCGTTGGCAGCGGCGATCGATACCTTCCGCTCGGCCAACCGCCTGCTCGGCCGCGATTTCTATGGTTGGACCACGGTCTCGGCCGACGGCGATCCCGTCATGGCCTCCAATGGCCTGCCGCTCAAGATCGACTATGCCGTCGCCGATTTGCCGCCGGTCGATATCCTGTTCGTGTCGGTGGGCCTGTCGGTCGAGTTCCCCGGCAAGAGCAAGGTGCTGGCGGCGCTGCGCAGCTGGGGCCGGCGCGGCAATGCGCTAGGCGCGCTGTCGGTGGGCTCTTACCTCCTGGCCGAAGCCGGTCAGCTCGAAGGCTATCGCTGCACCATCCATTGGGAAAACCGCGCCGGCTTCGTCGAGCGCTTTCCCGACATCAATTGCACCGGCAACGTCTTCGAGATCGACCGCAAGCGCTACACCTGCGCCGGCGGCACCACCTCGATCGACCTGATGCTGGAGATCGTGCGTGGCGACTTCGGCTCGAACCTCGCCAACGGCGTTGCCAACCAGTTCCAGCATGAGCGCATCCGCTCCGCCGGCGACCGCCAGCGCGTCGGGCCGGAGCGCGACCTGACCGGCAAGTCGGAGAAGCTAAGGCGCATCGTCGAACTGATGGCCGACCATCTCGACGAGCCGCTATCAGCCGTGCAGCTTGCTAAATCGGCGGGCCTGTCGGTGCGCCAGGTCGAGCGCTTGTTCCTGCGCCATTTGAGCGTCACGCCCGGTCGTTACTACATGCGGCTCAGGCTTGAGCGGGCGCGCGAACTGCTGCGCCAGACCAACATGCCGATCCTCGACGTGGCCATTGCCACCGGCTTTACCTCGCACTCCTATTTCGCGCAGAGCTATCGGCTGCAGTTTGGCCGTCCGCCTTCCGAAGAGCGGCGCACCACCTACTGATTTCGTGTTACCAGCTCTGCCGGCGCCGATCCTGTTACACTGCAACCGTTAGAAGCATGATCCCAAAAAGTGGGTGCCGGTTTTTGGAAAAGATCGTGCTCCAACAAAGGGTTAGATCATGATGAGATTTCATCCAAATCTCATCATGATCTAGTAACCCGCTCCAGGCTTGTGTCCGGACGCGCTGTCAAATAGCTTCCGGCGCGGATCAGAGGGCGGCCTCAAGGAGATTTCGATGGCGGGACTTTTGCGGAGCGTCGCTGCGGCGCTGCTCCTTTTGTCGATGACTTCGCTCGGCTTTGCCGCCAATAAGGTTATCATCATTCTTGACGCTTCAGGCTCGATGTGGGCCCAGATCGACGGCAAGCCGAAGCTCGAGATCGCGCGCGAATCGCTGAGGACCGTACTGCAGTCGGTCCCGGGCGACGACGAGATCGGCTTAATGGCCTATGGCCACCGCGAAAAGGGCAGCTGCGACGACATCGAGCTGATCGTGCCGCCGCAAGCCGGCTCGGCTAGCGCCATTTCGGCCGCTGCCGACAGCATGAAATTCCTCGGCAAGACGCCGCTGACCGCAGCCGTCAAGCAGGCGGCCGAAGCTCTGAAATACACCGAGGACAAGGCGACCGTGGTTCTCATCACCGATGGGCTTGAAACCTGCGAAGGTGACCCGTGCGCGCTGGGCAAGGAACTGGAGGCCTCAGGCGTCGATTTCACCGTCGACGTCGTCGGCTTCGGCCTGACCGCTGACGAGGGCAAGCAGATCGCCTGCCTTGCCGACAACACCGGCGGCAAATATATCCAGGCCTCGGACGAGAAGGCGCTGCAGGAAGCACTGGTCGAAACCGTCGCCGCGCCGGCTCCGGCGCCGGCACCCGAACCCGCTCCGGCGCCTGCCCCTGAACCGGCAAAGCCCGAATTCAATTTCATCCCGAGCGTGGTCATGGCGGAAGGCGGCGATCCGATCACCGACGGCAATGCCTGGGAGGTCTACAAGGCCAAGGCCGATGGCACGCGCGGCGAGGCCGTCACCACCCAGTACAACAACTACGAGGCCAATCTCGAGCCGGGCGACTATGTCGTCGTCGCGCGCGCCGACGAAGCTCGGGCGGAACAGAAGGTCAAGATCGAGGCGGGCCAGGTCTACAAGCCGCTCTTCACCTTGAACGCCGGCACCATGCTCATCCATCCGAAGCCAAGCCAGGGCGCCGAGATCAGTGACGAAGCCCATGTCGACTTCGCCTTCCCGGGCGGCAGCACCACCCACTATGGCGACATCAGGATCATCGTGCCGGCTGGTGAGCAGAAGGTGACGGTTGCGATCGGCAGCGGCTCGGTGACCGAGACCATCCAGCTCGCCGCCGGGCAGACTGTGGAAAAAGACATAGTCGTCGGCGTCGGCCATGCCGCCGTCAACGCCTACTACACTGCAGGTGGCGACAAGGCCGACTCCTCGGGCATCAGCGTCCAGATCGTCAAGGCCAAGAAAAAGATCGACGGCTCGCGTGACGATGTCGCCCACTCCTATGGGCCCGACAGCAAGTTCTGGCTGCCGCCGGACGACTATGTCGCGGTCACCTCGCTTGAGCTCGCAACCGTCGAGCAGCCTTTCAGCGTCAAGGTTGGCGACAATCAGGACGTCAAGGTGACGCTGGATGCGGGCGTGCTGGTGATGTCGGCGCCGGGCGCCTATTCGATCGAGGTGCTGTCGTCGAAGAAGGATATCCAGGGCAACCGCAAGGCGCTCGGCCTGAACTATGGCGACACCTGGCAGCAGACTATCTCGGCCGGCGACTATGTCGTCCTCCGCCACATGCCCGATCAAGGCCATGACAAGGAAATGCCGGTGACGGTCAAGGCCGGCGAACGGAGCGAGATTACGGTTCAGCCGTAATCGCCATCCATCCCTCACCAAAGGGCGGCCTCAAACCGAGCTCGAGCCGCCCTTTTTACAAAATAGGCAATGATGCCTCAAGCCGTGCCGAAAGCACTGGCGCCGTGGTCGGCGCGGCCGACCAACTGGCGGAAACCAGCGAACAGCTCGCGGCCGAAACCGAACTCGTTGCCGATGAGATCGATGTCGGCCGTGCGGCGCAGCGCGAGCTCGGGCCCCGGCACCAGCACTTCCAGCGTGCCGGCATCGGCGTCGAGCCGGATGATGTCGCCGTCATGGATCCTGGCGATCGGCCCTTCCTCGACCGCTTCCGGCGTTACATGGATCGCCGCCGGCACCTTGCCGGAAGCGCCAGACATGCGCCCGTCCGTGACCAGCGCGACGCGCTGGCCACGATCCTGCAGGATGCCGAGCACGGTGGTCAGCTTGTGCAGTTCCGGCATGCCGTTTGCCTTCGGGCCCTGGAAGCGGATGACGGCGATGAAGTCGCCGGTCAGCGTGCCGGCCTTGAAGGCTTCGTTCAGTCCCTGCTGGCTGTCGAACACCTTGGCCGGCGCCTCGATGACGCGGCGTTCCGGCTTCACGGCGGACGTCTTGATGACGGCGTGGCCGAGATTGCCGGCGAGCACCTTCAGGCCGCCGGTCGGCTGGAAGGCTTTCTTGAACGGCGCCAGCACCTTCTCGTCGCCGCTCTGCAGCGGCGAGGCTTCACGCACGACGCCGCCATCTTCGCCGAGCCGGGCCTCGACCGCATAGGGCCTCAGGCCTTCGCCCCATACCGTCTGCACATCCTCATGCAGGATGCCTTCGTCGAGCAATTCGCGGATCAGGAAGCCAAGCCCGCCGGCGGCGTGGAAATGGTTCACGTCGGCAAGCCCGTTCGGATAGACGCGCGCGAGAAGCGGCACCGCTTCCGACAGGTCGGAAATGTCCTGCCAGGTAAGCGTGATGCCGGCCGCCGCGGCCATGGCGATGAGATGGATGGTGTGGTTGGTAGAGCCGCCGGTGGCGTGCAGGCCGACGACGCCATTGACGAAAGAGCGCTCGTCGATCATGCGGCCTACCGGCGTGTAGGCGTTGCCGAGCGCGGTGATCGCCAGGGCTCGCCTGGTCGCCTCGCGCGTCAGCGCGTCGCGCAGCGGCGTGCCTGGATTGACGAAGGACGCGCCGGGCGTATGCAGGCCCATGATCTCCATCAGCATCTGGTTGGAATTGGCGGTGCCATAGAAGGTGCAGGTGCCCGGCCCGTGATAGGATTTGGACTCCGCTTCGAGCAGTTCTGCGCGTCCGGCCTTGCCCTCGGCATAGAGCTGGCGAACCTTGGCCTTCTCGTCATTGGGCAGGCCCGTCGTCATCGGCCCGGCCGGCACGAACACCGCCGGCAGATGGCCGAAGGTGAGGGCTGCAATCACCAGCCCCGGCACGATCTTGTCGCAGACGCCGAGATAGACGGCGGCGTCGAACATGTTGTGCGACAGGCCGATCGCCGCCGACATGGCGATGACGTCGCGCGAAAACAGCGACAGCTCCATGCCGGGCTGTCCCTGGGTCACGCCGTCGCACATGGCGGGCACGCCGCCGGCCACTTGCGCGATGCCGCCAACTTCCTTCGCGGCTTCCTTGATCAGCGCCGGGAAGGTTTCGAAGGGCTGATGCGCCGACAGCATGTCATTGTAGGAGGTGATGATGCCGAGGTTCGGCACCTTGTCGGCGCCGAGCGCCAGCTTTTCAGACGGGCTGCAGACGGCAAAGCCATGCGCGAGGTTGCCGCAAGACAGGACGCTGCGGTTGGCGGTGCGGCTGGAGGCCTCGGCGATGCGGCCGAGATAGCGCTCGCGGCCGGCTTTCGAGCGTTGGCGGATGCGTTCCGTGATGGCTTCGATGTCGCGTCTGGCTGTCATGGTCGGTCCTTTCGAGCCCCGGAAGAACGTCCTCCACCGTCTGCCGGGACTGCTTTGCGTGAAATCAGGGTGCCCAGAACACCTCTACCGGGGTGGGTGCCGCTTCGAGCACTTTGCGGATGGGCTTTTTCGCACCCGGTCCCATCGCACCGTCGAAGGCGGTGCGCTTGTCCTCGCCTTCTATATGCAGCGCGATGAAGCCGGCGTCGACGATCCGTGCCAGCGGCAGCGTCAACCGGGGTTCGCCGGCGCTTGCCGCGTGAACCGGCAGCACGATCCTTGATGAGGCCGGGTCGAGCAAATCGCCGAGATTCTCGGCGTCGGGAAAGAACGAGGCGGTGTGGCCGTCGCCGCCCATGCCGAGCACGACGACATCGAGGGGCCAGGGCAGAGCCTTCAGCGCCGCATCGTCGGCCGCCGCGGCGGTCTCGATGCTTGCCGCCTCATGGTAGAGCGGCACGAAGTGCGCGGCAGCCGCCTTGTTCTGCAGCAGGTTGGCCGCGACCAGCCCCGCATTCGAGCGCGGCGAGGAGGCCGGCACGAACCGTTCGTCGACCAGCGTCACCGTCACCTTGTTCCAGGCGATCGGAATGGCCGAAAGTGCTGCAAAGAACTTTGCCGGCGTGGTGCCGCCGGAAACGGCAAGCAGGGCCGTGCCGCGCTCGTCGATGGCCTTGGTCAGGCGCGCCGCGACATTGCCGGCAAGGGCTGCCGCCAGGTCTTGGCGCCCGGCAAAGCCGTTCCAGTTATAGACGGGCTCGCTCAATTGCTTTCGTGCCATGTCCGCCCGTCGCGTTCGATCAGCGCAATCGAGGCCGAGGGACCCCATGTGCCGGCCGTATAGCCTTGCGCCTCCTGCCTGGCGCTTTCCCAGGCGTTCTGGATCGGGTCGATCCACTTCCATGCCGCCTCGACCTCGTCGCGGCGCATGAACAGCGTCTGGTTGCCGCGGATAACATCCATGATCAGCCGTTCATAGGCGTCCGGCGCGCGACCGTCGAAAGATGTTGCAAAGCTCATGTCGAGCGGAATCTGGCGCAGCCGCATGCCGCCCGGGCCTGGATCCTTGATCATGATGAACTGCTTGACGCCTTCGTCGGGCTGCAGCCGGATCACCAGTTGGTTGGCTGAGATCGGCCCGGCGCTGTCGCCGAAGATCGAATGCGGGATCGGCTTGAACTCGATGACGATTTCCGAAACGCGGGTCGCCAGCCTTTTGCCGGTCCGGAGATAGAACGGCACGCCGGCCCAGCGCCAATTGCCGATCTCGGCCTTGATGGCGACGAAGGTCTCGGTGGAGCTGTCTTTGCCGAGTTCCTCGACATAGCCTTTCACCGCGCCGCCTGCAGAGGCGCCGGCGCGGTACTGCCCGCGCACGGTGTGCTTGGGTGCCTCATTGCCGTTGATGCGCTTCAGCGCCCGCAGCACCTTCAGCTTCTCGTCGCGCACGGCATCGGCATCCATCGACGATGGCGCCTCCATGGCAACCAGGCAGAGCAGCTGCAGCATGTGGTTCTGCACCATGTCGCGCAGCGCGCCGGCCTTGTCGTAGTAGGTGACGCGGTCTTCAAGACCGACGGTCTCGGCCACCGTGATCTGCACATGGTCGATATGGGCAGAATTCCAAAGCGGCTCATAGAGCGCGTTGGCAAAGCGCAACGCCATCAGGTTCTGCACCGTCTCCTTTCCGAGATAGTGGTCGATGCGGAAGATCTGGCTTTCGTGGAAGTCGTCTCCAACCACGTCGTTGAGCTTGCGCGCCGAATCGAGGTCGCGGCCGATCGGCTTCTCCAGCACGATGCGTGAATTCGGCGTGATGAGATTGTGGGCTTTCAGCTGGTGCGAGATGTCGCCGAACAGCGCCGGCGCCACCGCCAGATAGAAAGCGCGGATGCGGTCGCTTTCGCCGATCGCCTTTTTCAGCTTGTCGAAGCCGGCACCAGTCGTCGCGTCGGCCGATACGTAGGACAGCCGGGCAAGAAATGTCTTGAGTTCCTCGGCGTCGATGTCGGCCGGCTTAACATGCTGGGAAATCGCCTGCTTGGCGAAAGCCTGGAATTCCTCGTCGCTCATCTTGGAGCGCGAGGTGCCGATGATGCGGGTCGGCTCGGAAAACTGGTGGTCGCGCTGGCGGTGGTAGAGCGAGGGCAGCAGCTTGCGTTCCGACAGGTCGCCGGTGCCACCGAAAATGATGAAGTCGAAAGGCTCGACGGGAATGATCTGGCTGGTCATGGTCTGTCCGCTTTGACGCCGCTCGCTGTGACGCGGCAGGATATAATCTAATCGATTTAAACTATCCAGTGCCATGGTGTCACATCAAGGCCAAATCACTGCATATTGATTCGCTCCAAATGTGCCTTGACACTGGCTGCCACCCGGAGGCTTTTCGTCAAGCGATGGTCCCGGGGCTTTCGCGCCTGCAACATAAAGCGGGAATGTGACGAAAGCTAATGCGTGTCGCCCAGAAGTGCGAAGCGGTTCTGGGAGACAGACATGCATCGAACAAAAAGGAAAATGCGCTTGCGAGGTGGGTCTTCAATGAGCGGAAAAAGCATGCGTCTGGAAAACAAGGTTGCCGTCATCACGGGTGCTGCGTCAGGTTTCGGCGAAGGCATGGCCAGGCGCTTTGCCGAAGAGGGCGCCAAGGTCGTCGTCGCCGACCTCAACGCCAAGGGCGCGGAGCGCGTTGCAGCAGAGATCGGCCAGGCCGCGATCTGGACCCAGACCGACGTTTCGCAGCGTTCCGAATTCGACGAGATGGTCTATGCCGCAAAAAGCGCCTTCGGCCGCATCGATATCATGGTCAACAATGCCGGCTACACCCATCGCAATGGCGACATGCTCGACGTCGACGAGGCGACCTTCGACCTGATCACTTCAGTCAACATGAAGGCGATCTATCACGCCGCACTTGCCGTGGTGCCGATCATGGAGCGGCAGGGCGGCGGCGTCATCCTGACCACGGCTTCGACCGCCGGTCTGCGGCCGCGGCCGGGGCTCACCTGGTACAATGCCTCGAAGGGCTGGGCGATCACCGCGACCAAGTCGATGGCGGTCGAACTCGCGCCCAAGAACATCCGCGTGAACTGCCTTTGCCCGGTCGCCGGCGAGACCGGCATGCTGGAGAAATTCATGGGCACTGACACGCCGGAGATCCGCGAGAAATTCCGTGCCTCGATACCGCTCGGCCGTCTGTCGACGCCGCTCGATATCGCCAACGCTGCGCTTTGGCTTGCGTCGGACGAAGCCGCCTTCATCACCGGTGTGGCGCTGGAGGTCGACGGCGGCCGCTGCATTTGAGCAATTCGGGAAGTACCTCGCTGTTCGCAATGCATGGCAGACAGAGCAATGTCGGCAAGAGTTCGCATCGGTGCGCCGGCCGGCCGAGGAACGAACAGTTGACGTCGTCACGCCGGACCCCAGTTTGACTTCTCGATCCCCCGAAAGGCATAACGGATCGTGGATAGTGTTGGCGGGTGATGAAGATCAGGCAGCAGAAAAGTCGCTATGATCTGGGATGGCGGCTGCGGCTTTACCTGGCCACCCGTGCGCGGGCGCGAAGCAAGGCAATTTTCATCGGCATTACCGGAAGCTCCGGCAAGACCACGGCGGGAAGCCTGCTTGGACACATCCTGGCCGGTCATGGTTCGGTCCATACACAGGTTCTGGCCAACACGATGAAACTGTTGGTCTCGACGCTATCCAGGCGAATGGGAAAGGGCGGCAAAACCGACTACGTCGTCTTCGAGGCTGCTGCATTCGGCCCGGATACAATGAAGCCCATGGCCGAATTGCTTCGCCCCGACGTGGCTGTTGTCACAATGGTCCGGCTGGAGCATCGGGCCAGTTTCAAGACTGTGGAAAACGTCGCTCGAGAAAAGAGCGCCCTGGTCGCGGCGCTGGAGCCGGGCGGCTTCGCGATGCTCAATGCCGATGACCCTCTTGTGATGGGCATGGCCTCGGCGAGCTATTGCCGTTCCGTCACATTCGGCACATCGGAGCAGGCGGATTATCGCGTCAGCGATATCGAGGCCTCCTATCCCAAGCCGTTGCGGTTCTCGCTCCACTGGCGCGGCGGTGTGCTCGATATCGAGACGTCGTTCCCCGGCGAGCATTTCTGGCTGCCGACTTCAGCGGCGGTGGCAACCGCTCTTGAGCTGGGCGTGCCTGCGCAGATGGTCAAGCACAGGATCGCGACGTTCCAGCCTCTGGAAAATCGCGGCCAGGTGCTCGTCCCCGCGGGTGGCCCCCACTTCATCGTGGATGCCGCAAAGGCGCCCTGGCATTCGCTGAGCCTTGCCTTCGACATGGTAGCCGGATCGACATTTGGGCGAAAACGTATCGTTCTTGGCCAGCTATCGGATTTTTCCGGCTCGAATAACAGATATGCCCAAGCTTACAGCAGCGCGCGCGAGATTGCAGACCAGGTGATTTATGCCGGCGATCATGCCCATCGCTCCAAGGCGAACCAGGCAGATCGCGACAGCGGCCGCTTCATCGAATTGCGCACGGCGAGGGAAGTGTCGGACTACATCGCCCAAACCGCGCAGCCTGACGAGTTGATCCTGCTCAAGAGCTCGTCCAATCTGCACCTCGAGCGTGTCGCACTTGCCTGGACCCACAACGTCGAGTGCTGGGTTTCGGTATGCGGCAAAACCGAGGGATGCGAGCAATGCGGCCTCTATGAAGTGCCGTTTGAGCAGCACCGTGAGTTTGTGGCGCAGAGAAAATCGAAGCGCCGCAAGCACAGACTGCTGCGGCTCCTCGGTCGCTAGAACTCTTTGGCTCAAGCACGCCAGCGCCCGTTTGACTCTGGAACTTGGCACGACGCATATTAGGCTGGGCTAAAAGCTGGCGGGGTGTGAAACTGGAATCGCTGAAAATTCGCAAGGACTTGGGCTGGGCGCTGCGACGGCTGCAGGCGCGCTGGGTGCGGGCGCGTCACAAGGCGACGTTCATCGGCATTACCGGCAGCTCCGGTAAATCCACATCCACCAGCCTGCTTGCACACATACTGGGCGCCCAAGGCAAGGTGCATCTACAGGCCCAGGCCAATACAATGCCTGCGCTCATCCGAACGCTTTACAAGCGCCTGAGGAAGGCCGGCAAAGTCGATTACGTCGTTTTCGAAGCCGGCGCTTCCGACTTCGGCACGATCAGCGCCATGGCGCAGATGCTGAAGCCGAGTGTGGCGGTGGTTACGATGATCCGTCTGGAGCATTTCGGCAAGTTCAGGACTCTGGAAGCTGTGGCGGGAGAGAAGCGGACGCTGGTCGAGGCACTCCAACCCGATGGACTTGCGGTTCTCAATTGCGATGACCCACTGGTGATCGGCATGGCGTCTGGCGCGAAATGCCGGATTGCGACCTTCGGCCAGTCCGGCGAGGCAGACTACCGCGTGAGTGACGTGCATGCCGCGTATCCGGAATTGCTGCGGTTCACCCTTCATTGGCGCGGTGGCAGCCTGAATATTCAAGCGCCTTTTCCCGGCGAGCAATTCTGGCTGCCGACTGCAGCGGCCATGGCCGCCGCCTTGGAACTTGGCGTCCCGCCAGAGCAAGTCGTAGCAAGAACGGCATCGTTTGCACCACTGCCCAACCGCTCTACGGTGCAAGAGGTATCCGCGGGTCCGAAATTCCTGGTCGATACGGCCAAAGCGCCCTGGCATTCGCTCAACATTGCTCTGGAGATGATTGCAAAGGCCAAGGCCGCTCGCAAGCGCATTGTGCTTGGGCAGATATCCGACTACGCCGGCTCGTCGAGGAAATACGGCAGTGCGTACAAGATCGCTCGCGAAATCGCCGATGAGGTCATCTACACGGGCGACAATGCGCATCGCTCGCGCGCCAGCCAGGCCGACCGCGACAGCGGCCGGTTCATTGAGCTTCGCAGTCCCAAGGAAGTTTCGGATCACATCAAACAGACCGCGGTCCCAGGAGAACTGATTCTGCTGAAAAGTTCGTCCAACCTTCATCTGGAAAGGATCGCGCTCGCCTGGACGCACGATGTGAAATGCTGGACCCCGCTATGCGGCCGGTCAGAAAGCTGCCAAATGTGCGGCCTCTATGAAGTGCCGTTCGAGGAACACCGGGATTTCCTGGTGAAGCGCCAACTTGCTCGCAGAAGACACCGTTTCAGATGGCTGCTCGGCGGCTGACCAGATCTGGCGGCTTCGTCTGTGTCTCAAGCTCCGGTCTTGATGTAGCTCTTGTAGATCCAGCCGCGCTTGCCGTTGTAGACGATCTGGCACCATTTCTTGCAACTCATCACCTGCACCGATGACTTGGCGGGCACGGTGCCGATGGCGGCGGCGTTTTTCTGCGGACCGCTGCGCATTGTCACTGTCCTGAGGATGCGTCCGGTGCCGGCTGCAGCAGCCACCTTCTGTGGCTTGGCCTTGGCCTGGGTATCGTTCGTTGCGGCGGAAGATTGCTCGTCTGGAAGTTGCGGTTTTGGCGTCGGTATGGCGGCGGTTTCCGCGTCGTCGTCATTGGCGGCAGCAGCGACCTTTGACAGCTGCGTCGTGGCGTCGCCCTGCGCCGCCGGTTCTTCGAATGCCGCGGCATCGGACGGTTTGGCGGCAGCCTGCTCGGTAGGCGCCTGATCGGGCGGCTTCGCAGCAGGGTCCCTGTTGGATTGCGCCGCAGTCCAGCGCGGGTCGTTGGCCGACAGCGGCGGCATGGCAGCCCCACCGGCAGCGACCGTCGATGAAACCGCATCGCCCTTGCGCGCGGCTTGTGGCGCCGCTACCGCGGCAGCCGTGGCCGCGACCGGGGCAATCTTGGTCGTCTTGACCGGAAAAGTCGGAACGTTCTGCTGTGTGCTGGCGACTGCTTGCCGGTCGTTGGCCGGCAACGCCAGCCAAAGCGCTATGCCTGCCACGCCAAGCAGCGCTGCGGTGCCGACCGCGGCGATCACCAGATGCGAATTCGTGCGCACCCCCTGCCAGAAGGAGGGCCGCATGTCATAACCGAATTGCATGGCGAAGCGCCGACGTTCCGGCGCGCCGAAACTGAAGGGCTCGTTCACTCTTGCCACCTCCAAAAGATGAGCCGGTGTTCTTTCGATCGGCGCCGGCAGCCCGGCATTCGATCGGCATCGGTCCCAACAACAAAGCGGGCAGGCCCGCAGAAATCCCCGTTCAATCGCCCAGAACCGGCATCCTTTGCCCTTGATTGTGGCATCAGTGCGCCTTCAGGGGAATTGTGCGCTCTTGTTAAGGATTCTGCAACGTCTCGCTGCGGCAACCAACAGCTCAATAGAATCAGCTCAGTACCAGCCACGGCTGATGTGAGATACTTTCCCTATATTCGGTCCCTCAGGGCAAACCAGTTCAGTGCCAAGAACAATAATGGCGTTCTAAATCGCCGGCCGCCGGGAAAAGCCGGGATGTTCAGGTCCTCGATCAGCTTCAGTCTGTCGCGGTTGCCGGCGACGGCCTGGGCATAGAGCTTGCCGAAGAAGTTCGACAGCATCACGCCGTGGCCGGAATAGCCTCCGGCCGAGATCACATTGGGCATCACCTCGCGCACGAACGGTTTCCTGGGCATGGTGATGCCGACATAGCCGCCCCAGCCATGGGTGATCTCGACATCTCGCAGCTCCGGATAAAGCTCGGCTATCTGCCGGCGGATATGGACATGGATGTCCGTCGGATCGTTGACGCCATAGACCTCGCGCCCGCCGAACAGCAGCCTTCCATCCCTGGATTTGCGGAAATAACGCACGACGAAACGCGAATCGTCGACCGCCTCGCCGCCCGGCAGCACTTTCGAATCCACGCCCAGCGGCACCGTCGCGCCGATGAAGGAACCGATGGGCATGATGTGCGCGGCACTCACCGGCTCGAGCGTGCCGCCATAGGCATTTACACCGATCAGGCATTTCTGGGCGGTGATGGTGCCTCTCGAAGTCGTCACCCTGACCTTGCCGCCGCTGGAGGTAACACCGGTCGATAGTGTCTGCTCGAACAGGTGCGCGCCGGCCGCTGCCGCGACCTTTGCCGTGCCGATCACCAGCTTCATCGGGTGGATGTGTCCGGTGCCGGTGTCGCGGGTGCCGCCGAAGTAGCGTATGGAGCCCAGCCGTTCGGCCGTTTCCCTTGCATCCATGAAGGCGATATGCGGATAGTTGAAGCGGCTGGCCATGATCTCGGCATGCGCCTTGTAGTCGTTGAGATAACGCGGCTTGTGCGCCACGGACAACTGGCCGGGCATATAGTCGATGTCGATCTGGTTGACGGCGGCGAATTCGAGCAGGTGCGCTTTCGCCTCTTCGGCAAGGTCGAACAGCGCCTTGGCGCGGGAGAAGCCGTATTCGGCCTCCATCTCTTCGGCCCAGGCGCGCTGGCCCGTGCCGAGCTGGCCGCCATTGCGCCCTGAAGCGCCGTCGCCGAAGCGATGCGCCTCGATCAGAACGACGTCGGCTCCCGCCTTCGCCAAATGAGCGGCCGCCGACAGCCCGGTGAAGCCACCGCCGACGACGACGACGTCGCAGCTGCGGCCGCCGTCCAGGGCAGGGTACTCAGGGCGTGGTCCGGCTGTGTCTTCGTACCAGGAGCGACCGGGGGAGATAGGTGATTGGTAAGGCATGGGGACACCAGCCAATGGTGAATGGTGAATGGTGAATGGTGAATGGCTGCGAGACGCACGACGTCTGCGCTCATCCATCCAATATGAAACTACTCACCATTCACTATTCACCATTCACACGACGAAGTCGCCGCTCACACGTTGAGCAACAGATACTCCCGCTCCCACGGGCTGATCACTTCCATGAAGGTCTCGAACTCCGCCCGCTTGATCGCTGCATAGGTTGCGGCGAAGGACTTGCCCAGAAGAGCGCATAGTTCCTCGTCGCCTTCGAAAAGGTCGACGGCTTCGAGCAGGCCGCGTGGCAGGTCGATCTCATCGGCGTTTGCGGTGGTCAGCACCGGAGGCTCGGCCTTGATCTTGTTGGTGATGCCGATCAGCCCGCAGGCAAGTGAGGCCGCCAGCGCCAGATAGGGGTTGGCGTCGGAAGACGGGATGCGGTTTTCGACACGCCGCGCCGCCGGATCCGAGCGCGGCACGCGGAACGCCGTGGTGCGGTTGTCATAGCCCCATTTGTTGTTGACCGGCGCCGAGGCCGACTGCGTCAGCCGGCGGTAGGAATTGACGTAAGGGGCAAACATCACCAGCGCGTTCGGCACATGCTTCTGCATGCCGCCGATGAAATGGAAGAAGTCGTCGGTTTCCGAGCCGTCCTTCGCCGAAAAGATATTCAGCCCGGTCTTCTTGTCGATGATCGACTGGTGGATGTGCATGGCAGAACCTGGCTGGCCCTGGATCGGCTTGGCCATGAAGGTGGCATAGATCTCATGCTTCAGCGCTGCCTCGCGAATGGTGCGTTTGAACATGAACACCTGGTCGGCGAGCTCGACCGGATCGCCGTGACGCAGATTGATCTCGAGCTGGCCGGCGCCTTCCTCGTGGATCAGCGTGTCGATCTCCAGGCCCTGACTTTCGGAGAAATGGTAGATGTCGTCGATCAGTTCGTCGAACTCGTTGACGCCGGCGATCGAATAGCCCGCTCCGCCGCCGATTGGCCGCCCGGAACGCCCGACTGGTGGCGTCAATGGGTAATCCGGGTCGGGGTTCTTGCGCACCAGGTAGAATTCGATCTCGGGCGCCACCACCGGCTTCAGCCCGCGCTTGTCATAGGCTGCTACCACGCGCTTCAGGACGTTGCGCGGCGTGAACTCGACCGAACGGCCATCCTGATGGACGAGGTCGCAGATGACGGCGGCCGTCGGGTCTTCTTCCCACGGCACCACGGTCAACGTCGACAGATCCGGCATCAGCTTCAGGTCGCCATCATCCTCCGGATAGTGGAAACCGTTGCCGTCCTCGGGATAGCCGCCCGAAATCGTCGTCATGAACACTGCCGATGGCAGCGCCAGCGAGGTGTTGGAAGTGAATTTCTTCGACGGCATCATCTTGCCGCGCGCGACGCCAGCCTGATCAGGCGTGATGCATTCTATGTCTTCGATGCCGCGCCATTCCAGCCAGGCGCTGACTTCCTTCCAGTTCTTCACGCCGCGTTGATTTTTCACGAAGGCAGGCGTTCGGACGCGTCCTCCGCGGGTCGACGGACGGACTTCCTTTTTCGCAGGCGGCATCATTCACCAGTTTGGGTTGCAATTATCACAGTATAGCTGTTGCCGGTGATGGAAGGGAAGGGGAGCCGGCCCGATAGGTGCGGCAACGAGGCTGAACGGCCTATGTCAGACGGCCTTGCCGGGCGGCGCATTTGCGCCCTGCCATCTGCGCAAGGCACCGGCATAGCGCCTGCGCCATCCGCTTTGCGGCGCGGTCAGGAACCAGGATTGGCTGAGGTTCCAGCTGTCTGCGCACAGATCCCTGAGCCTTGTGTTGATGATGCCTTTGCCGGATAGCGGATAGACCGAGAATTCGGAAAAGAAGATCGCGCCTTCGATTTCGTAGAAATCGCATCGCATGTGATCGAACGGCGCGGTCAGCCGCTCGGCGATGGCAAGCATGCGCGGGAAGGATGCCGGCAGGTCGATCCGGATCCACTGGGGGCCGCTGCCTGGCGGTGGCGGCGCGTAGGTTCCGTCACGGTCGAAATGACATTTCTGTTCGTTGCCGTGTTCATCCCGACGCGCGGCATAGACATAGGCCGTCGTCCCGTTAGACACGTGGAATTTGTACTCCAAAGCAACGGGCTGACCGTCCTCGAGGAGCATCTCTTCCACGAGGATGCGCCTGCTGGCGTGCTTGTAGCCCCATTCGCCGAGCTTCCTGCCGTAGCGGTGGCGCATCCAGCGTGCCGTACGCCGGCGCAGCCTAGCTCTGTCTACCTCACCGTTGCGCACCATCATGTTCCAGCGGCAGCCATGATTGGCCTTCACCATGACATTGCCGGTGAGCAGCTCCGCCGGAAGTTCTGCCGCGTCATATCCGGACCACAGAACCGCAGCCGTCTTGAGTTCTGGACAGGTGGACAGAGCGTAGGCTTTCGAGGCGAGCTTGTCGCAAGCCGTGGTGAAGAAGGGATTGTGGTCGAAAATCTTGCGCCACAGGAACTTGTCTGCATAGGAAGCGGGCCTTGCCGGATCGGGCAGCACGCCGCTATGATTGAAGGTGCGGGCGCAAATCATCGGATGGCGGACAAGGCACCATGCCTGTACCAGGGTAAGCAGCACGCGGTCGCTCATCCGCAGCCCTGGCATGATCAGCTTGCTGGCCTGGGAACACTCCCGCGTGCAACGAACACGTCCCGCGTCATATTTCGATGGATGCTCGTGCGGCCGGTAACCGCAAGCCGGGGATCAAGCGTTCTTTCTACGCTTTCCACCCACAGCCTGCCAAGCGAGACCGGCTCCCACAAGACGATCTGCACACCTTGAGGCGCGGTATCGGCTATGCGAGAAACCACCGCTGCCTTGGGCGATACCATGCTGGCGACGTAAACGACCTGCGCCTCGCCATAGTCATAGTCGCGGCCGTCGCAAAGCTCGGCCCGCATCCGCACATAGCCGAGCTTGGCCGCAAGCCTGTTTGCCGTTTCGACCGCTTCAGGCACAATATCGAGACCGATGATTTCGGGGACGACAGTCTGGTCGTGTATGCGGAACATCGTAAACGGACGCCCTCCGCAGCCGACCATGACAGCGCGGCAGCAGCTGCCGAAATCGACGTGATCGAAGACTTCGTTCAGGCGATTATACGCATCCCTGGATGACAGCACGCCGATGCTTGTTTTTCCCGCTGCGATCTGCCCGAAGGATGCCGGACCGCTCAGATCCTGATCCAGCATGTGCCTGATCTCGGCGGTATCTTGCTCCTGCACCATCTTGCCGAATGCGGCGGTCAGCGCCGGTCGGTACGAAAGGATCTCCGGGTAGGTTTCAAGCAACGCCTCGCCGGTATCGTGTCCCATGGCGATGCCAAGATCTCGGATGGCATTTATGAGTTCAGTCGGAGTACGCCCTGGCAAGGAGCCCACAATTTGCTCCAGTTCACGCTTCCAGGCGCCCAATTCCGGCATTGCTTCCCACCATTCCCTTGCCGTAGCTAGCAGTGTGCGGCGACAACGTCTACATCATTGCCTTCACTTGAACGGGACAGTCGACCATGCCCCTGACCACTATCGGCTTCGACGCCGACGATACCCTATGGCAGAACGAACAGTTCTTCCGCCTGACCGAGAAGCATTTTGCAACCCTGCTCGCCGACCATGGGGAGGCCGAGCACATTTCGGCACGGCTGCTGGAGGCCGAGAAGCGCAACCTTGCCGTCTACGGCTTCGGCATCAAGGGCTTTACCTTGTCGATGATCGAGACGGCAATAGAAGTGACCGAGGGCCGTGTGCCGGGGTCGACCATCGCCGAAATCCTTGCCGCCGGCCGCGACATGCTGGGACATCCGGTCGAGGCTTTGCCGCATGCGCGTGAGACCGTGGAAAGGCTCGCCGGCGCCTACCATCTGGTGCTGATCACCAAGGGCGATCTGTTCGACCAGGAGCGCAAGCTGGCGGCGTCCGGCCTTGGCGACCTGTTCGATGCCGTCGAGATCGTCAGCGACAAGAGCGCCGCCACCTATGCCAGGATCTTTGGCCGCCACGGCAGCCCGCAGACCAGCATGATGGTCGGCAATTCGCTCAAGTCGGACGTGGTGCCGGCCATCGAGGCCGGCAGCTGGGGTGTGTATGTGCCGCACGAGCTGACCTGGGTGCTCGAACACGTCGAGCCGCCGGTCGAGGCACCGCGTTTTCGTCAGCTTGTCGATCTTGGCGAACTGCCGGCTTTGATCGAGAGCATCGGCAAGGAAGGCTGACCGCCCCGCACGCGTTCGGGCGGATTGCGATCAGCCGCGCCCGAGACTGATCAGCCGGTCGACCACCGGCTGCAGCCTTTCGGTGGTGATCGGCTTGGTTACCACCACATCGACCACGCTCGACAGGCCCAGGCTGTCGGGCGTGCCGGTCTTGGTTGAAAGCAGGATCACCTTGGGGAGCGACCGCCCAGATGTCCGCCGCAAGGCGTCGATGGCCGCCATCAGCGCGCGGCAGTCCTCGTTGTCGGGGCCGCCATCGAGAACGACGGCGCCCGGAATGAGGGTTCGCAATGTCTTTGCCGCCATTTCGGGCGACTCGGAGATCGGCTTCAGTCCGGACTTCTCGACGATCTTCGACACCACCACCCGGTTAATCGGCGATCTTCCAACGACCAGCACGTGGGAGAAATCCGTTGATATCTCGGAGTTCGCGTCCCTGCTTGACGAATTCAGATGTTTGGCGGTGTCGGTCTCGCGGTTCACAGGGCACATGGGCGGGGCGGGCACTCGGCGCTGCTTCAATGCAGGGTTGAAATCCGAGAGCCAATTGGCGTGAGATCGCCCGCCATGTCAAGCTGAAATGACGGACCTGCGAAATATAGCTGGAAATATAAACCCCGGAGACAAGGTCTGTTTTCGAACTGTAGTTAAGTTTACGCTCAAAAGCGAAAGTCACCCGCGCTGAAAACCCGCGGGTGACGTTGAAATCGGCCAGTGAACGGCGGGGCCCATAGATTCCACAAGCACAAAGCTTCCGTAAGGGAAAGATCAGCCGTGACTCTTCTGCGTGACGATCACCGGGATCAGCAGGTCGCCCCAATTGCCGTCGCCGCCATGATGCCGGGCCGAGCGCACCAGTTCCACCGAGACGCCGGCCTCCACTGCCTTCATCACCGATTGATTGAGCCGGTGCAGGTCGTTGGCCAGCATGCGGATGGTCGCCTGTTGGTCGACACTCATCGTGGTGGACTGCTCTTCTGCACGTTCCTTGACGCGGCTTATGGATGCCATTTTCTTCTCCCTTGCCCTTCGGGCGTTTCCTCTGTTGGTATGTCGACCGGTTCATTCCGCTGCCGGCTTGAACTGGGCGTGCTCAGTCGATTCATGCATGGCGGCGGTCGAGGACTGGCCGCCGCTGATCGCCATTGAGACGGCGTCGAAATAGCCGGTGCCGACCTCGCGCTGGTGCTTGGTCGCGGTGTAGCCGTGGACTTCGGCCGCGAACTCGGCTTCCTGCAGCTCGGAATAGGCGGCCATCTGCCGCGCCTTGTAGCCGCGGGCCAGCTCGAACATGCCGAAGTTGAGCTGGTGGAACCCGGCCAACGTGATGAACTGGAACTTGTAGCCCATGGCGCCGAGCTCGCGCTGGAACTTGGCGATCGTCGCGTCGTCGAGGTTCTTCTTCCAGTTGAACGACGGCGAGCAATTATAGGCGAGCAGCTTGCCCGGATGATGCCTGCGCACGCCTTCGGCGAATTTCTTGGCCTGCGCCAGATCGGGCTTGGATGTTTCGCACCAGATCAGGTCGGCATGCGGCGCATAGGCAACGGCGCGCGCGATGCACGGTTCGATGCCGTTCCTGACCTGGTAGAAGCCTTCAACCGTGCGGCCGGCATCGTAGTCGACGAAAGGCTGGTCGCGCTCGTCAATGTCGGAGGTCAGAAGCTTTGCCGCTTCCGCATCGGTGCGTGCCACGACTAGCGTCGGCGTGCCCATCACGTCGGCCGCCAGACGCGCCGCGTTGAGGTTGCGGATATGCGCGGCGGTCGGGATCAGCACTTTGCCGCCGAGATGGCCGCACTTCTTCTCAGAGGCCAGCTGGTCCTCATAGTGGACGCCGGCAGCGCCGGCCTCGATGAACGCCTTCATGATCTCGAAGGCGTTGAGCGGTCCGCCGAAGCCGGCCTCGGCATCGGCGACGATCGGCGCGAACCAGGTGTCGATCGACAGGCCGTTGCCTTCCGAGGTCTCGATCTGATCGGCGCGCTGCAGCGTGCGGTTGATGCGCTTGACCAGTTCGGGCGCCGCATTGGCGGGATAGAGCGACTGGTCCGGATACATGGCCGACGCGGTGTTGGCGTCGGCGGCTACCTGCCAGCCCGAGAGATAGATTGCCTTCAGCCCGGCACGCACCTGCTGCATCGCCTGGTTGCCCGACATGGCGCCGAGTGCATTGACGAAGTCTTCCTCGTGGATGAGCTTCCACAGCCGGTTGGCGCCCATTTCGGCAAGACTCTGGCGTATCTGGACCGACCCGCGCAGCCGCTTCACATCGTCCGGCGAATAGGGTCGTTCGATGCCGTCGAAGCGGCCTTCGGGCGCGGATGGGACAAGATTGTAAAAATCAGTCATTGGTCACTCCAGATCAATCGATGCCAGTGTCTTGAAACGCCGCGCCCTGGGATAGTGTGCGTCGTCTGTGTGTGACATCATTTACATTGCGCCGCGACGAGAGCGAGGAAAACCGCTATTTCCGGTAGAAAATAAGAGAAAACCTGTGTTGTGTTTGACTGCCTGCCGCTGTAAATCTGTCATGATTGTAAAAAGATGGTGCGCCGTTCATCGCTCGCAAGTCGTGTAAATTTCCTGTCAAGGAAAGCCGATGGCCGACCAGAAGATCTTTGCCGGGCCGCGCATCCGCCGCATCCGCATCGCCAAAGGCCTGACCCAGACAGCGATGGCAGAGGGGCTCGGCATCTCGCCGTCCTATCTCAACCTGATCGAGCGCAACCAGCGGCCGCTGACGGTGCAGCTGATCCTAAAGCTGGCCTCTGTCTACAAGGTCGACCCGCATGAATTGCAGGGTGAGGCGAGAGGGTCGATCTCGGCCTTGAAGGAAGTCTTCGGCGACCCGCTGCTTGCCGGTGAATTGCCGGGGGACCAGGAACTGATCGAACTGGCCGAGGCCGCCCCCAACGCATCGGCTGCGATGATAAAACTGTTTCGCGCTTACCGCGAGCAGGTCGAGCGGCTGTCCGATCTCAACGAGCTTCTGGCGCGCGAGGGCCGCGCCACGGCGCTGTCCGGTGCGCGGCTGCCGATCGACGAAGTGCACGAGATTTTCGAGCGCCGGCCGAACCATTTTGCAGCACTCGAGGAGGAGGCCGAGGCCTTCACCTCGGTGCTCGACCCCGGCGACGATCTGTTCGGCGCGCTGAAGGCGTGGCTGAAGCGCGAGTATGGCATCGTCGTCAAGGTGCTGCCGGTGGCCACCATGCCGAACTGGCGCCGCCGTTATGACCGTCATTCGCAGCGTCTTTTTCTATCGGAGCGGCTGTCGCCGTTCGACCAGTTGCGCGAAGTCGCCATGGAGGCCTGCCTGATCCGCATGACGGTCGCTGTCGCCGGCGAAATTCAGGCGCTGAAGCTCGGTACGGACGAAGCCCGCCGGCTCGCCCGCTTCGAGTTCGGCCGCTACGCCGCCCATGCCTTGATGATGCCCTATCAGGCCTTTCATGCCGCCGCCGTGCGGGCTTGTTACGACATCGATGTGCTGCGCTCGCGTTTCGGCGTCTCCTTCGAACAGGCGGCGAACCGCCTGACCATGCTGCAGCGTCCTGGCTTGTCCGGGGTCCCGTTCTTCATGCTCGAGGTCGACAATGCCGGTAACCGCTTCCGCAAGGCCGGTGGCCAGGGCTTTCCGCAAAGCCGCTTTGGCGGCGGCTGCCCGAAACTGCCGGTCCATGCCGCTTTCGCTTCGCCTGGCCAAATCCTGGTCGAGGCGGTTGAAATGCCCGACGGCGCCGAGTTCCTCTGCATCGCACGCACGCTCGAGGGGCCGCAGGGTTCGTTCTCCGAGCGTCCGCGCCGCACCGCGCTGCTGTTGGGCTGCGATATCGGCTTTCGCGACGAGATCGTCTATGGCGCCGGGCTGCCGGCAAAGGCCGGACAGGGCGCCGCCACGCTGGTCGGTCCCGCTTGCCGGCTGTGCGAACGCATCGGCTGCCTCGCCCGCGCCGAGCCGCCGGTGACCCGTCCGCTGGGCCTCGACGAGATGGTGACGGGCCTGAGCGCCTTCGATTTCCAGTGATGCTTCTCGGGCTGGAGGTCGCGGAAGACTGCAGCTGTTTGCGCTAAAGCAATAGAGCGCGGCCCGAACCATCGCCGAACCAAATATTGATTAAGCATCGGCGCTGCGCTATCGAAGGTGAGCTGCAGGGCAGCCAAGGGGGGACGGCTTATGAACAGGAAAGCTTTGTGGCTTGGCGTGGCGCTTGCCCTTTTGGCGGGGCCTGTTCTGGCAGAAAAATCCTCGGAATTCTTCAAGGACTATCAACAGTATAGTGACGACGGCAAGGCATTCCTGGACAAGATCGATCCAAAGACCGGCGCGGTCGACCTTCCCGAAGGCATCCATCTCGATCTCAAGGACAAGTTCTATTTTCTGGGCAAGAAGGACGCGACGTCCGTCCTGACCGAGGCCTGGGGCAATCCGCCTGATACCGCGTCCGAAGCAATCGGCATGATCTTCCCGGCCAAGTACGAGCCCATCGCCGGCAAGGGTTGGGGCATCGAATTGCGCTATGAAAAGATCGGCCATGTCGATGACGCCGACGCCGCATCCATCGACTACACCGAACTGCTGAGCAGCATGCAGGCGGACACATTGTCGGCCAACGATCAGCGGGTAAAGGACGGCTTTCCCCCGATCAAGCTAATCGGCTGGGCCTCGCCGCCGGTCTATGATTTCGTCCACAAGCGGCTGCACTGGGCCAAGGAACTGCAGTTCGGAGACGATACCGTCCACACGCTCAATTACGACGTCCGTTTCCTCGGCCGGGAAGGCGTCTTCGTGATGAGCTACATCGCTACGGTTGAACAATTGCCGGAGATCAAGCAGAGCCTGGACGAAGTGCTGGGCGTGGCGGACTTCAACACCGGCAAGAAATACACCGATTTTCTGCCCGGCACCGACACGGTCGCCGCGGTTGGCATTGGCGGCCTCATCGCCGGAAAACTCGCGGCAAAGGCCGGCCTGATTGCGGTCGCGGTCATCGCCCTGAAAAAGTTCGGCATTCTGCTGCTGGTACCGTTGGCCGGTCTTTGGCGCTTTATCCGCGGCAACAAGGGCACGTCCTAGAAACGGCGGTGTTTGCCCGTATGGCTGCCGGTTGGCGGTGCGCCAAAGGGAATGCCGGGCTGGATCACGTCCGGCGGTAGCCTATGCGCTAGGCGAATACGGCACGTTTCTGTCGTCCATTGTGCATCATGCCGCCCCGAGATAGCCGACAGTCGCACCCCATGACCGATACCGCATCTTCTCCAATCGCCGCACCGCCGATCGTCTCGCCGCGCGAAGAGCGGGTCGGCTTGCTGCTGGTGTTCCTGTCGGCGCTGATGTGGAGCTTTGGCGGCACCATCGCCCGCTTCATCGACACCGCTGACAGTTGGACCGTGGTGTTCTGGCGATCGCTGTGGGCGGCTGTGTTCCTGATTTGCTTCATGGCCTGGCGCGACGGCTGGCGCGGCATGTTGCGGCTGTTTCGCGACATGGGCCTGCCCGGCCTTGCCGTGGCCGTCTGTTTCGCCACGGCGTCGACGTGCTTCGTTGTCGCGCTCGCCTACACCACCGTTGCCAATATCCTGTTGATGCAGGCCGGTGTGCCGCTGCTGGCGGCATTGCTTGCCTGGGTGCTGTTTCGCGAACGCGTCGCCGTCGCGACCTGGGTGGCGATCGCCGCCGTCATCGCCGGCGTCGCCATCATGGTGTCGGAATCGCTCGACGGCGCCGTATCGCCCATCGGTGACGGGCTGTCGCTGCTGATCGCCGTCATGTTCTCGATCGCCACTGTCATCACCCGGCGCTTCGCCCATGTGCGCATGACGCCGGCGACGTGCCTCGGCACGATGCTGGCAGCGGCTTTCGCCGCATCGCAAGCCACGCAGTTTGCCACGTCGGCCCACGACATGGCTTTCCTGTTTGCCTTCGGCGTCATCAATCTCGGGCTGGGCCTTGCCTTCTTCGCCACCGGCGCGAGGCTGGTTCCGGCGGCGATCGCAGCACTCCTCGGCACGTTCGAGCCGATCCTCGGACCGATCTGGGTCTGGCTCGTCCATGGCGAGGTGCCCTCGGTGCGCACCATCATCGGCGGCGCGGTGGTGGTCGCCGCGCTGCTCCTCCATATCGGGCTTGAATTCAAGCGCCAGGCGAGGCTGCACGGCCGGGGACCAGCGGCCTGCCATCGCCTAATTGACCGCCTTTCCCTTGGTTGACAACGTCTCTCCCTATTAGGCTCGTCTTTCCTAATTAACGAAGCCGCACGCCATATGGACCGGGCTTGCCCCGCGCGGGCCATTGACAACCTTGCTGCGGCACGGGCAGGCTGGGGCACGGCAACAACAAGACAGGCTTATCTTGCCAAGTGTCCCCGCCGGTCGGACCAAGACCGGACCACAGCGTCGTATCCCTGCCAGCGCCGCGGCGAAAGCCTCTGACGGCGTCAGCGCGCCCGCCATGCGGGCACACAGAGCCATCATCTGCCGCTCGTCGAACCGCCCGGACGGCGCTGGCAGTTCATGCTTGTGGCTGCCCGGAAAGCTCAATACTCTGAAGCAAATGCCCAATCGCGCTCGAACAGCGACGACTTGGCGAAGGAACACTCATCAAAGGAGAACAGCATGATCCGCAAAGCGCTCTGGCTTTCGGCAACCTCGGCATTTCTGACGCTTTTCGCCGTTGGCGGCCATGCCGAGGATCGCGTCGTCAACGTCTTCAACTGGTCGGATTACATCGACAGTTCGATCATTGACGACTTCACCAAGGAGACCGGCATCAAGGTCGTCTACGACACCTTCGATTCCAATGAAATCCTCGAAACCAAGCTGCTTGCCGGCGGCAGCGGCTATGACGTCGTCGTGCCCAGCGGCAACTTCCTGGCCCGCCAGATCCAGGCCGGCGTGTTCCAGAAGCTCGACAAGTCGAAACTGCCCAACATTTCCAACATGTGGGACACGGTTTCGGAGCGCACCGCCAAATACGATCCGGGCAACGAATATTCGATCAACTACATGTGGGGCACGGTCGGCATCGGCTACAACATCAAGAAGGTGAAGGCTGCACTCGGCACCGACAAGATCGACAGCTGGGATGTGTTCTTCAATCCCGACAGCCTGGCCAAGCTGAAGGACTGCGGCGTCTATGTGCTGGACTCGCCGGCCGACATCATCCCGGCGGCGCTCAAATATCTCGGCCTCGATCCGAACAGCACCTCACCTGACGACATCGCCAAGGCCGAGGAGACGTTGCTGAAGGTGCGGCCGTATATCCGCAAATTCCATTCGTCCGAATACATCAACGCGCTCGCCAACGGCGATATCTGTTTGGCGGTCGGCTGGTCGGGTGACGTCTTCCAGGCGCGCAACCGCGCGGTCGAGGCCAAGCAAGGCGTCGAGATCGGCTATTCCGTGCCCAAGGAAGGCGCCCAGATGTGGTTCGACCAGATGGCGATTCCCGCCGATGCGCCGCATGCCGCCGAGGCACTCGAATTTCTCAACTACATGATGAAGCCGGAAGTGATCGCCAAGTCGTCCAACTATGTGCTGTACGCCAACGGCAACAAGGCTTCGCAGCAGTTCGTCGACAAGGCACTGCTGGATGATCCGGCGGTCTATCCGGACGCCGAGACCTTGAAAAAGCTCTATACGGTCCAGCCCTACGATCCCAAGACCCAGCGCCTGATCACGCGCAGCTGGACCAAGATCGTCACCGGCCAGTAAGCAATGCGACATGGTCCCGGCAGCCACCTGCCGGGACCATTCTTCTCTGGGGCAAGAAGCAAAAAAATAGGACGGAGTGGGACATGAAATCGCTTGGCAGCATCCGCAGGGATTTCGCGCCATGGAACGACCCGAACGCCAAGCCATATATTCAATTCGAGAATGTCAGCAAGAAGTTCGGTGACTTCACCGCCGTCAACAATCTGTCGCTGACCATTTTCGAGCGCGAGTTCTTCGCCCTGCTCGGCGCGTCGGGCTGCGGAAAGTCGACGTTGCTGCGGATGCTTGCCGGCTTCGAGGAGCCCACCGCCGGCCGTATCCTTCTCGACGGCCAGGATTTGCGCGGCATCCCGCCCTATCGCCGCCCGGTCAACATGATGTTCCAGTCCTATGCGCTGTTCCCGCATATGAGCGTGGAAAAGAACATTGCCTTCGGCCTCAAGCAGGAAGGCATGCCGGCGCCGGATATCGAAAAGCGCGTCGCCGAGATGCTGAAGCTGGTCAAGCTCGAGCAGTTCGCCAAGCGCAAGCCGCACCAACTCTCCGGCGGGCAGCGCCAGCGCGTCGCACTCGCCCGCTCGGTCGCCAAGCGGCCGAAAGTGCTGCTGCTCGACGAACCGCTCGGCGCGCTCGACAAGAAGCTGCGCGAGGAAACGCAGTTCGAGCTGATCGACCTGCAGCAAAATCTCGGGCTCACTTTCGTCGTCGTCACCCACGACCAGGAAGAGGCGATGACCATGGCCGACCGCATCGCCATCATCGACAAGGGCGAGGTGATGCAGGTGGCGACGCCGGCGGAAGTCTATGAAGCCCCCAGTTCGCGCTTCGTTGCCCACTTCGTCGGCAATGTGAACATGTTCGAGGGCAAGGTCGCCGAGCGTGCGGCAAACACCACGCGCATCACCGGCGCGACAGGGGCCCAGATCGTCGTCGAAAACAGCACCGATACAAAGGCCGGTTCCGACATCGTCTTCGCCATCAGGCCGGAGAAGATCAAGGTGTCGTCGAAGAAACCGGCCGACGCAGTCAATGCGCTTGAGGGCGAGGTCTACGACGTTGCCTATCTCGGCGACATGACCGTCTACCACATCCGGCTGGATGACGGGCAGATGATCAGGGCAAGCGCGCTCAACGCGGCGCGAGTCACCGAGGACCCGCTGACCTGGAACGACCGCGCCTGGGTCTCCTTCCGGCCGGATGCCGGCGTCGTGCTGACGCGGTAGGGAGCGGCCATGTCCAACATCGCCATCACCGACGCCGGTCCATCGGCCGCGGCCAAACCATTGCCGACGCGGCTCGGTGCCGGCTTCGTCAGCCGGCTCGTCATCATCGTTCCCTATCTCTGGCTGCTGTTCTTCTTTTTCATTCCGTTCATTATCGTCTTCAAGATTTCGCTGTCGCAGTCGGCGATCGCCATGCCGCCCTACACGCCGGTGCTCGATTTCAGGGATGGCATTTCCGGATTCGTTGCCCGCTTCCGCGAACTCAGCTTCGACAATTATGTCTGGCTGACGCAGGACGCGCTTTACTTCAAAGCCTATGTCACCAGCGTCATCATCGCGGCGATCTCGACGATACTGACCTTGCTCGTCGGCTTCCCGATCGCTTACGGCATGGCGCGCGCGCCGGCGACGATCCGCCCGACCTTGCTGATGCTGGTGATCCTGCCGTTCTGGACGTCGTTCCTGATCCGCGTCTACGCCTGGATCGGCATCCTCAAGCCCGAGGGGCTGCTCAATCAACTGCTGCTGTCGCTGAACATCATCGATCAGCCGCTGATCATCCTCAACACCTACACGGCGATCTTCATAGGCATCGTCTATTCCTATCTGCCATTCATGGTGCTGCCGCTCTATTCGTCGCTGGAAAAAATGGATTACTCGCTGATCGAGGCGGCAAAGGATCTCGGCTGCCCGCCGACAGCCGCCTTCTGGAAGATCACCTTTCCGCTGTCGCTGCCCGGCGTCATCGCCGGCTGCCTGCTGGTGTTCATCCCGGCCGTTGGCGAGTTCGTCATTCCCGACCTGCTCGGCGGGTCGCAGACGCTGATGATCGGCAAGACCTTGTGGAATGAATTCTTCGCCAACCGTGACTGGCCGGTGTCATCTGCCGTCGCCGTTATCCTGCTGCTGCTCCTGATCGTGCCGATCATGCTCTTCCAGCAGGCTCAGGCACGCGCCCAGGAGCAGGACAAATGAACGCCACCTGGAGCCGCTTCAACGTCACCTCGGTCGTGCTGGGCTTTGCCTTTCTCTATCTGCCGATCGTGCTGCTCATCGTCTTCTCCTTCAACGAGTCGAAGCTGGTTACCGTCTGGGGCGGCTTCTCGACCAAATGGTATGTCTCACTGTTTCACAATCAGGGGCTGATGGACGCCACCTGGGTGACGGCGCGTGTGGGGGTCATCTCCGCCACGGTGGCAACGGTGCTCGGCACGCTGGCAGCGCTGACCTTGACCCGCTACACCCGCTTCAGGGGCCGCATCCTGTTTT
Source organism: Mesorhizobium sp. M0615 (assembly GCF_040320805.1). Lineage (NCBI taxonomy): Bacteria > Pseudomonadati > Pseudomonadota > Alphaproteobacteria > Hyphomicrobiales > Phyllobacteriaceae > Mesorhizobium > Mesorhizobium sp. M0615. Next base: position 68,831 of record NZ_JAMYQI010000017.1, on the reverse strand, counting down.
CCGGCATGGTGTTTGCGCCGCTGGTCATGCCGGAAGTCATCACCGGCCTGTCGCTGTTGCTGCTGTTCGTTGCCGTCGGTCTCGACCGTGGCTTCCTGACCGTGACGCTTGCTCACATCACCTTGACCATGTGCTTCGTGGCTGTCGTCGTGCAGTCGCGCCTGGTGTCGTTCGATCGTTCGCTGGAAGAAGCTGCCTTGGACCTCGGCGCAACGCCGGTAAAGACCTTCTTTCAGATCACGCTGCCGGTGATCATGCCGGCCATCGTCTCCGGCTGGATGCTGGCCTTCACCTTGTCGCTTGACGATCTGGTGATAGCCTCCTTCACCTCCGGGCCTGGCGCCACCACGCTGCCGATGAAGATCTACAGCCAGGTGCGTCTCGGCGTGACGCCGGAAATCAACGCCGCCTGCACCATCCTGATCGCCGTCGTGGCGGTAGGCGTCATCATCGCTTCGGTCGCCAACAAGCGGCGTGAGGTGCAGCGCCAGCTCGACGAACAGGCCGCGCAGCGCGGTTGATTGCGTCAAACGAGGGATAGGGCGGTCCCGGTAAGGGTCCGCCTATTCGCCTGAGACGCCGCGGCTGATCGGCGAGATGAACGGCGTGCTCCAGGTGCCGCCGACGAAGAATGACGACTGGTTGGATCCCTGCTGGCCATTGACCGGTGCCGCTGCCGGGTCGGCCTGGGTGACACCCCCCGAAAGCGCCAGCCCGCGTCCGCCGTAAGAGGCGATGCCGGACAGCCAGACCTTGTATTTCGCCGAATTGGCCTCGGCCTTGTCCAGCCTTGCCACACCCTTCGAGATGGTGGCCTTGAGCTCGGCGCCGTCCATCGGCAGTGTCCCGTCCGAGACGTCGTCGAGCGCGAAGAAGCCGCCCTGTTCCGTGTGCTTCAGAAATGCCGGCAAATTGAGCCCGCTCAGCGCGCCCGGCCCGAACGTCGCAGAGACCGAGCCGTCCGCGTTCTCGAAGATCGAGTCCCAGGATTTGCCCGGCCCTTTGAGAATGACCGAGACAGTGCCGGTGCTGGCCGGCACCAGCCGCGTCATTCCGGCCGCGGTGCCGAAAGCGGCGCCGTCAATGTCGGAGGCGAGCAGCCGGATCTCGACCTGCGAGCCCTCCGGTTTGCGGTCGAAACGCAGGCTACTTTGCACGTTGCCGCCAAAGGCCGACGCATCGGAGATATCGAAGACGGCAAGCCCGTTCTTCACCTGCGCCGTGGCGGCGACGTCGGCAAGCTGGATTGCGCCGGCCGAGGCATGCGCCGCTGACAGCCTCAGATCGAGATTGATCCGGTCGGCGAAGCTGGTGTCGATTTCGCCGGGACCGGTCTCGCCGGTCGGCGCCAGCGGCGTGAAGGCCGAAAACAGCGACCTGAGGTCGAGCGTATCGAAGGCGAGTGTGCCTGATATCACCGGCAAGGCGTCGCCGAACGAAAAATCCAGCGCCCCCATTCCCGGGTTGCTGTCGAGCGTCACCGCGGTGTTTTCGAATTTGACGCGGCCGGCGGTCGCCGTGATCTTGCTCGAAATCGAGACCGAACCGATCGCCGTACCAGGAGCAATGCCGGCCTGCGACCATTCCAGCACGCGCCGCAGCGAGGGCGCGGCGAATTTCGCCTGGCCATCGAAATAGGCGTTTTGCGACATGCTGGCCGTGCCGTCGAACGAGAAGCTGGCCGGCGCTGCCTTGAACGAAAACGTGACCGGTGCGGCGCCGCCGGCAAACAGCACCAGCGGCTTGGGCGAGGCGGCATCGACGGTGACGCTCTCGCCGCGCCAGATTCCGGTCGCCGACAAGGTCGCGTTGCTGTTCATCGCTGCCCAGCTCGCCTGGCCGGACAGGCTGGTCAGCAATTCGACGTCCTTGCCGCTGACGGAGGCGACCATGCGGCCGTCCCTGAATTCCACGGTGCCGAACGGATCGGCGGGCAGCTTGCTCAGATCCGGCTTCGTCGGATCGGCGTTGACCACGCCGCGCGCCGTGTCGATGGAGCGGGTGATGCGTCCGCCCGTTGGTATGGAGGGCAGGAACATGCCGTTTGCGGCGCGCTGGACCCGGATCGTCGGCCGCACCAGCCGCGCCGTCGAAAACACCACATCGCCCTGCAGCGCCGCCATGGCCGAAAGGTCGACCTCGACCCGTTCGGCCTCGATCACCGGCGGCGCGTCGGTCTCGGTCCACTGCGACAGCGTGACGTCGCTCAATATGGCGCGGAACTTCGGCCACACCTCGATGCGCGGCGAACCGGCGATGGTGACCCTGAATCCGCTCCACGCGCTCATCTCCCAGGCAATGCGATCGCGCACGATCCGGGTCGAGGCAATCAGCGGCAGAGCGGCGACGACCAGCGCGATGACGAGCACGGCAACGCCGATCGCCCATATTCCGCGCCGGATCAAAGGTGATGGCATATTGCCCCGGTTGCTTTCATTCCGATAAAAATCGCCTGACGGGTGTAACCGCCAGTTGTCACCACGCCTTCCAGTCGTCACTACGACTTAGGGCTGAGGCATTTCAAGTCTTTATGGCCCGGCGATGGCAATTGCGCACACATGGCCGAGTTTAGCGGAACAAAATCTTGCTCTGCCGCACGGTGGTAGGCATAAGCGATGCAGCTTCAGCCTGCTACGAGGCGCGGCGTTTTTGGGACAGCGCGCCTGTAAAGCTGAGGCTAGTGCATGTCGCCCGGAAGAGTGCAGCGGTTCCGGGACAACGACGTGCATCAAAACAAAAGCATATCTATCTTGCGACGCGACGGGCTTCAAGGAGGATCGATAATGGCTGCCGAAGCACCGCTCTGGACCCCGACGCAAGACCAGATCGACGCAGCACCACTGACCGCGTTCATGAAGGCAGCAGCGGCCAAAAGCGGCACATCCTTCGCCTCCTACGCCGAACTGCACCGCTGGTCGGTCGAGGATCGCGAGGGCTTCTGGAGCCTGCTGTGGGACTTTTGCGGCATTGTCGGCGACAAAGGGACCGATGCGGGCGAGCCCGTGCTCGTCGATGGCGACAAGATGCCCGGCGCATCGTTCTTTCCCGAAGCGACACTGAACTTCGCCGAGAACCTGCTGAAGAAGACCGGTTCCGGTGACGCGATCGTCTTTCGCGGCGAGGACAAGATCGAGCGGCGGCTGTCGTGGAGCGAACTGCACCAGCTGACCTCGCGCTTTCAGCAGCTTTTCCTGTCGCTCAAGGTGAAAAAGGGCGACCGCATCGCGGCGATGATGCCCAACATGCCGGAAACCGTCGCCGCCATGCTGGCGGCCGCCTCCATCGGCGCGGTCTGGTCGTCCTGTTCCCCCGATTTCGGCGAGCAGGGCGTGCTCGACCGTTTCGGCCAGATCGAGCCGGTCATATTCATTGCGCCGGACGGCTATTGGTACAATGGCAAGGCAATCGAGGTAGCCGACAAGATCGCTGCCGTTGCGGCGAAGCTCGAAACCGTCCGCAAGGTCCTGATCGTCGACTATCTCGGTACCTCGCGCGATATCGCAGCGATCATCGACAAGGCCGTGGCGCTCGAAGAGGCGCTGTCACCCTTTACCGCCAAAGCGGTCACGTTCGAGCGGCTGCCGTTCGCGCATCCGCTCTACATCCTGTTTTCGTCAGGTACCACCGGCATTCCCAAATGCATCGTCCATTCGGCCGGCGGCACGCTGGTCCAGCACGTCAAGGAACACCGGCTGCATGCCGGGCTCGTCGAAGGCGACCGCTTCTTCTACTTCACCACCTGCGGCTGGATGATGTGGAACTGGCTGGTGTCGGGCCTGGCCTCGGGCGCCACGCTGCTGCTCTATGACGGCTCACCCTTCCACCCCGACGGCAATGTGCTGTTCAGCTTCGCCGATGCCGAGAAGATGACCTTTTTCGGCACCTCGGCCAAATTCATCGATTCCGTGCGCAAGGCCGGGCTCAAGCCTATCCGCAGCCATGATCTGTCGAGTGTGCGGGCGATTTCCTCGACCGGCTCACCGTTGTCGCCGGAGGATTTCCGCTTCGTCTTTGACGGCATCAAGAAGGACGTACATCTCGCCTCGGTTTCCGGCGGCACCGACATCGTCTCCTGTTTCGTGCTCGGCGTACCGACGCAACCGGTCTGGACCGGCGAGATCCAGGGTCCCGGCCTCGGCCTTGCCGTCGATGTATGGGACGATGACGGCAAGCCGATCCGCGAGCAAAAGGGTGAGCTGGTCTGCACCAAGGCGTTCCCGTCGATGCCGATCGGCTTCTGGAACGATCCTGAGGGCAAGAAATACCATGCGGCCTATTTCGAGCGCTTCGACAATGTCTGGTGCCACGGCGACTTCGCCGAATGGACCGCGCATGGCGGCATGATCATCCACGGCCGTTCCGACGCGACGCTCAATCCGGGCGGTGTGCGCATCGGCACGGCGGAGATCTACAATCAGGTCGAACAGATGCCGGAAATCCTTGAGGCGCTGTGCATCGGCCAGGATTTCGACAATGACGTCCGCGTCGTGCTGTTCGTGCGGCTGGCCGCCGGCGTGACGCTGGACGAGGATCTGGAAAAGCGCATTCGTTCCAAGATCCGCAGCGGCGCCAGCCCGCGCCACGTGCCGGCAAGGATCGTCGCCGTCAGCGACATTCCGCGCACCAAATCGGGCAAGATCACCGAGCTTGCAGTGCGCGACGTGGTGCATGGCCGCGCCATCAAGAACAAGGAAGCGTTGGCCAATCCAGAGGCGCTGGAGCTGTTCAGGAACCTGCCGCAGCTGGCTGAGTGACGCGGCCGGGATGGTTAACCAGATATGTCGGTCGAATTTACCTAGATTTCATGAGTGGTACACATTCGTAAATTTTTTGGACGGCCGGTAAGGAGTTGTTAAGGCCCGGCGCCGATAGTCGCACGTAACTTGAGGGAGAAATCCCGTTCCTCGTCCCCTGAGGATCAGATTCGCTCAAGCCCCCGTTGTGACAGCAAATCCCATTTAAGGCGTCCTGTTGGACGCCTTTTCTTTGTCCGGGATTCTCGCCCGGGAATGGCCGGCCCTATTCGGCCAGCACCCGCGTCGACGGGAAGGCGACCTCGACCAGCGTCCCTTCGCCCGGCGTCGAGGTGATGGTGAAGCGGGCGCGGTTGGCTTCCACCATCGCCTTGGTCAGCGGCAGGCCGAGACCGGTGCCGTCGCCACGCCCGCGCTTCAGCGCATTGATCTGCTTGAATGGCTTCAGCGCCTGCTCGATCTCGGCATGGCTCATGCCAATGCCGGTATCGCGCACCCGCATGACAACGTCGCCGGAGGTTTCATAGGCGGTCGACACGATCACCTGTCCGCCGGCTTGCGTATAGCGAATGGCGTTGGACAGGATGTTGAGCGCGATCTGGCGCACGCTTCTGAGGTCGGCGACGACTTCCGGCAGTCGCGAGGCGAAGCTGGAGCGAATGATGACACGCTCGCGGTTGGCCTGCGGCTGCATCATCGCCACCGTCTCGGCCAGCGTATCGTTGAGCGACACCGCCTCGTAGTCCATTTCCTGCTGGCCGGCCTCGATCTTCGAAATGTCGAGGAGGTCATTGACGAGATCGAGCACATGGTTGCCCGAGCGGTTGATGTCTCTGAGATAGTCGCGGTAGCGGTCATTGGCTACCGGGCCGAACTTCTCGTCCACCATCAGCTCGGAAAAGCCGATAATGGCGTTGAGCGGCGTGCGGATCTCGTGGCTGATGCGGGCGAGGAAATCGGTCTTCTGCGAGGAGGCGCGCTCGGCCACCGCGCGCGCCTGGGTCAGATCCTCTTCGGCCCGCTTCCACTGCGTGATGTCGCGCACCACGGCGCAGAAGCCGCTGTCATTGGGCAGCCTGCCGATGGTCATGAACAGCGGGATGAAGCGCCCTTGCGCCTCGCGCCCGATCACCTCGCGGCCATCGTTCATCACACTCGCCACGCCGGGCTCGGACAGGCCGTTCAGATAGTCGCGCGCCGCGCGCTGGCTTTCGATGGCAAACAGCGAGGCGAACGGTTTACCGGTGACGTCGTCGCTGTCGAAGCCGAACAGCGCCTCGGCCGGCCGGCTGATCGAGCGGATGTCGCCGTCGCGGCCGATCAACACCACACCATCGGTCGCGGTGTCGATGATGGTGCGCATCTCGGCAATGCGCGCTTTGAGTTCGGAGACATCGGGCTGCGTCTGCTCGTCGGCTGCGAGATGCGCAACCATCGGCGGCTCGTTGTCGCCGGTACGTCGCACCACCAGCATCAGCGCCTTGCCGGCGCGCCACGGCACCGAACGCAAAATGGCTTCGATCGGAAATTCCTGGCCCTCGCGCGTCTTCAGTTTGAGTGTGTGGTCGCTTTCGCCGGCCATTTCTGAATAGGGATCGGCAAACAGCGCGTCGAGCCCGCCGGCGTCGCTCAGGTCCTCAAGCGTGTCATAGCCGGTCAGGCCGAGGAATTCCTCATTGGCGTAATGAAGCTCGTCGCCCGAATGGATGAGCAGCGGCACCGGCAGCTTGCCGAGGATCGACGTGTCAGGGGCCTTGTGTTCATCTCCGGCCGAGAATGCCGAAGGCATGAACCCCTCAAGCTTGAGCGGCGGCACTTTCAGGCGCTGTGGTTCTGCCGGCACTGTGTCCGCATCGCCGGCCTTGTCCCCGTCTTCCACGGCGGAATCGGTCGCCTCGTCGGACGGCGCCCAATCCTCATTGTCCTCGGCATCGCGGAAGTCGGCCGACGTCATGCTGTCGTCTTCACCGGCATTGGCCGGCGTCTCGGCAACAACCGGCTGTGGCTCTGCGGCCTCGACGATCTCTTGGGCTTGCGTATCATCCGGTTCGGAAGCCGGCGCAAGTTCGTCGTTGGACGACGTTGCTTCCGTACTGTCTTCGGTGACGGAGCCTGGTTCGGGATCGGCATAGTCGAGCAGGGAGCGCGACACTGTCGGCGCCTTCGCCTCGCCTGCTTCGCTGTCCGCAAGGCCGTCGTCCGGCTGCTCGCCGTCAAGCCGCGTCAGGTCCTTTTCGTCCTCGGCATCGCTTTCCGGCGGTTCGGCCTCAGCCGTTTCGCTTTCGGGTGCGGCTGCCGATGGTTCAGCCACGGCAGCCGGGCCGGCTTCGTCCGGACTCGAGACCTCGGCGGGTTGTCGGGCTGGCGCGGCTGTTTCAGGCTGGTCCGCCTCGACATGATCCGGCTTGGGCTCATCTGCCTTGGCCTGGTCTGGCATTACCTGATCCGGATTGGCCGGTTCGGCCTGCTTGGCAGTCTCCGGCTGCTCCGGCGGGGGATTGTCCTTCTTCAGCCGCTCGCCGATTTCGCGGAAAGCGCTGCGCTCCAGCGTCGACAGGCCCCTCTCGCTTGTCGGCTGCTTGTCGCTGGCGGGCTGCCGATGCTCGGCCAGCCGGATGACCTTGTCGGCAAAACGACGTTCCTGCTTCGGCACGATGGTCAGTGCCGGCACTTCGCCCTCGAACGGATCGGCCGCCTTGGGAGCTTCCGCCACGGGCTGTTCCGGGGCCGGCTCGGCTGCTGCCGGTGGCGCGCCATTGGGGACCAGCGCCATGCCGATTGCTTCCGGATCGACCACCGCATCGCCGGCGCGGGCGACGCCGAAACCACGAAAACCTTCGAAGGCGCGGCTGCGGCCATAGACAGGCAGTGCTGCCAGATCGACCGGTATCTTCAGGTCGGAGCCGGCAACCGGCCACAGTACCGAGCGGCCCGACCAGGTGTCGCGCCGTTCAAGCAGGCCCGCGATCTCGCCCGAGGCGTCGAGGCCGAAAGTTGTCGCGACGTCCTTGAAGCGGCGGCCGATCACGTCGGCGGCGGCTTTGCCGACAATGTCGCCGAATTCCGGCGACAGCGCGCTGAACTTGCCGTCGGCGTCGGTGCGCCAGACGAAGCGCAGCGGCGGCGCCGAGCGGTCGACCTCACGTTTGGCGGGAGGCGCAGCCGGTGGGGCTGCGTCGGACGGCAGGGCGGGCGCAGCGGCACTGCTGTCCAACTGCGCACTCTCGGCCGGGGAAACAGAGTCCGGCTCGGCCTGCGCCGGGCTGTCCGGCTCGCCCGCCTGCGGCTCTTCGCCGGCATGGAAGTACCAATGATCATGTTGCGCCGGCGCGCTGTCATTCGCCGCCTGCTCGCGGCCGGTCGTCTGCTCGCGATGGTCCGCCTTTGTATCGGTTGACGCCGAAGCATCATGCTCGGTGGCAGCCGGACCTGTCTCCCCGACATCAGGCGCGGCCGCGAGTGGGGCGCCCTGATTCCCGCTTGCGGTGGGGTGGTCAGCCACCGCATCCACCGTTACCGCGTTCTCCGCGGCGGCTTGCGCCGGGCCATCGTCGACCTGCGCTGCAGCAGGTTCGGCATCCAGCTCGCCGACAGGATTTTCCTCACCGAGCTGATCCTCGTCGATGACCACCAGCAGATGCCTGGACTCGGTCAGGCGCGCGAAGCCGGCCGGATAGGACTTTGCGCCGCCGGGGACCAGCCGCTTGACGATGCGGTCGTCCTGGCTCGCCACGTCGGCGACAAGCGCGGCCAGCGTCTCAGGCCGGATGGCGAGCGCGCCAAAGCCATCCGAAGCCGCCTCGACAGTGCCGGCGGCGTCGACAAAGGCGATGAAATGGCCGTCTTCGGTAAAGCCGCTGATGGCGCGGGCCGCAATGTCGGCAGCACTGCGCGAGCCGGCCTGCGCTGCCGGCACCACCAGCATGATGGCGCTTTCGCCGTCCGGCATAGTCACCGCACTGGCCAGGAAGCCGACGGCGCGGCTGGTGATGCCGGTCGCCAGCCGTACCGTAATGGCGCGGTCGCTGCCGATCTGCGGGAAGCCCGCGGTCGCCATGATCTGGCGCCTGGCGATCAGCGGCAGCTGAGCCGAGGCGCCGATGATGGCCTCGATATCGGGATAGCCGAACACCGCAGCGCCCGGGCCGTTGGCCCAGATCACCTGTTCGAGGTCGGCCGACAGAATCGCGATCGCGTCGCCGGCGGCGAAGCGCTGGCGAACCGCATCAAGCACGGCGACATCGAGGAAAGAGTAGTTCTCGGAAGGCATGCGCTTGGCGGACCCTTTCGGTGAAACCTCTTGGCGAACCCCTCTTGGCGAACCTACAAGGCGGGCAATTTGCAGTTAACGCTTTGTTAATAAAAGCCCGCGCGGCGAAGGTCCACAAGCCATGGCGGGAAGCAGGTGGAATCTCTGGCCACTTGGTTAACAGCCCCTCGGAATGCCCTTGGGTAACCTCTTGGGGTAACGCATGGGAAGAAATTATGGTGCACTGCAACAAAGATATTGCATCGCACAAAAAAACCGCTATATTGCCATCATACATGAACGAGACGGCTTTTTGTCAAAGCCGCTACCCCGAAAGGATGGAAAATGACCAAGGCCAAGACCGCTGAGACCATCGAAAACGTCGAATTCCCGAGCTTCGACGCTTCCAAGGCAACCGATCAGATCCGCGCTTTCGCCGAAAAGGGCGTCGAGCAGTCGAAGGAAGCCTACTCCAAGCTGAAGACCGGCGCCGAAGAGACCCAGAAAGTCCTGGAATCGACCTTCGAGACTGCCAAGACCGTTTCCAGCGACCTGTCGCTCAAGACCATCGCCGCTCTGCGCGCCAATGCCGAAGCCGGCTTCTCGCATCTCGAGGCCCTCATCGGCGCCAAGTCGCTGTCGGAAGTGGTCGAACTGCAGACCGCCTTCCTGCGCAAGCGCGTCGAGACCACGGTCGAGCAGGCCAAGGACTTCCAGGCTGTTGCTTCGAAGGCTGCCGAAGACGTCTCCAAGCCGGTCAAGACCGCTTTCGAGAAGGCCCTGAAGGACATCAAGGCCGCCTAATAATTGCGCACAACTCTGCGATGCATCAAAACGTCGCATTTCGTCAGACAAATAGGTGTGCGATAGAGTTGTCCAAATGAATACCCGGCGAGTGGAACCTCCTCCCTCTGCTCTCCGGGGTGACCAGCCAGCACCTCCTCCCGCTGGCTCGTAACAGGAAAAGGCCGGCACCTCCTCCCGCCGGCCTTTTTCTTTTGCCGAAGAAACCGGCGCCTGTTGGCGGAACCGGCTTTGCCTTATCAAAGGCCTTGAATTAGTCTCTGATAGACCGTATTGGACGCATCGCCGAACGACAGAGCGGATCTCGGAGAATGAATTTTCACCACGATCTGGCTCAGGCGAACGTGCCGTTGTAGCTCAGATGGTTAGAGCGCCGGATTGTGGATCCGGAGGTCGCTGGTTCGATCCCAGCCAACGGTACCATCGAATTTCCCGCTAAAGTATTGATTGCCGATCCCGGCGATCCACGGGAGATCAAGACCTGTATGGCCCTGTCGGCAGGGCAGGAAGACCCTGACTGCGCACACACACCGCGGTGCGGATACCCGCGCCGCAGCTTAGGTTTCATTTTACTCCAGCGGTTCGTCGGTCGGCCGAGGCGTCGTGCCTGCCTGACGAGGACGGCCGGCATTGCGATTTGCAATGCGGCTGTCGAGTGGCGATCTGGACGCTTGCTGGGCGCCAGCGGTCTTGGGTGCCGTCGGCTTGGCGCCGGAATCGCTGTCTTCAGCATCGCGACGGGGATGTGGCAAACCGGCGGCCTCAGGCGATCTGACCGGAGGTGTCGCGGCCGGGTTTGTCGATACGGGTTTGTCCTTGGCCATTTTCAACTCTCGCCTTTTCAGCATGCAGACGGCCGGACAACAAAGTCGGGCCATTGGACAGAACGGTCAGCCGTGCGGGCGCATCACGACTTTGATGCAGCCGTCCTCCTTCTCGCGGAAGGTTTTGTAAGTTCGGGCCCGGCCTTGAGGCCAGCGCGATGGAATGACGGGTCGATATCGCCGTTCTGAACTTTCTGCAGCGATGTCGCGTTCATCCTGGATCGTCGGATCGGCCACCTGTTCGCAGCGTATGTCGCCTTTGCCGTGCCATGTGAGGGCCTTCATGTGCTGTTCCTTGACGACAAGCCCTGCGAGCCCAAACTTGGCTTGATGTGAAATGTTCCCGCTTCCAACGAGCATCCGGCCTCAACCCTTGGCGGCCGAGCCGGGTTCGGCCATGCCGCAATGCTGCTCGGCCAGGGTGCCGGCCGGCGTGCCATGCGCCGCTGCAACCTGCAGCTTGTTTTTCCAGCCGCTGATCGCCTGCTGCCACGACCGCATCCCTGATCGCTTCGCAGGGCAGAGGTTTGGCGCAAGCGCAGGATCTGCTATCGCGCCAGCATCGCGGCGACAACGAACACGACGGCGGCAACGACGACAAGCGCGACAATGGCCAGCACCGGGCCGTTTTTACTCGGGGCCGGGGCTCGCTCGTCGTCCGGCCGCCGCATCGCATTGGCGAAGCTTGCTTGATTAGCGAAAGCCGGCGTGCCCGTCGCTGCGGGAACCGGCACGGCGCAGGTGTCTGCCGCTTCGGCATCGGTTTCCATAGGCGCCGCCGCCGGGTCGAATCCCGGCGTCTTGTCCTCTGTCACCCCAGACTGAATATCGCCTCTGTCTTCGGCCGGGTTACGTTCGACGTTCATGATGATGCTCCTGAGCTGGCCCGGGCTTCCCCAACCGCGAGCGGATCAGGATGTTCCATTGGGCGGAATCGCCGACAACGAGGAGCAAATTTCAGATAGCCTTCAAACAGATGTCCCTGGTGGCAACGCGGGCCTTGCAACCGGTCAGCACCGGATTGGTGGTCTCGTTGTAGTCGGCCATGGTCGGCAACGCGGCAGATTCGGCAAAGTTCCAGTCTGGCTCGCAATGCCCGCTTACGCACACCGCCGCTCGTTGACCTTGAGCTGGCTCGTTCCAGCCACTCCAACCCAAATTGCCAGTCCGGCTCCCGGCGGCGCGCTGTTTGTATTCCGTGGGAACATCAACAGCGCCAGCGAGTTCGGTATGTGCAGCGAGTTCCCTGTTCGCCGCATGGCCAACGTCCGGAACTCTTGACCGTCTCGCGTCTTCGCTCCTGGAGCGCGGGCCACTCCTCTTAGCCCAAGGTTGCGATCATGAGCAGAAACATTCCGGAAAAGCGGGCCAGGCAGGGTGGCTTGGGGCGACCGGTCCTTGGCGTGCTCTTGGCAGGCCTTGTCTTGGCGCTCGTTGCCTGGGGGATCGCTGAAATCTATGGCGAGCAGGCTAAGACACCGGCGACACAGCAAAACAGCCGGGTTCCATCGCCAGATACTTACAGCCCAAATCCTGGCCAAACGGACCCTGCAAACTCCAAGGCCGATGATGTGAATGGCGAACCGGTGGACCGAAATCCCAAGCTCGACAAGGATCCCACGCCGCGATCAAGCACTGGCGGGGATCAGCCAGGAACGCCGCCAGCTCAACCTGCTTCGCCATAGCGTTCGCACTAGTTGATAGACACAATTCAAACAGATGCGGAAATGTGGAGCGGCGATTTCAGCCAATTTCAAGAGCCGGGTCTGTCAATAATCGCCGGCGCTCTCTGATAGCTGGGGAGCCACAAAACCTCCGCTGATTCTTACCGCTTGCTGGATGGCACTGGCGGCTCCAGACCGACTGCGCGCTGTGTCACGCCGGCAGACCTTTGCACCTCTGGGCGCTTTTGAAGTTGCAAGTCGATGGAATCGGGCAAGCTGGGTGTAGATGATGCAGTCGTCATCTTATCGAGGTCCGGCAGCAACACCATCTTTGCGTAGCGTGGAGGAACCAGATGGCCTCCGAAAACAGCGAATATCCCGCACACGAATAAAGCGAGAAGCAGGGCCGTAAGCACATCTGTGAAAATCTCGACAAATCTCATGTGCTCGCTCCGCGCGTAAGGATCCCGCCGCGCTCTCGACAGTAAGAGCGGCGGGATCCTCAACCGGCGATGAAGGGACTTTGATCGACGGTCTTCTCCTAATGTGGCTTCCGGTTGCGTGTTCCCTGGTTCGGACCTTATCCACCGACTATGGGACTAAGGTCCGGAACCTAAATGGAACCAATGGGGAAGAGCGGAATCCATGTGCCTTTAAGAGGCTTCAACCTGAGGGCACGACGGCTGATCGTCAGCCTCCCGCCAGAGACAGTCCACGGGCGCGCTCGCGCAGCAACGCAAGCAGTTCGTCGCGCCGTGGCTCCGGCGTGTCGACGGGTAACACCAAACACAAGGTCCTTTTGATGGCGCCGTGGCCGTCACGGATGGGGGCCGCCATGCACCAGGTGAAACGGTCGGCCAAGGCTGTGGTCTCGCTGAAACCCTGCCGGTGGGCCAAGGCAACATCGGCAAAGAATTCGGCTGGTGCAATGATGCGGCCGTCGGGAAGCCTGTAGTCGCCAGATGGGATGAAATCCCTCAACTCTTGCTCGTTCATATGGCCGAGGAGCAGCCGTCCGGATGCCGTCCATGGGATCGGCACCTCAACCCCGACATCGCTTGAGATCCGGAACGGGCCCGGCGAATCTCGGCAGTCAAGAACGACGTATTTGTTGCCACGCAGGCCGCATAGCTGGACCGTCTCGCCTGTCTCGGCGGCCAACTTATCCAAGGTCTCGATGATGCGACGGTAATGGGCATTGTGATGTGAGTAGGCCCAGCCGAACAGATGCATGGCGCGTCCGAAATAGACGTAACCTTCACCGCCGACGTTTTCGAGCATTTCGGCGTCGAGCAGGCTGTTGACGATCTCGTAGGTGGTCGAACGCGGCGCGCCGATCATTTTGGCGATGTCGCCGACGCGCATTGGCGCGCGGTGCCGCAGCAACGCCTCGAGCAGCATGATGACGCGGTCAATGCCGCGTCGTCGTTCGCCGTTGCGCGGCTCCGCGCCGGCTTCCTTCCCGATCGCATCGTTAGTGCCGTCGCTCATGACCATCCACCAAAATCATTTCGGTTCTCGTCTCAAGGCGCTTGAAAGATGTCAAGGCTCGGTCTAGCATCCAGTTTGTCCGATATACAGACACATTGTCTGAAATACCAGACAAACTAACGAGCCTGACGCAGACAAATCCCGAGGCGACACACGGTTTCCAAGATCCGGCGACCGACGGGTTTCCTCGCCCTTGTTCTGCACGTCGAGGCCACAACCTCTGAAGGGAACAGTCATGATGAAATCACCGTTTTTCGCATCCGCCAGCGCGCTTTGCCTCGGTCTCGTGCTGAGCTTTGGCGCCGGCTCGGCAGCCAATGCCGCCGCCAACTGCATCAAGGGCGACCGCAAGGCGCCGTACACGATCGGCTGGGCCAACATCTATTCCGTGCCGACCTGGATGAAGCAGACCCAAGGCACGATCGAAGCCGAAGTCGAGACCCTGAAGAAGCAGGGACTGGTCGACAAGCTCGTCGTCACCGACGCTCAGGGCGACGCCAACGTCCAGATCCAGCAGATCCAGTCGATGATCGATTCCGATGTCGACGCCATCATCCTGATCGCCGGTTCGTCGACCGCACCTGCACGCGTTCTGGCCGATGCCTGCGCCAAGGGCATCGCCATCATCAACTTCGACAGCCTCGTCGATACCGACAAGGTCACCGCCAAGGTCAATACCGATTCTTCGCAGTGGGGCGACCAGGCCGCCAAGTTCCTGATCGACGCCATCGGCGGCAAGGGCAAGATCCTGATCCTCAATGGCCCCGCCGGGGTTTCGGTCAGCGATGACAGGCGCAAAGGCGCCGACGCTGAGCTCAAGGCCCATCCCGACGTGACGGTGCTTGCCGAGACCAACACGCCCTACAACGTCGCGCCGGCACAGGAAGCCGTCACCAGCCTGCTCTTCGCCAACCCCGAGATCGACGGCATCCTGTCGCTCGGCGGTGCTCTGTCGGCAGGCGCCGTGCTGGCCCTCGACAAGCAGGGCCGCGAACAGGTACCGATCACCGGTGAGAACGCCCGGCAGTTTTTGGAACTCTGGAAAGAAAAGGGCTTGAAGAGCTGGGCGACGATGCAGCCGAACTGGCTCGGCGCCTTCGCCACCTACACCGCCGTCCAGGCGCTGGAAGGCAAGGATGTGCCGGCTTTCGTCAAGATTCCGCTGCCGGTGATCGACAATTCCAACATCGACGAATACCTCGCCCGGGCCAAGGACTTCCCGGCTGACGGCTACATCTTTTCTCCTTACGATGAGGAGCTGTTCAAGAAGCTGCTGGCTCAGAAATAAGCCTGAAGGGTTGTAGCGTTGACAACCATGGCTCCGCTGCTCGCGGCGCGCGGGGTGTCGAAGTCTTTCTTCGGCAACCCCGTCCTGCGCGACGTTTCAATCGCTCTCCAGCCGGGCCGCGTGCATGCGCTGCTCGGCGAGAACGGCGCCGGAAAGTCGACCTTGATCAACCTTTTGTCCGGCGCCTTGAGACCGGATGGCGGGACGATCGAGGTCGATGGACGCGCGGTCTCACGCATGACGCCGGCTGTTGCGCGGCAGGCCGGCATCGCCGTCGTCCAGCAGGAACTCAGCCTGACGGCCAGTCTTTCCATCGCCGAAAATGTTGGTCTCGGCGCCTATCCCAAACGGTTCGGCCTGATCGACTACCGCGAACTCGCTGCGCGGGCGAGGGCCGCATGCGAACTTGTCGGGCTGCACGAGCCGCTGTCGACGCCGGTCGGGCATCTGTCGCTCGGCCGCCGCCAAATGGTGGAGATCGCCAAGGCGCTCTACCGCCGGCCGCGCGTGCTCATTCTCGACGAACCGACATCGTCGCTATCGGCAACCGAAACCAAAATCCTCACCGATCTGCTGCAGCGGTTGCGCGGCGAAGGCATCGCCATTCTCTACATCTCGCACCGACTGAACGAAGTCATGGCGCTGTGCCAGCACGTCACCGTTCTGAAGGACGGCACCTGCACGGCCGACCGCACCCTGGAAGGCACCGACGCCGCCGGGTTGGTTCGGCTGATGGTCGGCCGCGATCCCGGTGATCTTTTTCCGCAATGGCAGCCTTCCAGTTTGCCTGCCAACGCTATCTCCGTCCGAAATCTTTCGGCCGGCCTGATGCGCGACGTCGATCTGGATATCAAAACGGGCGAAGTGCTTGGCATTGGCGGCCTGGTCGGGCAAGGGCAGGAAGATCTGCTGCTCGGTCTCTACGGCGCCATTCCGGCACGGACGGCGTCGGCGACCGTCAACGGCGCCTCCGGCCTGCCCGGCGGCGTGCCGAAAGCCAACGCGCTGGGGCTGGCCTATGTGCCCGCGGATCGCAAGCGCGAGGGCCTGCACCTGATCCATCCCATCATCACCAACATGATGCTGCCCGCCTTTGCCAGGCTGCCGGCGCTGAAGCTGCGCAGCCGCCGCGCAGAGCGCGAGACGGCCAAAAGCCTTGCCGCCCAACTCGGCATCAAGGGCCACCTCGGGCGGGCGGCGCAGGCTCTATCGGGCGGCAACCAGCAGAAGGTGGCGCTGGCGAAATGGATGCCGCACGACCCGCTGGTGCTTCTGCTCAACGATCCGACGCGAGGCGTCGACGTCGAAACAAAACGTGAGATCTACATGATGCTTCGCAATTTCGCCGCCGCCGGCAAGGCGGTCGTGCTGCTCAGTTCCGACACGCCCGAACTCGTGCACCTTTGCGACCGTGTAGCCATCGTCCGCGAAGGCCGCATCGTCGCCATGCTGGCGCGTGGAGCGCTGAGCGAGGAAGCCATCGTCTCCGCCGCGATGGGCGCCGAACAGCGGAAGGTTGCGGCATGAACACATCTTCCTCCGCCCGGCAGACCGATGCGCTCTACTGGCCGGTGCAGCTGCGTCGCAATGTCGGCGTGCGCAGCCTGTTTGTCGTCGTCCTGGTGTTTCTCATCGCCTATGGCGTCCTCTTTCCGGGTCTGTTCACGGCGTCCGGCTTCGCCAAATTCACGCAGAGCTGGTTTCCATTGGCTCTGGTCGCGATGGCGCAGGCGATCCTGATGCTCACCGGCGGCATCAGCCTGGCCATCGGCGCGACGGTCAGCTTGGGCGCGGTCATCGCCGCGACGACGATGGCCGGGCAGCTGGGCGTCGCCGGGGGCACTGCCGCGGTGGCGCTGACGGGCCTCGGCATCGGGGCGGCGACCGGCTTCGTCGTGGTACGGCTTCGCCTGCCGGCGATCGTGGTGACGCTTGCCGGGTCCTTCATCATCGGCGGCGCCGCCCTGCTGATCCTGCCGCGGCCCGGCGGCGCAATCCCGGCGTGGCTGTCCGACCTGCTTGCCGGCAACACACCGGCGGCATTCGTGCTGCTGGTGGTCATCATTCTCCTGTGGAAGCTCTATCTCGCCACGCCGCTTGGCTTGAGCCTCTATGCCGCCGGCGAGAATCCGGTCGGCGCCTATCGCTCCGGCGTGCCGGTCGACAGCGCGCGCATTGCGGCCTATGCGATCAGCGGTCTGCTCTCCACCGGCGCCGGCTTGTTCGTCGCCGCACAGACCGGTTCGGGCGACCCGGTCATCGGCGCCGCCTTTACCCTGAACTCGATTGCCGCTGCGGTGCTCGGCGGCATCGGCTTCCTCGGCGGCCAGGGCACGATGCGCGGCGCGCTTGCCGGCAGCCTGCTGCTCAGCCTGATGATCAGCGTCATGTTCTTCCTCGGCTTCACGCCGGTCGCACAATATGTGGCCCAGGGCCTGATCATCATCGGCGCGGTCGCCATCCCGCAATTCCGCAAGGCACAGCAATGACAGCATGGAATGACAGCGCGGGCGGCAAACGCGCCCTGACGGTCCTGCGCAGCCGGCCGTTTCTCACCGTTGCCATCGTTGCCGCGGTCTGGATCATGGCGAGCTTCGTTTCGCCCGGCTTCGGCGCTTATGGCCATCTGCGCTATCTGGTGGAGCTCGGCGCCGTCATCGGCCTGGTTGCCGCGGGCCAGACTTTTGTGGTGATCGCCGGCGGCATCGACCTTTCCGTCGCGGCCATCGTCACGGTCAGCGCCGTCAGCCTGCCGCTGCTGTCGTGGCAGGTGGATCCGACCGGCATCACCGCCATCCTTGCCGTTCTGGTGCTAACCACGGCAATCGGCCTGGTCAACGGGCTCGGCGTCGCTTTACTGCGCGTCCACCCGATGATCATGACATTGGCCATGGCGACATTCCTGCAGGGTCTGTTGATCATCATCGCCGGCGGCAGCGCCGTGACCGCCGAGAACCCGCTGGTCCACTGGCTCGGCAATGGCCGGCCGGCCGGCATTCCCGCTGGCGTATTGTTGTGGGTGGTCGTCTCGGTGATCGTGCTGACCACGATGCATGCGACATCGCTCGGCGCCCGGATTTTCGCCATGGGCGCCAACCCGCTTGCCGCGGCGCTGTCCGGTGTTCCGGTCACGTCCACGACGCTTGCGGTCTACGGCATCAGCGGCTTCTGCTCGGGACTTGCCGGTGTGCTCGTGTTGGGCATGAACGGACAGGGCTATGTCGGCATCGGCGATCCCTATCTGCTCGCCTCGATTGCCGCCGTGGTCCTCGGTGGCACCTCGATCCTCGGCGGGCTTGGCACCTATGCCGGCACCATCCCCGGCGCCATCCTGCTGGTCACCATCACCGCGCTGATCACCGTCGTCAACGCATCGCCCGGCTGGCGCAGCATCCTGTTCGGCTCGCTGATCCTCGGCCTGCTGCTGCTCTCAGGCCGGGAGCAGGCGCGCCGATGACACATCGTCGAGCCGATAGATGCGCCTTGCGTTGCCGAAGAACAGCGCCGTCTGCTCGTCGGCGGAAAAGTCCACTGTGATGGTTTTGAAGCCGTCATATATGTCATCGAACGAGGCATGCAGGCCGGCGACCGGAAAGTCGCTGCCGAACATGGCGCGACCGGTGCCGAAACAATCGATGCAATGCAGGACGACGGCCTTCAGGCTGTCGAGCGTCCAGTCATGATCGTAGGCGACCAGATCCGATATTTTGATGGCGACGTTGTCGCATTGCGACAGAAGCCGCAGCCCGTCGCGCCACACCTGCATGCCATCGGCGTCGCGGTCGATCGGGCTACCGCAATGGTTGAGCACGAATTGCTGGTTGGGGAAGGCCCTGGCAAGCCGCCCCGCGTCGGCGAGCTGACGCGGAAACACCATCAGGTCGAAGCCCAGCCGATGCTGGCCAAGCAAGGCAAGCCCGGCGCGCCAGGCCGGATCGTCCATGATGCCGTCACGTGCCGCAAAACGGCGGGCAGGGTCGGGATCCCAGCTCAATATGTCGCGCACGCCGGCGACACGCTCGAACGCGGCTTGCGCTTCGATCAGCGCAGGCGCCTGGCGATCGGCGAGCGGCACGTGAACGACATAGCGGGCGGCGACGCCGCGCGATTTGTCGAGTGTTTCAAGCCAGCGCGTTTCTCCGATGCAGTCGCCACTCGCCCAGCCGGCTTCGACATGGACGGTCGCGAGGACATTATGCCCTATGGCATCGCGCGCATAATCCCCGGGCAGATAGTTCCGCCGCAAGGGGCCAAGCTCGCCGAGGCCGCCGCGCTCGCCGGCCGTGGCGGCGAGCCAGGGATGCCGTCCCAGTCTGAGATCCCAAAGATGATGATGGGCGTCGATGATCGGTCCGGCGTAAGGTTCTGGCACGTATCTCTCTCAGGCTGTGACCGGCGATCGATCCTGGCTTCGTTCTGCGACGGTAAAAGGGTTAGCATCGCATGACTGAAAACTCACCGGTTCGAGCCCTTTCAGTGCGCGAAAATTTTCGGCTCGACGACCGCATCCGCGGCGTGCCTCCCGGCACAACCGGGCTGGACAGCAGCCTTGTCGCAGCCGAGCACTGGCATCCGGCCGATGGACGCATGGCGCTTCCGGTGCTGACCCTCGACGAGGCGGCCTTCTCCGCCAATCGCGACCTGTTCCTGCGCTATGCGCGCGAACACAATGTTGCGATCGCTCCGCATGCCAAGACGCCGATGGCGCCCGACCTTGCCCGGTCGCTGGTCGAGGCCGGCGCATGGGGCACGACGGTCGCCGACATCAGGCAAGCGACAGTGATGCTGAAGGCCGGCTTGACACGGCTGATCATCGCCAATGAGGTTGGCGGAGCCGGCGGCGCCAACCGGCTGGCCGCGCTTGCTGGTGCCTGGCCGGATGCCGAGCTCTATGTCTTTGCCGACTCGGTCGACGCCGTGAACGCGCTTGCCGAGGCTTGGCGCGCCAATGCGGCGCTGCCGCCGCTGCGCGTGCTGGTCGAACTTGGTGCGGGCAGGGCGGGCGCCCGCACCACCGCGCAAGCCGAGGCCATCGCCGATGCGATCACGGCTGCCGGCGGGCGGCTGCTGATCGCCGGCGTTGCGACCTATGAAGGGGCGGCGGCGCAACCCGAGCCCGGTCGCACCGATGAGGTGATATCCGGCCTGCTGGCAATGACCGCCGACATGTTCCTGCGGCTGCGTGCCCGCGTCGGCGGCAACGCACCGCTGATCGTCACAGCCGGCGGCTCCGCCTTCTTCGACCAGGTGGTCGCGGCGCTTGCACTCCTCGTTTCCAGCGACGGCAACGCAACGCTGGTGCTGCGCAGCGGCGCCATCTTCTTCCACGACCACGGCACCTATGACCGTTCGCTCGGCGCCCTCGATGCCCGCAAGGGTTTTGCCATAGCCGGCATCAGCGCTTCGGCGCGGCATTCCTTTCGCCCTGCGCTACGCCTGTGGGCCGAAGTATTGTCGCGGCCTGAGCCGGGCCTCGTCATCTGCGGCATGGGGATGCGCGACGTGTCGTTCGACCAGGGCTTTCCAACGCCGCTCACCGTCTTTCGTGCCCGCAAGCCGCTGCCGATGCCGGCGGCGCACGCCGAGGTGGTCAAGCTCAACGACCAGCATGCCTTCCTGTCGATTGCGCCGAGCGACGACATCGCCGTCGGCGACGTCGTCGAATTCGGCATCTCGCATCCCTGCACCTGCCTCGACCGTTATCGCGTGATCTTCGGCGTCGACGCCACCGGCCACGTCCGCCACGCTTTTCCCACCTGGTTCGGCTGACCAGATCCCCCAAAAAGAGAACGTCGAAAGGATCCGATATGATCAAGTATTTTCAGTCCGGCTCGCGCATGTCGCAGGCAGTCGTCTATGGCGGCCTCGTTCACATAGCCGGCCAGGTGGCCAACGATCGCAAGGCCGGCATCGAAGGCCAGACCAGCGACGTGCTGGCCAAAGTCGAGGCGCTGCTGGTCGAAGCCGGCAGCAGCAAGTCGAAGCTGGTAGCGGTCAACATCTTCCTGCCGCAGATCGGTGATTTCGAGGCCATGAACAGCATCTACGATGCTTGGATCGATCCTGCCCGCCTGCCGGCGCGGGCCTGCGTCGAGGCGCGGCTTGCCGACCCTGATTTGCGCATCGAAATCACCGCGGTCGCGGCGGTCTGACCATGCACACCGGCCTCGCCCACACGCTCGATTTCGACCGCGACGGCAAGACGCTCAGCCATCTAAGCATTCCGTTCTCGATCGATCGCTCGCCCTACTTTCAGGTCAAGGTGCCGATCTGCCTCATCCGCAATGGCGACGGCCCGTCACTGCTTTTGATGGCCGGCAATCACGGCGACGAATATGAGGGCGAGCTGTCGCTGGCAAAACTGGCGCGCCGGCTCGATCCGAGGCGGATCAAGGGCCGCATCACCATCATGCCGATGGCCAACGCCCCTGCGGTGATGGCCGCCAAGCGCTGCTCGCCGCTCGACGGCGGCAATCTCAACCGGGCCTTTCCCGGCGACCCCTCGGGAACGCCGACAAGCCGGCTCGCCAATTTCCTCGAGACGGAGCTGTTTCCCCGTCACGACGTCGTCTTCGATATCCATTCGGGCGGCACGTCGATGGAGCATCTGCCGACCGCGCTGGTCGAACGCAACGCCGATCCCGAGCGCCACCGGGGTGGCGTCGAGCTGATGCGCACGCTCGGCATGCCCTACGGCTTTATCGCTGACAACGGCCAGGCCTCGCCAACCTCGATGGGCGCAGCGCGCCGCGCCGGCGCCGTCGGCGTCAGCGGTGAGTTCGGCGGCGGTGGCACCGCAACGGTCGATTCGATGGCGATCACGGCCCGCACGCTCGACCGTCTGATGACAGCAATGGGTGTGGTCGACGCGCCGGTTCTTGGCGCGGGCGAAAAGCCTTCGGCGCCGACAAGGCTGCTGTCCCTGTCCAGGCACAGCCAGGGCCTCTATGCCACCCGCCGCGGCTGGTTCGAGCCCGCCGCCAGGCTCGGCGACAGTGTCACTTCAGGACAATTGGCCGGCTGGTACCACGATCTCGAACGGCTCGATGTTGCCGAGGAGGCCCTGCATTTCGCCGAAAGCGGCTTGGTGCTGTCGCGCCGGCTGCACACGATGTGCGAGGCGGGCGACTGCCTCATGCAGGTCGCAGAGCCGGTCGACGGCTGAGCCAAACCCGGATCAGGCAGAGGATATTCAATGCAGCAACTGTCCATGTGGACCTATCCCTGGGACATCCAGGATCTCGGCCTGGAGACGGTCGAACGTGATCTTGTCGAGCGCGCCGGGCTCAACATGATCAGCCTGGCGACATCCTATCATGCCGGGCGCTTCCTGCAGCCGCGCAGTCCGCGCCGCAAGGCCTATTTCCCTGAGGACGGCACCATCTATTTCAAGCCGACCGCTGCGCGCTGGGGAAGTCTAGCCATCCAGCCCAAGGTGGCTGACGTGATCACCGAGGGCGGCGACGTGCTCGGTCAGCTCATCCGCCATCGCGATGCGGGCGGGCTAGGCGTTTCGTGCTGGACGGTCTGCCTGCACAACACCCGCCTGGGCATGCTGCATCCGCAGGCCGTCACCCGCAACGCCTTCGGCGATGCCAACTACTACAATCTCTGCCCCTCCCATCCCGATGCGCGCGCCTATGTCCGCGCGCTGATCGCCGACATCTCGCACAGCTACCGGCCGGACCGGATAGAACTTGAAAGCCCGTCCTTCATGGGCTTTGCCCATGAATACCATCACGAGAAGGACGGTGTCGGGCTGACGCCGGAAGACGATTTTCTTTTGTCTCTGTGCTTCTGTCCGTCCTGCGTCGCCGGTGCGGCAAAAGCCGGCATCGATGCCGAGGCGGCGCGCAAGCTCACCAGGCAATGGATCGTCGAGACCTGCGAGCGTGCGGTGCCTGAACGGCGCTTTCCCGATTTTCCCACCTGCGGGCTCGACGCCTTTGCCCCATGGCCGGAACTCCATGCCTATCTGTTGTGGCGATTCGAGCCAGTGACCAGCCTGGTCGCCGAACTGCGCGAGGTAGCCGATCCCACGACGCGGGTCGTCATTATCGATCTGAAAGACGGCTGGCTTGGCGGTTGCGATCTGGCAGCGCTGGGCAAGGTCTGCGACGGGGCGATCCTGTGCGCCTACGACATGCAGGCCGGCGATGTCGCCAGCCTGATGGCGGCCGGCCGTGCGGCAATGGGCGCGGACAAATTCCTCGGCACCGGCTATCGGCTGTTCTATCCGGAAATGGCCGGCCCCGACATCTTCGCGGCCAAGGTGAAGCCGGCGCTGGCGCCCGGTGTCGACGGCGTCAATTTCTACAATTACGGCCTCATTCCAGCCGCGCGGCTCGACTGGATCGGCGCTGTTCGGCAGCCTTGAGCCAGCCGGCCAATGCTCGCCGGCCACGAGGCGTTGAGGCCGGATTCGGGCGCGAGCGCTGCGGGGTGAATCAAATCAGCGAAACCTGAAGCCATCCATGGTGTAATCCGGGTATGCGTCCATCGTGTCGAACAGGTCGAACAGGTCAGGTGTGTCCGCCAATATTCCTGACAGAACCAGCACCGTGGCCACGCCGGCAGCAAGTCCGCCAGCGATGTCGTGTTCGACACTGTCGCCGACGCAGACCACAGTGCCGCGGTCTGGATTGCCTGCCAGCGCTAGTGCGGCGCCGAATATGGCGGGGTAAGGCTTGCCGATACGCGTGACGCTACCACCGAGGTCCTCGTAGAGATCCGCCAGCCGGCCGGCACCGAAGCGCGGCCCCACTGCCGTCAGCATGATCTTGTCAGGGTTGGTGCAGAAGCATGGCACCTGCCGCACCGCAGCCGGCGCAAGAAGTCGGCGATAGTGCTCAAGATCATAGCGGTCGCCCTCGCTGGCCGAAATCAGCACCAGCCCGGCATCGTCACCGTCCTTAGTCAATGCGAACGGCAGACCTTCGATCGCCGAGCGGTCATCGTCGCGGCTTATCAACAGGCATTTCGTGTTTGGCAGTAGCTTTCCGGATATCGCCATGTCGTGGAAGAACTCCCACGCGACCTCGCCGGAAGAAACAAAATGGTCCCAGCTTCCCGGTTCGAAGCCGAGCTTTAGCAGCCGGCTCTCGTTAGGCCCCGCCCGCTTGCCGGAGTTCGAGATCAGCACAATGGTCTTGCCGGCGCGCTTCAGCGCCGACAGTGCTTCCACTGCCCCTGGATAGGGGCTGGCGCCGTCATGCAGCACGCCGAACTGATCGAGCAGGAAAAAATCATAGCGCTCGGCCAGCTGGTTGACGCCGTTGAGGTGTTCGACTGTTTTCGCGCTCATAGAAGCCCCGCCGCGCTTGCGCCCATCAGCGCCAGCCGCGCTGTGCCGGCGGCGGCTTCGTCCGAAAGCGCCGGCAGGAAATCAACACCAAGTCTGCGCTGCCGGATCGCCGTCCAGGCGGCATTCGCCGCACCGCCGCCGACGCTTCTGACCGACGTCAGCTGCGGAGCGCCGAGCTCGGCGAGCCTGTCATAGCCGAGCGCCTCGATCGCGGCGATACCCTCCAACATGGCTTTCAGATAGTCGGCGTCCTCCACCGGTCGCGGCACAAGACGCGGCGGCAGTGCCGGATCGGCGATCGGAAAGCGTTCGCCTGCAGTGGCAAGAGGATAGTAGTCGAGGCCGGTCTCGGTCATCGGGTCGATCGCCATGCTCAGCTCGACGATGCGCGCCAGAGGGAAATGCTGTGTCAGCACCTTGCCGCCGGAGTTCGATGCGCCGCCCGCCAGCCAGACATCTCCAAGCCGATGGCTGTAGATGCCGAAGCGTGGCGCCGAGATAGGCCGGTCGGACAGGATCTTGACGGTCAACGACGACCCCAGCGCGGTGACGCCGTCGCCCATTGCCGCGGCACCTGTCGCCAGGAACGAGGCGCAGCCATCGGTCGTTCCGGCGACGACGGCGATTTCGCGCGGTAAGCCGAACATATCCGCGGCATCCGCGGTGAGTTTGCCGACGACATCGCCCGGCCTGGCGATACCGGGCAGCAACTCCATGCGCATTTCGGTGGCCGCAATCCAGTCCGGCCAGCAGCGGGCCGTGATGTCGTAACCGGTTTTCAAGGCATTGTTCTCGTCGCTGACATCGAAGCGACCGGAGAATTGTCCCGCGATCCAGTCCGCCTGATGCAGCACCGCGGCAACACCGGGCGTGCGCTGGAACCAGAGCGCCTTGGCGAGACCGGACGTCGCCCCAAGTGCGGCACTGGTCGCTGGGGCTTCGCGAGCGATCGCGACCAGAATGGCGTTGTCGGCGACCGTATCGTTGTACATCAGCGGCTCGGCCAGCGGCCGCCCGGCGCCGTCGACCGGCAGCAACGTACCTGAAGTGCCGTCAACAGCGATCGACCGGACCGCTGTTCGGTCGATGCCCGAAAGCAGTTCCGCCAGCGCTGCGCCGACCGCTGACCACCACACTGCAGGGTCGCGGGCATTCCGGCCAAACAACTCGAGCGAAACGGCGGAACGCGCGGCAATGGAAAAATCCGGACGCATGGCGACCGCGCGCGCGCCGGACGTGCCGATGTCGATGCCTATGGCAAGCGGCGTGTCAGCGGCTGGCGGCATTGAGTTTCTGGCGATACTTCTCGGCGTCCCAGTTGACCAGTTCATCGTTCTCGGCGGCGGTGAGGTAGTTCAGCCGCGCTGCAATGTCGATGCGTGCCGTCACGTCGGCAAGGCAGCGTTGCATGGCGTCGGCGCCCGCACTGGCATCGCCGCGCATCAGCACGCCCAGCCCGGGAAACAGGATCGCCACGGGGTTTGTACCGCACCGCTCGATGACGCGCGGCACATCCTCACCGGGCTTTGCCACCACCGACCCCCGACCCAGAAAGATGACGTGATCGGGGTAGAGGCTGCCCCCGGACGCCATGCGGCGGCTTTCGGGATCGATGGCGACCGCGTGCGCCTCGATTTCCGCCGGCAGCCTGTAACCGGTTTTCCCGGCCAGCGCCGCCAATCCCGCAACATCCGGTTCCGCCACTTGGCGCGCCGGCCGCGCCAGAAGCAGCGTGACGCGGCGCAGCAGCACTTCGGCCTCGGCGACGGTATCGGCCGCGACGACCAGCCCGTGATTGGCAAGGATCAGCACGTCGACCCCAGCCTGAAGCCGCTCGGCAATACCCTGGGCAAGCGGCAGGCCTGGCCGGAAATAAGGAACATACGCCCATTTGAGACCATCAAGGCGTCTGGCGGCTTCCACCTCGCAATTGGCCTGTACCGCCAGCGAAATGGTTTCGACGCAATGGACATGCAGGACGACGCGCTGCGGCATCAGCGCGTGAACGGTGGTTTCAATCGAAGGGCGCAGGCGCCGGGCGTTGAGCGTCTCGATGGCGAAGATCTGCGGCTGGTCGGCGGCGCTGTCGCGCTGTTCGACAGCCCTGAGCAGCGGCGCCATCGCCACCGGGACCATGATGTCTTCGGAGAGCGCATCCTTCAGCCATGTGCCGGAAGCCTTGATCCACAGCGTGTCGCCGGCTTTCAGCGAGGTGTTGCCGCCGGCGGCCTGGGTCAGATTTGGATCGCGCCCGATGCTGGCCGAAAGCGCCCGCAAAGCAGCCATTTCCTGCGCATCCGCATAGCTCGCCATGGCGCATTTCCTCTATCAGCTCCGTCAGCCTCGCAGCTTCGGATACCCGTCGTGGGATGTTGATGTGTATCGCAGATGCGAGCGACTTACGTCAATAGTGATCTAATGTCATCAAAGGTTCTTGCAATTGGAAAGATGTTGAGTAAGTTACGTCAAATGCCGTGGCAAAAACGGCTCCTGGGAGGAAAACGATTGAGCGACTCCGGCCGCCAGCGTCAGATCGTCGAGTTGCTGCGGGATCGCCCCTTCGCGTCGGTGCGCGAACTGCAGGAGCAGCTCGGCGTGTCGGCGGCGACGGTGCGGCGCGACATCGACAAGATCGACGAGGCCGGTGAAGCACGGAAGGTCTATGGTGGCATCTCGGCGCTCGACGGCGCTTCACAGGCGGGTGTTGCCTATGCCAGGCCCTATGACGAGAACCGCGACCTCGCGGTCGAGGCCAAGCGGCAGATCGCCGCTCTCGCGGCCACGATGGTGCGCGACGGCGATGCGGTCATCGTGCATGGCGGTTCGACCTGCTTCCACCTTGGGGTCAAGCTGGCTGAGCGCAGCATCCGTCTCTATACCAATTCGATGCCGCTCGCGGCCTATCTGAGCGACCACGGCCATTGCAGCCTGACCGTTGCCGGCGGCGATCTGCATCGTGAGCCGGGCATCATCCATTCACCGACCCAGGCGGAGCCGTTCTACGCATCGAAGTTCTTTCTCGGCGCGCAAGGCCTTGGCCAGGAGGGCGTGCTGGAATCGCACCCGCTGCTGGTCCGCTCCATCGCCGATCTCAGCCTGTGTGCCGACCAGATCGTGGTGCTGGCCGACAGCCGCAAACTGTCGATCCACGCCCGTAACATCGCGCTGCCCTTGTCGCGCATCGGCACGCTGGTGACCGATGACGGCCTGTCCGACGTCGACGCGCGCATGCTGGAAGACGCGGGCGTCATGGTGCGCATCGCTTCGGCTTCGGGAGCCATCCAGTGAAGATGGCCGTCCTCGATTTCGGCAAGACCAATTCGAAGCTGTTCGTCTTCGCTCAGGACGGGCGCATCGTCGACGAGCGCCGGACCCGGCCGAACTGGATGCGCAAAGATGGCTTCAGCGTGCTTGATGAGGCAGCACTTCACAGTTGGGCGGTTCGCGCCGTAAGCGAGGCCTCCGACGTCCATGGCGTACAGGGCGTGATGGTGTCGGGCCATGGCTGCACCTTTGCCCTGGTCGACGAGGCGGCGCTGACGCATCCGATACTCGATTATGAGCAAGAGCCGCCGGCTGATATTGCCGCGCAAATTGATCGCCTCGTTCCGGATTTCACCGAGACCTTCTCGCCGCGATTGCCGCTCGGCTTCAACTACGGTCGCCACATGCTGTGGCTACAGGCGGTGCAACCCGGTGCATTCACGGCCGCGAAATCGATCCTCGGCTATCCACAATACTGGAGCTGGCGGTTTGGCGGCCGGGCGGTCTCGGAAGTGTCCTATCTCGGCTGCCACTCGCATTTATGGGCGCCGCGCAAGCGCGACTTCAGTTCGCTGGTCGATATTGAGGGCTGGCGCGACCGGATGCCCGCTTTCGAGCGGGCGGGCTCGGTTGTCGGCGAGCAACGCCTCGGCGACACGAAGCGGCGGATCGCCATCCACAATGGTGTCCATGACAGCAATGCCGCGCTCCATGCCTATCGCCGGCAGGAGCTTGGCCCGGTCACCGTCGTCTCGACCGGCACCTGGGTCGTCGTGCTTAATCCGGATTGCCTGCTCGACGCGCTCGATGGCCAGCGCGACATGCTGGTCAATGTCGATATCGACGGCGGCCCTGTGCCGACCATCCGCTTCATGGGCGGGCGCGAATTCGCCACGATCAGCGACGGCTGGCAAGGCGCGATCGCGCCGGCGGCAGTGCAGCGGGTGATCAACGCCGGCAGCATGGCGCTGCCGAGCTTCGCGCCGGGCGGACCAATGCCCGGCCGCGCCGGCAAATTGGTCGGCCGCATGCCAAGCGCCGAGGAACGCGCAGCCGTGGCGCTGCTCTACGTCGCGCTGATGGTCGACCTCTGCCTCGACCAGATCCATTCGGACAACACCGTGATCGTCGATGGCGGACTGAACGCTGGCGGCCTGCTCGCCGGGCTAGTGGCGCAACTGCGTCCCAGCCAGGCCTTCCTGCAAGGGGCCACACTGGAGGGCAGCGCCACCGGGGCGGCGGCGCTGGCCTTCGAGACCGTCGGCCGCGAATTTGCCGCGGAAGTGCCGGAGCCCGTGCGTGCCGCAAGCTTCACCGGACTTGCCCGATATCGCGACACATGGCGTGGCCTCATCGGCGAGCAGGGCATCCCCCGCGCGGCAGCGGGAGGCGCACGGTGATTGTCGCTGCTCAGGCCGAAGTCACGCGCCAGCCAGTGCTGGAAATGCGGCACATCTCGAAGACGTTCGGGCCAGTCCGCGCCTTGCAGGACGTGTCGCTGACCGTCCATGCCGGCGAAGTCCATGCGCTGATGGGTGAAAACGGTGCTGGCAAGTCGACTTTGATGAAGGTGCTGTCCGGCGCCTATCGGCCTGATGCCGGCGGCGAGATACTGATCGACGGCGTGCCGGTCGCCACCGGCGACCCGATCAAGGCGCGGGCTCACGGCATTGCGGTTATCTATCAGGAACTGTCGCTGGCGCCCAACCTGACGGTCGCGCAGAACATCTTCCTCGGCAATGAGCCGAGGCGTTTCGGCATCGTCGACCGCGACCAATGCTACCGGCGCAGCAATGAGATCATCAAGCGTCTCGGCGTGTCCTTCTCCGCACGGGCTCAGGTTTCCAGCCTGTCGCTCGGCGAGCGTCAGCTGGTCGAAATCGCCCGCGCGCTTTCGACCAGCGCGCGCATCATCGTCATGGACGAGCCAACCACCTCGCTGACCTCGCGCGAGACCGACCGTCTCTTCGAGGTCATCGCGACGCTGAAGTCGCAAGGCATCGCCATCATCTACATCAGCCACCGCATGGAAGAGGTCTACCAGTTGGCCGACCGTGTCAGCGTGCTGCGCGACAGCGGCTATGTCGGCACACTCGAGCGTGCCGAGCTGAACGCCTCGCGCCTCGTCTCGATGATGGTTGGCCGCGACCTGTCCGCTTTTTACAGGAAGGATCATCGCCCGCCGGACAACAAGCGCGCGGTCGCCTTGTCGGTGCGCGGCATGGCGGACGGCAATCTCCTGAAGAACTGCTCCTTCGAACTGTACAAGGGCGAGGTGCTGGCTCTGGCTGGCCTTGTCGGCTCGGGCCGCACCGAACTCGCGCGACTGATCTTCGGTGCCGACAGACGCATCGCCGGCACGCTGGAACTCGACGGCAAGCCCGTAACCATCGGCTCGCCAAGCGAGGCACTGAATGCCGGCATCGCCTATCTCACCGAAGACCGCAAGGAGCTCGGCCTCTTTCTCGACATGTCGATCTCCGACAACATCAGCATGGGCGTGCTGGCCAGGGATGCGCGGCCCGGCGGCTTGCGCGATTTCAAAGCCGCCGAGAGACGTGCTGCCACTGCCGTTTCGGATCTCTCCATCCGCACCAGGTCGGTACAGGCCAATGCCGGTTCGCTGTCGGGCGGCAACCAGCAGAAAGTGTTGCTTGCCCGCCTGCTCGAGACCGAGCCGCAAGTGGTCATCCTGGATGAACCGACGCGCGGCGTCGATGTCGGAGCGAAGTCGGAAATCTACCGGCTGATCGACAATCTCGCCAAAAAGGGCATCGCCATCCTGATGATCTCCAGCGAACTGCCGGAGGTGATCGGCGTTGCCGACCGCGTGCTGGTAATGCGCGACGGCACGATTGCCGGCGAGGTTACGGCGTCCAAAGACCAGCCGCTGCGCCAGGAAGCAATCATGGAACTTGCAACGGGAGCGGCCAAGGGATGACCGACAAGGCGACCGAGATCAGTGGCCAGGTTGTCGGCAGGAGCCGGCGGTTGCGCACCGCCTTCGCCGCCCTTGGCATGCTGCCGATCCTGATCCTGCTGGCGGTCGGCTTCCAGTTGATGAACGCGCGCTTCTTCACCCAGACCAATTTGCTGATCGTCATGCAGCAATCGTCGATCAACATCGTGCTGGCAGCGGGCATGACCTTCGTCATCCTGACCGGCGGGATCGACCTGTCCGTCGGCTCGATACTTGCCGCCTCGGCGATGGTGGCGGTGATGGTGTCGCTGGTGCCCGATTGGGGACTGCTGGGCGTGCCGGCGGCCATTCTCGTCGGCCTCGGCTTCGGCGTCATCAACGGGCTGCTGATCGCCTATATCAGACTGCCGCCCTTCATCGTCACGCTGGGGTCGCTGACCGCTGTGCGCGGCGTCGCCCGCCTGCTCGGCCAGGACACCACGGTGTTCAACTCGGACCTGCCGTTCGACTTCATCGGCAACGGTTCGCTGTTCGGCATTCCGTGGCTGGTCATCATCGCCTTGTCGATCGTGGTGCTGTCCTGGCTGGTGCTCAAGCGCACCGTGCTCGGCACCTGGATCTATGCCGTTGGCGGCAATGCCGAAGCGGCGCGGCTGACCGGCATCAAGGTGCCGCTGGTGCTGCTCTTTGTCTATGGCGTTTCCGGCCTGCTGGCCGGCCTTGGCGGCGCCATGTCAGCGGCCCGGCTCTATGCGGCCAACGGGCTGCAGCTTGGGCAGTCTTACGAACTCGACGCCATTGCCGCGGTCATTCTCGGCGGCACCAGCTTCGTCGGCGGCGTCGGCTCGATCTGGGGTACGCTGATCGGTGGCCTGATCATAGCGGTGCTATCCAACGGGCTCATCTTGGCCGGTGTCTCGGACATCTGGCAGTACATCATCAAGGGATTGGTCATCATCGTGGCAGTCGCCCTCGACCGCTACAGGCTCCAGGCAGGAGCGAGAACGTGATTGACCTTGGTCGCCGGCGTAAACGACCGGTTTGTGTAACGCACCGTGAGAGGCGCGGGGCAATTGGAGGAAAGCAATGAAGACCATCGCTAAACTGCTCTGCGGCGTCGCACTCGCGGCCGCCGCCATCGCGCCCGCATCGGCCAAGGACCTCAACAAGGTCGGCATCTCGGTCGGCCTGCTCGGCAACCCCTTCTTCGTCGCCACCATCAAGGGCATCGAGGACGCAGCCAAGAAGATCAACCCAAAGGTCGAGGTAACCTCAGTGTCGGCCGACTACGACCTCAACAAGCAGGTCTCTCAGGTCGATTCCTTCATCGCCGCCGGGGTCGACGTGATCATGCTCAATGCGGTCGATGCCAAGGCGATCGGCCCGGCGGTGAAGAAGGCGCAAGCAGCGGGCATCGTCGTTGCCGCCTTCGACGTCTCGGCGCCAGGCGCCGACGTCACCGTGATGACCAACAACGTCAAGGCCGGCGAAGAGGCCTGCCAGTATCTGGTCGACCACACCGGCGGCAAGGGCGACTACGTTATCCTCAACGGCCCGGCGTCGTCGTCGATCCTGGAGCGGGTGAAGGGCTGCAAAGACGTCCTTGCAAAACACCCCGACATCAAGATCCTCTCCGACGACCAGAATGCCGAAGGCTCGCGCGACGGCGGCCTGAAGGTCTTCCAGTCGCTGCTCACCCGCTTCGACAAGATCGATGCGGTGTTTGCCATCAACGATCCGACGGCGATCGGCGCCCAGCTTGCGGCCAAGCAGCTCAATCGCTCGGAGTTCATCTTCACCGCAGTGGATGGCGCTCCCGATATCGAGAAGGAACTCGCTTCCGGCACCTCGATGATCAAGGCCTCGGCTTCGCAGGATCCCTACGTGATGGCTGGCCAGTCGCTGACGATGGCGGCTGAGCTGCTTGCCGGCAAGAAGCCGGCGGAGCCGACCGTGCTGCTCGACCCGAAGCTGATCACGGCCGAGAACCTGAAAGACTACAAGGGCTGGACCGCAGCCCGCTAAGCCTCCCAAGGCCGATGCGGCCGGGGCAACCCGGCCGCAACTCAATTCCAGAAACGGGAGACGATCATGTCGCGCATCGGTATTCATTCCTTCGTCTGGTCGGCGAGTTCGGCGCAAGGCGACCTCGAACGGACGCTGGCCAACACCAAGGAGGCCGGTTTCGACCTGATCGAGTTCTCCTATCTTGACCCCGCCAATGTCGACGTTGGCGGGCTGGCCAGGCGCATCGCCGACCTCAAGCTTGGCGTGGCGATCAGCATCGGCCTGCCGGCCGACGGCGACATTTCGAGTGCCGACAAGGCGGTTGCCGCGCGCGGCGTCGAGATCCTCAACGAGACGATCGCGCTCACCCGCGATCTCGGCGGCCAGAAGATTGGCGGCATCCTCAGTACCAGCCACGGCTTGCAGACGCAGGCGCCGACGCGCGATCAGTGGAACCGCAGCGCGGGTACACTTGCGAAGGTTGCGGAGACGGCCAAGGCCGCCGGCGTCACGCTCAATCTGGAGATCGTCAATCGCTTCGAAAGCAATCTTCTCAACACCGCTTCACAAGGCCTGGCCTTCATCGCGGACACCGGCTCCGACAACATCTTCCTGCATCTCGATACCTTCCACATGAACATCGAGGAGGCCGATGTCGGACTGGCTATCCGCCATGCCGCTGACAAGATCGGTTATGTCCATATCGGCGAGAGCCATCGCGGTTTCCTCGGCACCGGCAATATCGACTTTGCCGCCATCTTCGATGCGCTGACCGCGATCGGCTATAGGGACGACCTCAGCTTTGAATCCTTCTCGTCGAAGATCGTC
The DNA here is from genome assembly GCF_040320805.1 of Mesorhizobium sp. M0615. NCBI lineage: Bacteria > Pseudomonadati > Pseudomonadota > Alphaproteobacteria > Hyphomicrobiales > Phyllobacteriaceae > Mesorhizobium > Mesorhizobium sp. M0615. The sequence continues at coordinate 35,434 of NZ_JAMYQI010000017.1, read as the reverse complement.
GACGAGAACCTGTCACGGAAGACGGCGATCTGGCGCAATCTGTGGTCCGACAATATGGAATTGGCCCGGCATGCGCGCGCCTTCATCTCAATCGGTCTGGAGACGGCGCAGCGAAAGGCAGAGCTTGTTGCATCGAGACATCGTCCTTAGCAGGAGCGCGCTGCCAAAGCGCCAATGTTGTCGTTCATCCGGCCCGCGCCTTACGTGCAAGGAATCGACGTCGGAGGCGCTGAGTGTGGCGGAGGCAGTCGAGCGGGGTGACGCTGACGAGAGCTTTCTGATTTTGGCCCACGAAACGCAATAAAATCAACATCTTCATACGCCCTCCGGGGCCATCCGATCTCCATACTGGACGGGGATGACGTTTGACACAGCGCGGCGGAAAGAAGCAGGATGGCTGATAGAGTCGACATCGCATAATGATGTCACTATATAGCGGCGGCTTCGACCGTGTAGCTGTGGCGGTGTACCACGAAGCAGCAGAAAATGTGTTACGCGTTGTGATCCCTATTGTGATACAAATCGGCCGTCGACAGCAGGAAAAGATCGTAAGAACAATAGCATAGAGCCGAAGCCGATCCCGGCCAACGTACCACTCTATCAAACAATCAGAACGTGCTCATTGAACCCTTCCCTTCATTCGGCTCTTCGGACCTCCGACAAGATCAACTTGCCGGGCGAAGCCGACTCGGTTCGAATGGCAGCATGCATCCTTTACCGGGTGCGGACGTTTACGGTTACCAACCGGCATAGCCGCCAGGGAAAAGCAGTATGAGTGAACATGCGATCGAGTTCTTGCGCGGATGGATCGGTGAAAAGGTTCACTGCCAGCACTCGCCGGTAAAGATCGAGAAGCAGGCCGAGACCCTCGCCAAGGAGTGCGCGGCCAAGGCCGCTGAGGTCGGCATTCCGCTGGAAGATATCCAGGAAGAAGTCGGCGACATCCAGGAACTGATCGCATCGCGGCTCGAAGAGGCGGCCGAGGCCGACCAGAGCAACGCGGCCAAGCCGTGACGCAACAGGCCTGGCGCCGCCAGGCCTTGTCCTCTATCCAAATCGATCTTTCAGCCAGGCCTTCGGCAGCGCCGGCACGAAATTGCCGTCGCGTCCGCTCATATCCTCATTGGCGACCATTGCATTGAGGATCGCCTCCTCTACGCCTTGCGCCACCGCATCGAAGAACGGATCGATATCGACGTCCGGGATGTAAGCGGCGTTTGCGGTTCGTCCCGACGGTGCAAGTGCTGCTTGCGGATTGGCGGTGGTGAAGGCCAGAAAAATGTCGCCCGAACTGTGGTAGCCGAAGCCGCCTGTCATGGCGATGCCGAGCGGCACGCGCTTTGCCAGCCGCTTCATCTGGTGCGGCAGAAATGGCGCATCGGTGGCGACGATGGCGATGATCGAGTCCTTTTCGGCACGCGGCGTGCCTTCGCGCATCGCCGGCTCTACCAGATCGGGCCCGACGCGGGCGCCGCGCAGTGTGAAATTGCGCCGCTTGCCGAAATTCGCCTGCAAGAATACGCCGACCGTATGCCTGATGCCCTGCCACTCGACGATGCGCGATGCCGTGCCCGAGCCGGCCTTGAAGCCAAAGGCAATCATGCCGGTGCCGCCGCCGACACTGCCTTCCTCGATCGCTCCACCGGCGGCACCGTCGAGCGCGGCTTCGACATCTTCGAAGCCGACGTGATGACCGTTGATGTCGTTGAGGAAACCATCATAGGTCTCCGCCGCAACCGGCAGGCCCCAGCCGCTGTCGAGCGCCGCCGGCAGCACGCGTTGCATCCAACGCAGCGTGCCGTCGCGGGTGACGCCGCAGGAATGCGTGTTGGTGATCGTGACGGGCAGGTTGAAGGCGCCGACTTCCTCGATAATGTGCGACCCCGTCAACTCGCCATTGCCGTTCTGGCTGAAGACACCGGCAAACACCGGCGTGGCGAGCTCAGCCAACGGCCGCGGCAGGATGGCGGTGACGCCGGTGCGCACCGGCCCCGTGCCAACCTCGAGCAGACCCTCGCCGGAAATCAGCGTCGCATAGCCGACCGATACGCCGGGCACATCGGTGATGGTGTTGAAGCCGCCCGGCGTGCCCTCGAAGGCAATGCCGAAAGCACGGGCGCGCGGCTTGCCCGCCGGCGTTTGAAGATGCGGGTCATGTCCGGTCATGCGGTCCTCTAAAAAAGCGAGCCCTGATTGCCCGGTTCTTTCGGTTTGCTGGCCGTCGGCTTTGCGGCGGGTTTGCTGGCGGGCGGCGTGACCGCTGGTTTGGCAACGACCTGCACCCGCTCGGCGTCGCCGGTCGCGACTGCATTTACGATGCCGTCGGCGAACTCCAGCTGCAGGCCAGCGCCCGGCGCCACATCAACTGCCAGTTTGATCACCGCGCCGTCGGCATCCTTGACCAGCGCGAAGCCGCGGGCCAGCACAGCCTTGTGCGACAGCGTTGCCATCAGCCTCTCGGATTGGACGATGCGGCCGCGCAGTCGCTCCAGCCTGAGCAGTACCGCCTGCGTGCCGCGTCTCGTCAAAGCTGTCAGCAGATCCCTCTGCACGGTTTGCCGCCGTGCCGTTGGCTCGATCGTAATGCGGCCTTGCAGCAAAGCCAGTTGCTGCCTGTGCCGTTGCAGGGATGCTTTTGCGCATTTTGGCAGTTGATCCGCTGCGCGATTGAGTTCCGCGCGCCGGGCTCTCGCCAATGCGCGCAGCGCCCCCTGGGCGCGCAAAAGGTTGCGGTCGTTGGTTCGTCGCGCCTCGGCAATCCGCCGCGACAGCGTTGCCGGAGTGAGCTTCACGGCGAAGAACCGAGCTCGCTTTCTTTCGGTGGAGACCATCAGCCCCCGGCTAAGCCGGCTGGCCGCCTCGTCCAGCCGCCGTCGCGGCAGCGCCAGCAACTGGTCGGGCGAGGGCAGTGCCCGGGCCGCCGCACGCGAGGCCTGCCGCTTGCGTTCGAAATTGCGCAAGGTGGCTGCTTTGAGACGTGCGCCAAGACTGGCTAGTGTCGCTTCGAGGTCCGCTTTCACCGGCACCGCGATCTCCGCCGCACCTGTCGGCGTCGGTGCGCGGATGTCGGCGACGAGGTCGATCAAGGTCCAGTCGGTCTCGTGGCCGACGGCCGAAATCACCGGGATGCGCGAGGCGGCGACGGCGCGCGCCAGCCCTTCATCGTTGAACCCCCAGAGGTCCTCAAGGCTGCCGCCGCCGCGCGCCACGATCAGAAGGTCGGGCTGGGCAATCGCGCCATCCCAGGCCAGCGCGTTGAAGCCGTTGACGGCGGCCGTCACTTCCGCCCCCGCCGTCTCGCCCTGGACTCTTACCGGCCAGACCAGCACATGCAGCGGAAAGCGGTCCTTGATGCGATGGATGATGTCACGGATCACCGATCCGGTCGGCGAGGTGACGACGCCGATGGTGCGCGGCATGAAGGGCAGCCGCCGCTTGCGGCCGGCGTCGAACAGCCCTTCGGCCTGCAGTCGCCGCTTGCGCTCTTCCAAAAGCGCCATCAGCGCCCCGGCGCCCGCCGGCTCGAGATTGTCGATGACGATCTGGTAGTTGGATTTGCCGGGATAGGTGGTGAGTTTGCCGGTGGCGATCACCTCCATCCCCTCTTCGGGGCGGAATTTCAGCCGGCCCATCGTGCCTTTCCAGACCACCGCGTCAAGCCGCGCGCGGTCGTCCTTCAGGGTGAAATAGGCATGGCCGGAAGAGTGCGGCCCGCGATAGCCGGAAATTTCGCCGCGCACCCGCACATGGCCGAAGACATCCTCGACCGTGCGCTTCAGCGCGCCGGAAATCTCGCTCACCGTGTATTCGGTGGCATTGGTTCGTGATTCGGATTCTGCGTCGCTCATCGGCCGATTGAGCGGCTGTTGTCGCTCCGCGTCAAGATTCCATAACTTGATCTTAAGCCTGTCCTGATTGACTCTGGGCCAAGGAGGACGCATGAGCGCCCGCAGACAACGCAGCCCGTTGACGTTCCAGGTCACCCTGACGGTGCTGACGCTTGCCGTTTTTGCACTGGCCATCGTTGTCGGCTTCGGCCTTTACGCCACCATGCAGGCCGACCGGGTCTCGCTCGAGCGGCAGAAGGTTTTCCTGGCCAACGGCCTGCAGGACCAGGTCGCCGCGGTAAAGCGCGAGCAGGAAAGCGTCGCCGTCTGGGATGATTCCGTTATCAACGCCAAGGCCGGCAACCAGACCTGGATGGCAGAGAATCTCAGCGTCTGGATGTCCTCGTATTACGGCCACAACCGGGTCTATGTGCTGGACGACGCCAACCGGCCGGTCCACGCCATGCGCGAAGGGAAGGTCGTCTCGCCTGCCGTCTTTGGCGAGGACGAACCCGCTTTGCGGCCGACAATCGCCAGGTTGCGCCAGATGATGAGCAAGGACGCAAGCCAGGCCGGCGCAAAATTCGTTGCCGACGATCTGGTCTCGCTTGGCGGTCAGCCTGCCATACTCAGCGTCATGCCTCTGGTGCCGAGTTCGGATCGCGTCACCCAGGCATCCGGCAGCGAATATCTGCATGTCTCCATAGAGTTCATCAACGACGCGGTGATCGGCAAGATCGCGCAGAAATATCTTCTGGCGGGGGCGCATCTCCTGCCGATGGCTCAGCCGCTTGGCTCGGCTGCCATTCCGCTTATCGACAAACAGGGTGTCATCCTCGGCTATATTGCCTGGGACCAGGAACGGCCCGGCCTGACGCTGGTGGGCAAGGCCAGCCCGGCCCTGGCTCTGGCCGCGCTGGTTGCGGCGAGCGTGCTCGCCTTTCTGCTCCGGCGTCTGCGCCGTGCGTCATCGGCGCTGCAGACCAGCCAGGCCCAGGCGCAATATCTCGCCTTTCACGACACGCTCACCGGCCTGCCCAACCGGGCACTGTTCGAGGACAGGCTGCGGCGTGCCTTGCTTACCTCCGGCAATGAAAGCAAGGTCGCGCTGCTTTATCTCGATCTAGATCGCTTCAAGCATGTCAACGACACGCTTGGTCACCCGGCAGGCGACGAACTCGTGCGCCAGACGGCGGCCAGGCTTCAGCATACGGTTCGCGACGTCGACACGGTGGCAAGGTTGGGTGGCGACGAATTCGCGGTAATCCTGATCGATGTCCGCGACGTCAGGAACGCAGAGGATATTTCCGAGAGGGTGCTGCAGAAACTGCAGGAGCCGTTCAAACTGATGGACGATCAGGTCTTTGTCAGCGCCAGCATCGGCATAGCCTTGTCGACAGGCCCTGATGCCGATGCAGACGATCTGCTGCGCAAGGCCGACATCGCGCTCTACGAAGCCAAGAAGAACGGCCGTGGCCGCTACCAGGTCTTCGCCGGCGACATGGACGACCTTTTGCTGCGCAAGCGCAAGGTCGAGAGCGAGCTGCGCAGCGCGCTAAATGGCGGCACCGGTATCAAGCTCGCCTACCAGCCGGTCTTTGCCAGCGACGGCAAGACCATTGTCGGCGCCGAGGCGCTGATCCGCTGGGCGCATGAGGTCCATGGCGCACTGCCGGCGGCGCAGTTCATCGCCATCGCCGAGGAACGCGGCATGATCGGGCAGCTCGGCGCATGGGCCTTGCTGGAAGCCTGCCGCTTCGCTGTGAAGACAAAACTGCCGTGGCTCGCCGTCAATGTCTCGCCGCTGCAATTGCGCGACGCCGGCTTTGCCGAAGAGGTTGCCTCGATCCTCGCCGAAACGGGACTGGCGCCGAAGCGCCTGCAGCTCGAGATCACCGAAAACGTTCTCCTGGAAAACAACGACACCACCAGAGCGGCTCTGGCAGCCTTGCGCCAGTCGGGCGTCGGCATTGTGCTCGACGATTTCGGCACCGGCTATTCGTCGCTGAGCTATCTGCGCCGCCATGCCATCGACAAGCTCAAGATCGACCGCTCCTTCGTGCGGCTTCTCGACGGCGACGGCAATTCGGGCGCCATCGTCAAGGCGCTGATCGATCTCGCCGGCGCGCTCAAGGTCGAGGTCACCGCCGAGGGCGTAGAGACCGAGGTGCAAAAGGCGCTGCTGGTCGCCATGGGCTGCCAGCAGTTGCAGGGCTACCTCTTGTCGCCGCCGCTGGAGCCGGCGCAATTGGTGGCGCTGCCCGGCCTGTCGTCGGCCAACGCAACGACGGAGGCGGCAGCGTCGGCCTGATCGTTCCTACCAGCCAGGCAGGATCTGGTTCGGCTTGCTCCGCTTCATCTTGGCGAAGGCGAGCGAGGCGAAATCGAAGCTTCCCGTTTCTTCGCCGAGCGGCACGGAAATATTGTCGAGGCTTTCCGACATGTGCCGGGCCAGCGCGTCGACGATTTCGGGACGCGAGGTCTGGCCGCGCATGATGCCGATGCGGCAGTCGGGCAGGGCGCCAAAACCGTCGGCTTCGCCCAGCACTCGCATGCCGGGCCGCAGCGCGCATTCCGGCAGCACCGAGATCGCCAGCCCCGACAGCACCGCGGCGGTGATGACGGTGGCCGAGAAGCTGGTGAACAGGATTCGATAGTCGCGGTTTTGCCGGTCGAGCACATCGACGGCGGCGCGCCGCCAGATGCAGTTCGGCCGGCCGAAGGCCATCGGCAGCACTTCCTGTTCGTGCGTGGCATGGTTGGCCGAGGTCACCCATAGCAGCGGCTCGCGCCGCACCACTTCCGACTGGCCGCGCGTATCGTTGTGCGTCACCAGCGCAAGATCGAGATTGCCGCGCTTGATATGCTCGACCAAGCCTGGGGTAGGCTCGCAGATGACGGTCAGTTCGACGCGCGGGTTTGACCGTGTGAAGCGTGCCATGATTTCGGGCAGGAACCGGTCGGCATAGTCGTCGGGGGTGCCGATGCGGATGGTGCCTTCGAGCCGCTGGTCATCGAAGGCGGCCAGCGTTTCGCGGTTGAGATAGAGCAGGCGGCGCGCGTAGGAGAGCAGCTTGTCGCCTTCCTCGGTCAGCCTGTTGGTGCGGCCGTCCTTTTCGAACAGCGGCTTGCCGATCCGCTCTTCCAGCCGCCGCATCTGCATCGACACCGCCGATTGCGTGCGCAGCACTTCCTCGGCCGCGCGGGTAAAGCTGCCGGTATCGGCAATCGAGATGAAGGTCTGCAACTGGTCGAGATCGAGTGGCGCTTTCATCGGTCCAATCCATCACTAGCGTTGATGCTAAAGATTAGAAACATTCGTTGGATTAATCAATCGGTGCGTGGCAAATTCACATTGTCCGCATGAAGGCATGTGAATCGAGACCGGAACGGCCGCTGTCCTCAGCGCCGATCGCCTGGTCTTGTCCAGTTCGAGTCTGAAGGAGACCGACATGACCACGTTTGATTTCGCCACCGAGACCTCGCGCATAACCTCGCGTCCGGCCGTTGCGACGCGCGTGGCCAACACCCTTCTCAATGCCTACCAGGCCTGGAAAAATCGCCGGGCCTTCTATCGCCTCGGCGAGATGTCGGACGCCGAACTCGCCGATATCGGCCTGACACGCGCGGATCTCCATGTCGCCATCGATGTGCCGTTCGGCGCCGATCCGACCGTGAAGCTGCGTGCGATTGCGAGCGATCGTGCCGATACGATCGAAGATCTCGCCCGCCAGATAGCGTGATATCGGGCGCATTGTTTCGGTTGCCGTGAACCTTTCTCAGGCTCGCTGCGACCAACGAGTATAGCAGGCTCCCCACTCCCTACCGGTCCCCGCCGGCCAGCCTGCACACTGGCCCGGTCCTCCTCCAGGACCGGGCTTTTCTTTTAAAGCTCCGTCGTCATCGTGCGGTCTGCGCCGCGTCGCTTCGTTCCTTGCTCCGAAGCCGCGAAGGTCAGCGCCCAACTACCGCCAACTACCGCCGGTCCATGTCCCGCTTGAACTGGTCGAAGATCGTTTCCACGCCCTTCTGATACTCCTCGCGCTGCTGGGCGCCGGTCTCGAACATCTTGCCGAAAATATCGTCGAACGGATTGCGTGGCCTGCCGCTCGGATTGGCCTGCGGTTGCGGCGCCTGGCGCTCCTGCGGTGCCTGTCGCGGCTGGGGTGCTTGCGGCTGCTGCGGCGCCGGCTGCCCACCGGGCAGGCCGAAGCCGCCACCACCGCCTTGCCGCATCATCTCTTCAAAAATCTTGCCCAGCGGGTTATCGCCGTAAGGGCTCTGCGTCTGTTGCGGCTGTGTTGGCTGCTGCGGCCGGCCCTGCGGTTGCTGTGCCGCGCCACCGCCGAACATGTCCTGCAGCACCTTGCCCAGCGGATTGTCGCCATAGGGGTTGGGCGCCTGTTGCGGCTGGCTTTGCGGCTGTTGCGCGCCGCCGCCGAACATGTCCTGCAGCACTTTGCCCAGCGGGTTCTCACCGTAAGGATTGGGTGCTGGCTGCGGCGCAGGCTGTGCCCCGCCGCCGGCCTGCCGCATCATCTGTTCGATGATCTCGCCGAGCGGATTGCTGCCGCCGCCGAAGCCACCGGCGGCCTGCATCTGACCCCCGGTCAACTGGTTTGTCGTCTGCTTGAACAATCCGCCCATCACCATCGAAGCGATGGCCGGCAGCATCTGCTGCAAGATCTGCTGGCTGACGCCGGTCGCCTGCGCGGCCTGGCTGGCCACCGCGCGCGACAGCTCCTTCGAGCCGAACAGATGACCCAGAATGCCATTGCCCTCATTGACGCCTTGCGGTGAGAAAGCCCTGGTCGCGTCCTCGAAATATTTGGCGTGCTGGCCGCTCGCCATCGCCGTCATGAAGGCGCCTAGCCCATAGGGATCGGCGGTGTTGCGTTGCAGCCCTTGCGAGAAGGCCGGCAGCAGAGCGGCGACAGCCGCCTGCGTCTGCTGCATGGAAAGCCCGTACTGCTGGGCAAGCGCCTGCATGCCGTTGCCGTTCTGCGCCTGCGCCAATATGTCGAACAAGGTAGGCATCGGTTTCTCCTCCCGGAAATCCTCGAGGGAGAACCTAGTTCGTTTCGATGTTCGATTGAAGCGGCTTTTGCCGCTGCTCGAGGCGCGACGCTAATACGCATATTCCATGAACACCGGCTCGATCGAGCCGCCCCAGCGCGTGTGGTAGGCCGACAGCATTTCCTCGGCACTGGTGGTACCGCGTGCCACGACTTCGTCCAGCGTGTTGAGGAACGAGGTCTCGTCATAGCCGTCGCGGTTTTTCCTGCCGCGATTTTTGAGCCCAAGGCGCGAAATGGTCATTACATCGCGGCCGATCTCACGCAGCGTCGTGTTGCGGAACGGCGCGGAAATGCCTTGTTCCGGCACCGCATTGCGCATCGCCAGCGTTTCTTCATAGGTCCAGCTCGAAGTCAGCGCCTCGGCGGCGTCGAGCGCGGCCTCGTCATAGAGCAGCCCGACCCAAAAGGCCGGCAGCGCGCAGATGCGGCGCCACGGCCCGCCATCGGCGCCGCGCATTTCGAGGAAGCGCTTCAGCCTGACGTCAGGGAACAGGGTCGACAGATGGTTCGCCCAGTCGCCCATGGTGGGCAGTCCGTCCGGTACTTCATTGCGGGCAACGCCGGCCATGAACTGGCGGAAGGTGATGTGCGTCATGTCGTGATAGTGGCCGTCGCGGATGACGAAATACATCGGCACGTCGAGCGCCCATTCGACATAGTCGGCAAAGCCGAACTCGGGCGAGAAGCAGAATTCGAGCAGGCCCGAGCGTTGGTTGTCGGTGTCGCGCCAGATGTCGCCGCGCCAGCTCTGCAGCCCGTTCGGCCGGCTGTCGGTGAAGGGCGAGTTGGCAAACAGCGCCGTCGACAGTGGCTGCAGCTTCAGCGACACCTGCATCTTGCGGCGCATGTCGGCTTCGCTTTCGAAGTCGAGGTTCACCTGGATGGTGCAGGTGCGATACATCATGTCGAGACCCTTGGTGCCGACCTTGGGCATGTAGCGGGTCATGATTTCGTAGCGCGATTTCGGCATTTTCGGCGTCTCGGCCAGCGACCATTTCGGGCTGCCGCCGAGGCCGAGAAAGCGGATGCCCATCGGCTCGGCGATCTCGCGTACCTGCGCCAGATGCGCATTGCCCTCCCGGCAGGTCTGGTGGATCGTTTCCAGCGGCGCGCCCGACAGCTCGAACTGGCCGCCAGGCTCCAGCGAGATCGCGCCCTGTCCGGTCGGCTCGACCAGGCCGATGATGCGGCCGTCATCGATGATCGGGTCCCAGCCGAGCTTTTGCTGCATGCCTTCGAGGATGGCGCGGATGCCGCGCTCGCCGCCATAAGGCACCGGCGCGTTGCCGTCGACATAGAAGGGGAACTTCTCGTGCTCGGTCCCGATGCGCCACTTGTCGCGCGGCTTGTTGCCTTCGGCCAGATGCTCGACCAGTTCGTCGATGCCTTCGATTGGCCGGAAATCGGTTGTGTCGCGCGCCATGGGGCCCCCTCTGCGGCTCTCGGAGCCCGCCGGCGCTAAATGGACGAAATGTCAGCAGCCGATCAAGCGAAAAATCCTGAGCCACAGGTCAACAGGAATTGATCTTTACGCCTCTTACCAGTCTCCGACCGTCGCCTGCATCACCGCAAGCGCCGCTACAGCTGCTGTGTCAGCGCGCAGGATGCGCGGTCCGAGCGGGATGGCAGTGACGAAGGGGAGCGCCCGCAGCATCTTGCGTTCGTCGTCGGAAAAGCCGCCCTCCGGCCCGACCAGCAGCGCCAGCTTCCTCTCCGGCACCGCCTGCAATGCCGGCAGCGGGTTGTTGGTCGAGGCATCCTCGTCGCAGAAGATAAGCCGGCGTTCCTTGTCCCAGCCGGAGAGCAGGCGCTCGAATTTCTCGGCCTCGCGCACTTCCGGCACCGCCAGTATGCCGCATTGCTCGGCCGCCTCGACGACATTGGCGCGCAGCCGGTCGATGGAGGGTTTTGCCACTTGCGTGTGCTGGGTGATTACCGGCTGCAGGATGCCGGCGCCCATCTCGACCGCCTTCTGCACGAGATAGTCTAGCCGGCCCTGTTTCAGCGGCGCGAAGCAATAGATCAGGTCAGGCAGGGGCGGTTGCGGTCTCTGCGGGGCCAGCACCTTCAGCCGCACCGCCCTTTTCGACCTGGTGGCAATCGCCGCCGACCACTCGCCGTCGCGGCCGTTGAAGACCAGGATCTCGGCGCCTTCGCCGAGCCGCAGCACATGCGTGAGATAATGGCTCTGCTGCTGGCCGGCATCGAATTCGATGCCTGCCGCGAGGTCGTCCGGCACGAACAGCCGCTGCATCTTGTAATTGGCGCGCATCGCCGAGGAATGGGCGAGGCGGTGCCTGGCGTCAAGTCTCGGCGGAACGATGCCACACCGGTTCAAAACCGTGCCGCAGCACCGAAACGGTCGTGGCCGGTGTGAGCAGGCGCAGCGACCGGCCGGCAAGGCTGTCGAAGGCCGCCGCATCGCCATAGCCTGCGAACGACCAGGGCAGCGCGTTGCCGCCGCGCAGCGCATAGGCCGAGCCGCCATCCGCGATCATCGCTCCGTCCGGCAATTCGGCAAGCTCTCCCATGGTGACATCAGGTGGCTTGCCGCCGGAAGCCAGCCGCTCCTTGTGCAGCCGCTTGTCCACCATTGGCGCGCGCGGTTCGTTTACACCGAAGACTTTGCCGAAACGCCCGACAAAATCCGTGGCTCGCTCACGCCGGCAATAGAAACAGGGACGGTGCCCGGCGGCCAGCGCCGTCACCTCGTCGAGGAAGAACAACTCGGTCCAGCCGGCCCTGCCGCCCGGCCTGTTCCTGCCCATCGGCTCGCGCCGCGCATTGCGGAATTGGCAGACGCAGATGATCCAGGCCGGCAAGGCCCAACGCTTTTTCAGCAGCGTCTTGGTCTCAGGATCGTGGATGATGCCGCGATTGCCGGTGAACAGGCCGCGCTCGGATATGGCATGGATGGCGCCGAACGGATCGACCCGGTTCTGCAGTGGCATAGCTCTCTCCCGAATACGCATCTTGGCTGCAATACGGGCGACATGATATCGCTCGTCGCGTCATTTCATGTCAGCAGGGTTTTGCGATGCGGGTGCTGGTGGTCCAGAACTACGACAACACCGGCCTTGGCCAGGTTGGTGCCGCGCTCGCCGAAGCCGGCGCCGATCTCGACCTGCGCCGGCCCTACAAGGGCGATGCGCTGCCGGACGACGCGACCGGACACGATGCCATGGTGATGCTTGGCGGCGGTCAGAATGCGCTGGCCGACGATGACTACCCGTATTTCCCGGCGCTGCTCGAACTGACCCGCGATTTCGCCGCCAAGGATCGCTCGGTTCTCGGTATCTGCCTGGGCAGCCAGTTGGTTGCCCGCACTTTCGGCGGTGAGAACCAGATCGGCGGCGCCTCGGAATTCGGCTGGCACAAGGTATCGCTGACGCCGGACGCCAGAACCGATCCGGTGCTTGGCGCACTTCCCCAGGATTTCCCCATCTTCGAATGGCACGACGACACTTTCGCGCTGCCGTCAAATGCGGTGCGGCTTGCCGGCAGCGAAATTGCTGAGAACCAGGCGTTCCGAATCGGCCGCGCCGTCTACGGCTTCCAGTTCCATTTCGAGGCCGACCGGCCGATGGTGAGGGACTGGAGCACGTCCTTCGCGCCGCTGATTGCCGATCGCCATCCCGACTGGCACGATCGCCTCGACAGCGAAATGGCACGCAACGGCCCCGAGGCCGACGCCGCGGGCTTGGCCATTGCCCGCGCCTGGGTGGCGACGATCTGAGACTGGCCGCGCGCAGTCAGCAATTCCAGGAAAAGTGTGAAGCGGTTTTCCGTCCGAAATTGCGTCAGATAAAAGGATAGAGCGGTTCGCCGTAGCGGCGAACCGCTCTATCCGTTGCATAATTGGCACGCGGCGGGGAATCTGCCGGGGACAACTTCTTTCGTCCTTGGTTTGTGGCCGAACGCTATCCTACAAGGCGCGCGCTATACATCGGCAATGCAACCGCGATGAACCTTCTGTGTGATCCGCGCGACACACCGCCGATACAGAATCGACCTACAAGCGCGAAATCGTCGAAACTTTGAGACGAATTCTCGGTTTCAACCCATTGGTAACCGCCTCGTGCCCAGATGCAGGAAGCTCAACTAGAGATGACGTCCGTGAAAGCAGCGCTTCTGTCCTTTGTCATGCTGTCTGCCATCGTTTTGTGCGGTCTCGGCATTTATTCCGCCGATGCAGCCAACAACCATCAGGCCGTCGACGGCTACGGCGTCACCGCCGGGCTTCGCTAAAACGCTTTTCCCTGCACAGTCAGGATACGCTTGTCCGCGCCGTCCACGGCGAGCGCGCTGAGCATGCCTGACTGCCAGGCGAGCGTGTCGACATTGACGCGGTTCGGCATCACCTCCGCCTCCGGCACCGGTGTGTGGCCGTGCACGATCACCTTCGGGTAAAGCCCTGGATGGTTGTGGAAGACGTCGCGTATCCAGACCAGATCCTGCGGGCTCTGGCTCTCCAGCGGCACGTAAGGCCTGACGCCAGCATGGCAGAAGAAGAAATCACCTGATATCAGTGACAATTGCAGCGACCGCAGGAAGTCGACATGGGCCTGCGGTACAGCATTGACCAGTGCCTGGTGTCCCCGCCGTAACGCCTCGGCCTTGCCGAACCAGCTTGCGTGTCCCGCTAGGTCGACGCCATAGGATTGTGCCGTCTGCACGCCGCCATAGCGGATGAACAGCCCTTCCGGGTCAGGCTCGTCGAGAAAATCGAGGAAGCCGATATCGTGGTTGCCGGCGAGCATCAGATGCCGTGGATCGCGTTTCTGTGCCTCGATCAGGAAGTCTATGACGCCCTTGGACTCTGGTCCGCGGTCGACATAGTCGCCGAGGTGGATGACGCGCCAATCGCTGGTCGGCTTGTATTCGAGTTCGCTCTCGATGCGGCGATGCATGGCGGCGAGCAGATCGAGCCGGCCATGCACGTCGCCGATCGCATAGAGGCGCACGCCATCGGGCGCGCGCGCGTCGAGGTAGTGGATGCCGGTCTCGGTCAAGGCGGCTTCGTCTCCGTGATCCAGCGAGGCTAGGGTCTAATCGGTGAACAAGACCCTATCGCCGCAACTGGTCCTTGCCCATCTCGGTCACCAGCCGTTTGCCGCACAGTGCCAGCGTGATGTCCATCTCCTTGCGGATGATGTCCAGCGCCAGGGTCACGCCTTGCTTGCCCATGGCGCCCAACCCGTACAGGAACGGGCGGCCGATATAGGTGCCCTTGGCGCCGAGGCAAAGCGCCTTCAGCACGTCCTGGCCCGAGCGGATGCCGCCGTCCATATGCACCTCGATCCTGTCGCCGACGGCATCGGCGATCTCCTCCAGCGCCATGATTGACGACGATGCGCCGTCGAGCTGGCGCCCGCCATGGTTGGAAACGATGATGGCGTCGGCGCCGGTCTCGACCGCCATCAGCGCGTCCTCTTTGTCGAGAATACCTTTCAGGATCAGCTTGCCGCCCCAGCGCTCCTTGATCCAGGCGACGTCCTTCCACGACAGGTGCGGGTCGAACTGCTCCGTCGTCCACGATGCCAGCGAAGCGACGTCGCCGACGCCCTTGGCATGGCCGACAATGTTGCGGAAGGTGCGGCGCTTGGTGCCGGCAATGCCCATCAGCCAGCGCGGCCGCATGGCGATGTTGGCAATGTTGGCCAGCGTCATCTTGGGCGGCGCCGACAGCCCGTTGCGGACATCCTTGTGGCGCTGCCCCAGGATCTGCAGGTCGAGCGTCAACACCAGCGCCGAGCATTTTGCAGCCTTCGCCCTGTCGATCAGGTCGAGCACGAAATCCTTGTCGCGAAGCACGTAGAGCTGGAACCAGAACGGCTTCTTCGTCACCGACGCGACATCCTCGATCGAGCAGATGCTCATCGTCGACAGCGTGAACGGCACGCCGAATTCCTCTGCCGCCTGCGCCGCCAGCATCTCGCCATCGGCATGCTGCATGCCGGTCATTCCAGTTGGGGCAAGCGCCACCGGTATCGCCACTTTCTCGCCGATCATGGTCGATTCCAGCGAGCGGTTGCTCATGTCGACCAGCACGCGCTGACGGAATTTTATCTTCTGGAAGTCCTCCTCGTTGGCGCGGTAGGTGCTTTCGGTCCAGGCGCCGGAATCGGCATAGTCGTAGAACATCTTCGGCACCCGCCGGCGCGCCAGGTCCTTGAGATCGGCAATGGTGAGGATGTCGCTCATGGTGGTTCCTCGTTAGCCAGTCGTCTTGAAGCCGTCGTCGGCGTCGGAGCGCTGCTTAAGCCTGAGCCGCGACACGCGCTGCCAGTCGCCGCTGCGTTCGGCCTCGAGCATCGAGCGCTCGACATAGGAGATATGGTCCATCGCCGCCTGGCGGGCAGCTGAGGGATCGCCGGCCTTCACGGCTTTGTAGATCGCGCCGTGCTGGGCCAGCAGCGCCTCGCGCGCTCCGGGCACGCTGAACACCAGAAGCCGGTTCTGGAACACGCCTTCAGACAGCAGCCGGTAGCAGGAGCGCAGCGTGTGCAAGAGGATGATGTTGTGCGCGCATTCGCACACAGCATGGTGGAACTCGACGTCGATTTCCGCCTCGTCGTCGAAATCGCCGGTGCGGTGCGCCTCGTCCATGCGCGCCATGATGCGGTCGAGCAGCGCAATGTCGTCCGCTGTCGCGCGCCGCGCCGCATATTCGGCCGCAACACCTTCGATCTCGCGGCGGTATTCCAGATAGTCGGTCACCGCCTTGCGGTGCATCGAGATGAGGTCGGTCACCGGCTTGGTGAACAACTGGCCGATGACGTCGGCGACATGGGTGCCGCCGCCGGCCTTGGTGATCAGCAGCCCGCGCCCTTCCAGCGCCTTCAGCGCATCGCGCAGGATCGGCCGCGACACGTCGAACTGGCGCGCCAGCTCGCGCTCGCCCGGCAGCCGGTCGCCGGTGCGCAGCACGCCTTCAAGGATCAGGCTTTCGATCTGCTGCACCACCTCGTCGGCGGTGCGCGAATGCTCGATCCTGGAGAAAATATCGCTCAACGGGGGCCTGGGAAATTGAACCGGCGTCGCGCAAGATAAAGCCAGCGTCGCCAACTGGTCAAATTATTTATCCAATTCGCCCAATCGGGTCGGTCTGCGCGTCGCGCCGGCAGGACCTACGATGCTAGACTTTGGTGTTTACGCGCCTCATGGATTGCCTTTAGAGGACGCCATCACACGAAGGGTCGAGAACAGGGGGGACCACCGTGTCGGACGAGACGTCCAACCTCGAATTCCAGCCGCGCGCCCAGGGCAGCGTGATGGGCTTTCCCGCGCATGAGGGACGGCCCGGCGCGATCGGCGAGGTCCATGCCCGGCCGCATCCGCTGATCGAGAAGCCGCGCGTGCTTGTGCAACTCGCCTTCATGACCGAGGGCGGCGCCGGCGTCGACATGGCCGTGCTCTCCGAACTGTCGCGGCGCCTCGGCATCGCGGCGCCCGACCGTCATGCCCGCCACCACGCCATGAAGTGGGGCAAGGGTACGCTGCGCTGGGAGCGGCATACGGAATTTTCGACCTATCTGTGGGAAGGCCCGCTGGCCGAAAGCAGCAGGGCGGCGCAAGAAGACTGTCCCTTCGGCAACGGCTTTTCGCCGCCGGGAACGGTCATTTCAGGGATAAGGCTCGAAATCCGCAAATGGACGCAGGCGAGCGAAAAGCTGATCGCGGCCTTCGACCCGACGAGCCTGTGCTATTCGCTGGTCGAGCGCGGCAACGCGGCCATCATCACCGACTTCCGCCAGGACGGCGACGGCCTGACCCGCATCCTGGTGCTCGATCGCGGCCTCACGCCGGCGCGGACCGGCGCGCTGACGCAGCGGCTGATCGACCTCGAGACGTATCGCACGCTTGCCATGCTCGGCCTGCCGCTGGCGCTGACCCTGTCGAGCCGCGCCCGCCGCATCGAGGACCGGCTGGCGCAGACCACGCTGGAAATGAAGGTCGCTGAAACCCGCGACAGCCAGACGCTGCTCGCCGACCTGACCGAGCTTGCCGCTGAACTCGAGGCTGATGCCGCCTCCAGCCTCTATCGCTTCGGCGCCAGCCGCGCCTATGACGGCATCGTTGTCGAGCGGCTGCAAGCGCTGGACGAAGAAGCCGTGCCCGGCTATGACACTTGGGGCGGCTTCCTGCAGCGGCGGGTGGCGCCTGCCATGCGCACCTGCCGTTCGGTCGAGGAGCGCCAGGCCAACCTGTCGCGCAAACTAACCCGCGCCACCACGCTGCTGCGCACCTGGGTCGATGTCGAGGTCGAGAAGCAGAACCGCGATCTGCTGGCGTCGATGAACAACCGCGCCCGGCTGCAACTGCGGCTGCAACAGACGGTGGAAGGCCTGTCGGTGGCAGCAGTGTCCTACTATGTCGTCGGCCTGATCTCCTATCTCGCCAAGGGCGCCTCGATCTTCGGCCATGCCTTTGCACCCGAAATCGTCACTGCCGCGGCGGTGCCGGTCGCTATCGTGCTGGTCTGGTGGGGCGTGCGGCGAGTCAGGCGGATGCATTCCGAGCCGGCGAAACATCCGGGGGAGTGAGAAGCGGTCCGCGCAGCGGACGAAAAGCCAATTGCTTGGCTTTTCGAGCTTCGAACGCCCTGAGCCAGCGAAGGGCAAGGCGCTGGACGATCCGCCCTGCCGGGCCAGCGGCAGATTGCCGCTGCGGAAGGCTGGCAGTACGCTCTTTGCCCGACGCGGTGTTTGCAACATCCGAATGTAACTGGTAAAAGATTTTTACCAGCCAAGCGGAGGACGCTGCCGATGTCCGGCCTTGTCATGCCCAAGCCAGACGACGCCACGATGCGAAGGCGGGCGGAGATCGTCGCCGACATGCGCATCATCGTGCCGGGCGAGGGCGTCGTGGACGCCACCAATGAAATGCGCGCCTTCGAAAGCGACGGCCTCACCGCCTACCGGCAATTGCCGCTGGTCGTGGTACTGCCCGAGACGGTGATGCAGGTGTCGCGGGTGCTGAAATACTGCAACGACCGCAACATCCGTGTCGTGCCGCGAGGCTCCGGGACCTCGCTCTCCGGGGGCGCGTTGCCGCTTGAAGATGCCGTGCTGCTGGTCATGAGCCGCTTCAACCGCATCCTTGCCATCGACTATCCCGACCGCGTCGTCGTCGCCCAGCCGGGCGTCACCAATCTCGGCATCACTACTGCCGTCGAGCAGGAGGGCTTTTATTACGCCCCCGATCCATCCTCCCAGATCGCCTGCTCGATCGGTGGCAATGTCGCGGAAAATTCCGGCGGCGTGCACTGCCTGAAATACGGCCTGACCGCCAACAATGTGCTCGGCATCGAGATGGTGCTGATGAACGGCGAGGTGGTGCGGCTTGGCGGCAATCATCTGGACTCGGAAGGCTATGATCTCCTCGGCGTCATGACGGGGTCCGAAGGCCTGCTCGGCGTCGTCACCGAGGTCACCGTCCGCATCCTGAAAAAGCCGGAGACGGCCCGCGCTCTGCTGATCGGCTTTCCGACCAGCGAGCAGGGCGGCCAGTGCGTCGCCGACATCATCGGCGCCGGCATTATCCCCGGCGGCATGGAGATGATGGACCGGCCGGCAATCCATGCCGCGGAGGATTTCGTTAATGCTGGCTACCCCCTTGATGTCGAGGCGCTGCTGATCGTCGAACTCGACGGGCCGGGCGTCGAGGTCGATCACCTGATCGGTCTCGTCGAAGCGATCGCCTATAGGAACAGCTCCACCACCTGTCGCATCTCGCAATCCGAACAGGAGCGGCTGAGTTTCTGGGCTGGCCGCAAGGCGGCCTTCCCGGCGGTCGGCCGCATCTCGCCCGACTATTACTGCATGGATGGCACCATCCCGCGCAAGGAATTGCCGGGTGTGCTCGCCGGCATGCGCGAACTGTCGGAGAAATACGGCCTCGGCGTCGCCAACGTCTTCCACGCCGGCGACGGCAATCTGCATCCGCTGATCCTCTACGACGCCAACGTGCCGGGCGAACTCGACAAGGCGGAAAGTTTTGGCGCCGACATCTTGCGGCTCTGCGTCAAGGTCGGCGGCGTCTTGACCGGCGAGCACGGCGTCGGCGTCGAGAAGCGCGATTTGATGCCGGAGATGTTCAACCAGATCGACCTCGACCAGCAAATGCGCGTCAAATGCGCCTTCGATCCCAACCATCTGCTTAACCCGGGAAAAGTGTTTCCACAACTGCGCCGCTGTGCGGAGCTTGGGCGCATGCACGTGCATCGCGGCCAGGTGGCGTTTCCGGACATTCCGAGGTTTTGAGTGGCTAAGTTGGCGCGTGAATACCCCCCTCTGTCCTGCCGGACATCTCCCCCTCAAGGGGAGAGATTGGCAGCATGCGCGCCTTACCCTTCCTTCAAGGTCGGAGATTGGCGAAATCGGACGCGACTTCCGATCTCCCCCCTTGAGGGGGAGATGTCCGGCAGGACAGAGGGGGGCGCGAAGGAACTCGACCCATCTTCGCCATGACGACCTTCACTCCCACCACATCGGCCGAGATCCTCTCCACCGTCCAATGGGCGGCGGCGGAAGAGTCACCTTTGGAAATCATCGGCCACGGCTCCAAGCGCGGCATCGGCCGGCCACAGCAGAGCGAACACACGCTCGATCTTTCGAAGCTCACCGGCGTCACCCTCTACGAGCCGGCCGAGTTGGTGCTGTCGGCCAAGGCCGGCACGCCGCTTTCCGAGATCGAAAACCTGCTCGCCGAAAACGGCCAGCAGCTCGCCTTCGAACCTATGGATTACGGTCCTTTACTCGGCGGCGAGCCCGGCAAGGGCACGATCGGCGGCGTGCTTGCCGCCAACCTGTCCGGCCCGCGCCGGCTGAAGGCGGGCGCCGCGCGCGACCATATCCTTGGCATCAACGCGGTTGCCGGTCGTGGCGAAGCGTTCAAATCAGGCGGCCGCGTCGTCAAGAATGTTACCGGCTACGATCTGTCGAAGCTGATGGCCAACAGCTGGGGCACGCTGGCTGTATTCACCGATGTCACCTTCAAGGTGCTGCCGGCGGCCGAGATCGAGGTGACGCTTGCCATGCGCGGCCTACTCGACGATGCCGCCTCTGCCGCCATGGCGCTGGCGCTCGGCTCCAGCGCCGAAGTGTCGAGCGCGGCCCATCTGCCCGAACGCATCGCCGCGCGCGTTGCCGGGGGCAGTCTAGGCACTGACGCTGCAACGCTGCTGCGCGTCGAAGGGTTTGGCCCATCGGTCGCCTATCGCATTGAGGCGCTGAAGACCCTGCTGAAAAATGCCGGCCCGCTGCAGGAGATCGCAGGTGAGACATCGCATACCCTCTGGCGTGACATAAGGGACTGCACGCCATTCGCCGACCGTAGCGAAAAGCCGGTCTGGCGCGTCTCCATGGCGCCGTCTCAGGCCCATCAGATGGTGCTGACGCTGCGCATGCAGATCGGTGTCAGCGCCTTCTACGACTGGCAGGGCGGGCTGGTCTGGCTGCGCATGGAGGAGGGCGATCCCGAGGCCGCCCTGCTGCGCGGGCTGATCAGAAAGCATCGCGGCGGCCACGCGACGCTGGTGCGCGCCACCCCTTCGTATCGCGCCGCCGTTCCGGTGTTCGAGCCGCAGGCGCCGCATCTGGCCGCACTGTCGGCGCGGCTCAAGGCCGAGTTCGATCCCAAGTCCATCCTCAATCCCGGCCGCATGGCCCAAGGCTAAGATAATGCAAACCAACTTCTCCCTTGCCCAGCTTGCTGATCCGCATGTCGCGGAATCGGAGAAGATCCTGCGCAAATGCGTGCATTGCGGCTTCTGCACCGCCACTTGCCCGACCTATGTGACATTGGGCAACGAGCTGGATTCGCCACGCGGGCGGATCTATCTCATCAAGGACATGCTGGAGAACGGCCGCCCGGCCGACAAGGAGATCGTCACCCATATCGACCGCTGCCTGTCCTGCCTCGCCTGCATGACGACCTGCCCGTCGGGCGTCAATTACATGCACTTGGTCGACCATGCCCGCGCCCATATCGAGGAAACTTACAAGCGGCCGCTGCTCGACCGGCTCACCCGCGCCATGCTGGCCTTCGTGCTGCCCTATCCCGCGCGCTTTCGCGCCGCGCTGAAATTGGCGAGACTCGGCAAGCCATTCATTCGTCTGTTCGAAAAGGTGTCGGCCCTGAAGCCGCTCAGCGCGATGCTGAAGCTGGCACCGGCCTCGATCCCGACGGTCTCGCCAATGGCCTCTTCCGGCATTCATGCCGGGCAGGGGACGAAGAGAGGCCGCGTCGCCATCCTCACCGGCTGCGCCCAATCGGTACTCGACCCCGCCATCAACGAGACGACGATTGCATTGCTGACCAGGCTTGGCGTCGAGGTCGTGGTGCCGCAGGGCGAAGCCTGCTGTGGCGCGGTTGTCCATCATATGGGCCGCGAGGCAGCAGCCCTTGCCTCGGCCCGGCAGAATGTCGATGCGTGGACGCGTGCCATCGACCAGGGCGGGCTCGATGCCATCGTCATCACCGCGTCCGGCTGCGGCACAACGATCAAGGACTACGGCTTCATGCTGCGCCTCGATCCGGCCTATGCCGACAAGGCCGCGCGGGTCTCGGCGCTGGCCAGGGACATTACCGAATATCTCGCAAGCCTCGACCTGCCCGAGCCGGTGCGCAAACCCGGCACCGTCGTCGCCTATCACTCCGCCTGCTCGATGCAGCACGGTCAGAAGATCATCCGCCAGCCGAAGGAATTGCTGTCCAAGGCGGGCTTCGTCGTGCGCGAACCGCGCGAGGGGCATCTGTGCTGCGGCTCCGCCGGCACCTACAACATCCTGCAGCCGGAGATTTCCGCAAGGTTGCGTGACCGCAAGGTGAAGAACATCGAGGCGACCGACGCCGAAATCGTCGCCACCGGCAACATCGGCTGCATCACCCAGATCGCTTCCGCCGCGAAGCTGCCGGTGGTGCACACGATCAAGCTGCTCGACTGGGCCTATGGTGGTCCGAAGCCGGAGGGCGTCTCCGAAGGAAACCTGGTCGCCGCCGAGTAAGCAGCTATTCCGCTGCCAGCCGGTCCACCACGCCATACGTCGCCTGGTAGCGCGCGCGCTGGCGGCTGAGCGCGACCATTGTGTTGCGCAAGAGGATCGCCACAGTGATCGGGCCGACGCCGCCCGGCACCGGCGTGATCCAGGACGCGACTTCCTTCACGCTCTCGGTGTCGACGTCGCCGACGATGCGGCTCGTGCCGTCCGGGCCGATCTCGGAATTGATGCCGATGTCGATGACGGCCGCACCGGGCTTCACCATGTCGGCCTTGATCAGCCGCGGCTTGCCGACGGCGACGAACAGCGCATCGGCGCGGCGCGCATGTGCCGCCACCGAGCGCGTCATGTGATGGCACACCGTCACCGTTGCGCCTTCGCTCATCAGCAGGAAGGCAATCGGCTTGCCGACGATCTCGGAATGGCCGACGACGACGACTTCGAGCCCCTTGAGGTCGAGGCCGGTTTCCTTGAGCAGCTCGACCGAGGCCGCAGCCGTGCAAGGCGCGAGGTCGAGCTGGTTGTAGACGATATTGCCGATCGACGCCGGATGCATGCCCTCGACGTCCTTCAGTGGATGCACCGCCGCTTGCAGCGTCTTGATCGGGATATGCGCCGGCACCGGCCGCTGGATGATGATGCCGGTGACGCGCGGGTCGGCGTTCAGGCCGTGGATCGCCGCCTCGAGTTCGCCGGCGCTGATGTCGGCGGGGAACCGCCGCTCCTCGAAACCGATGCCGGCAAGCGCGGCCTTGGCGCGCTGGTTGCGCACATAGACATCGACGGCAGCGGTATCGCCGACGGTGATCGACACCAGCTTGGGCGGAAAACCTTCGGCGGTGGCGATGGCGGCATCCTCGCGCACGGATGCCATGATGCGCTGGGCGACCGGGCCGCCCCGGAGATAGCGGCTATCGTCTGGCGGAGACATGGCTGAACCTTTGCAGCGAGTTTGGCGCAGGGGAGTTTGGCCGTCCCTATAGCAGGGGAAATGCGGCAAGGCAGCGTGAAAGCGAACCGTCATCCCCCTGGCGCGACGTTCTGGCGCAGCCTGGCTCAGCTATAGCCGCAAAGAGAAAGGGCAGCGCGGTTTCCCGGGCTGCCCTTTCCTGACTGGCCGCATCCCCACACGGCCCGTCCCCCGTAAACTCTTCCCGATCCCTGAAGGTCTAGCCTTCTGAACCAGATGATTCGGTAGCCGACTATATCACGACCACGGTCGTTCCAACATTGACCCTCTCGTAAAGGTCAACCACGTCCTCGTTGCGCATGCGGATACAGCCGGAAGATACCGAGCCGCCGATGGTCCATGGCTGGTTGGTGCCGTGGATGCGGTATTCCGTCGTGCCGAGATAGAGCGCGCGGGCGCCGAGCGGATTCTCTTCGCCACCGGCCAGATAGGTCGGGAGGTAGCGGCCCCTGGCAGCCTCGCGCTTGATCATCTCCGCTGGCGGGCGCCAGTCCGGCCAGACGCGCTTGTTGGTGATCTTGTGCGTGCCAGACCATTCGAACCCAGGCTTGCCGGTGCCGACGCCATAGCGCCGCGCCTTGCCGTTCTTCTCGACCAGGAACAGGAAGTTCTGCGTCGTATCGATGACGATCGTGCCCGGCTTCTGCGGGCCGTCATAGGCGACTTCCTGCGGCAGATAGAGCGGATTGATCTGCGGCCGCATCACCACGCGCTTGGCCGGCGCCTGCACGGAAGCAGTGCGCACCCGATCGGGTCGCGCTGGCTGCGCATAGCGAAGGCGTGGCTGCTGCTGCACGAACTGGCGGCTCTGCCGCACGATGCCGGGCGCGCGGCCAAGCTGCAGCACCCAGGGCGCGGAAAGGTCGGGGCTCACCATCACCGGCGGCCTGTCGGCATAGCGGTCGTTGGCGGCAGACGAGGTGACGCCGGCGGCCAGAATGGCCACGGCGCCGAGCACGGAACGCAAAAAGATCTTCATCGGAACGCACCTTGATCGTCGAACGGACGGAGGCGGAACTTGCCCCCGGTTGCGCGATCCTTGGCGCGAAGCCACAACCGAAACATGAATCGGAATGCGTAAAATGCCGCTTTGTCAGTAAACCTTTTGGTGTGGTTACCGCCGGGTTCAGGAATCTGGTAAAGCCGCGGTAAATGCAGCGCGAAAGCGCGTTAACGGATGGATTGGCCATGGCGCAAGACAACACCGGACTGCTTACCGGCTCCGACGGGATCACGCGCTGCTTCTGGCACGGCAATCTGCCGGACTATCTGCACTACCACGACCATGAATGGGGCCGGCCGGTCGCCGACGACCGCAGGCTGTTCGAAAAGATCTGCCTCGAAGGCTTTCAGTCCGGCCTGTCCTGGCTGACCATTCTGCGCAAGCGCGAGAATTTCCGCGAGGCCTTCGCCGGTTTCGACTTCGACAAGGTCGCTGCCTTCACCGACGAGGATGTCGAGCGCCTAGTCGCCAATGCCGGCATCATCCGCCACCGCGGCAAGATCGTCTCGACCATCAACAACGCCAAACGGGCGTGCGAAATGGTCGACGAGTTCGGCTCGCTGGCCGCTTGGTTCTGGAAGTTCGAGCCGGGGCCGAAGGAGCGGCCGGCGGTGGTGGACATGGCGCATCTACGCGCCAACCCGACGACAGGGGTCTCGATCAGGATTTCGAAGGAGTTGAAAAAGCGCGGCTGGACCTTTGTCGGCCCGACGACGGTCTACGCCTTCATGCAGGCGATGGGTCTGGTCAACGACCATCTCGAAGGCTGCGTGTGCCGGGAGCAGGTGGAGAAGGAACGCAAGGCCTTTAAGAGGCCGAAGTAGGGCGCTGTCCCCCTACCTCCCCCTTGTGGGGAGGTCGCGCCGAAGGCGCGGGTGGGGGTATCTTGGCGCCGCACCCCCACCCCGACGCTACGTCGACCCTCCCCAAAAGGGGGAGGGTAAGGAACTCACGTCCCGCTGGCGCCCGTCAGAAAAAGCCCGGCGACAATCGCCGCCAGTGCCGCAAAGGCCGGATAAATCACCAGCAATCCAGTCATCAGCGCCTCGCGCACGGTGGAGCCCTTGCGCTCGTCGGCAGTGACCTCAAACGGACCGGGGCTCGCCGTCACCTGCGCACGGCTCTCGGCCGGCCGCAGCCGGACTTCATACGAGCCCTCGTCTCCAATATCGAATTTGCGTTCCGCCGTGGTCATGGGCCCACCCCCTTGTTTCGGCGCGCTTATCGGCTCTGATTGTGTCGGCACGATGCCGCGCCGATGGCGGAATTGTTTCCTTTTGGTGCGTTTTGTTTCGAATGAGAAGGAAAGAGCGCAAACCCTTGCCGCACCAAGCCGCTTCGGTTAGGACACGCCGACTCCAAATAAGTTATCGATTACTTAGCGAAAAGACCCATCCCATGGCCGACAAATCGGAAAAGACGAAAGCGCGGCTGCCGCGCGGCTTTGCCGACCGCAGCGCCGACGATATGCGCGCCGTCGAGAAGATGATGGCGACGATCCGTTCGGTCTATGAGCTCTACGGTTTCGAGCCGGCCGACCAGCCGCTGATCGAATACACCGATGCGCTGGGCAAGTTCCTGCCCGACCAGGACCGGCCTAATGAGGGCGTATTTTCTTTCCAGGACGATGATGAGCAGTGGCTGTCGCTGCGCTACGACCTGACCGCGCCGACGGCGCGCTACGTCGCCGAGAATTTTGAGAAGCTGCCGAAACCCTATCGCAGCTACCGCTCCGGCTGGGTGTTCCGCAACGAAAAGCCCGGCCCGGGCCGCTTCCGCCAGTTCATGCAGTTCGACGCCGACACGATCGGTACGCCGGGCGTCGCAGCCGACGCCGAGATGGCCATGATGATGGCCGACGTGATGGAAGCGCTTGGCATCAAGCGTGGCGACTACGTCATCCGGGTCAACAACCGCAAGGTGCTGGATGGCGTGCTGGAGGCGATCGGCCTTGGCGGTGACAACAATGCCGGCCGCCGGCTGACCGTGCTGCGCGCCATCGACAAGCTGGACAAGCTCGGGCCGGAAGGCGTGAAGCTTCTGCTTGGGCCGGGCCGATGGGATGGCGGCAAGGAAGGCGAGGGCGACTTCGCCAAGGGCGCTGGTTTGGACGACGGGCAAGCTGAAGCAGTTCTCCTCGCCACGGCAAGGAACGCACAGGTCGACCAGGTTTCCATAGTGAGCTCGAACCCGACTTACCAAGAAGGCGTCGGCGAGCTCGCGACGATTGAAGCCCTGGTCAGGGCGGCCGGATATGGCGAAGATCGCATCGCCATGGACCGCTCCGTCGTTCGTGGCCTCGAATACTACACCGGCCCGGTTTTCGAGGCCGAGCTTCTGGCCGAAATCCCCAACGAAGACGGCCAGATCGTGCGCTTCGGTTCGGTCGGTGGTGGCGGCCGCTATGACGGGCTGGTCTCGCGCTTCCGTGGCGAGCCGGTGCCGGCGACCGGCTTTTCGATCGGCGTCTCCCGCCTGATGACGGCGCTGAAGAACCTCGGCAAGCTGGACACCACCGATGTCATCGCGCCGGTCGTCGTGCTGGTGATGGACAAGGATACGGAAAGCCTCGGTCGCTACCAGAAGATGGTGGCCGATCTGCGCGCGGCCGGCATCCGCTCCGAAATGTATCTCGGCGGCGCCGGCATGAAGGCGCAGCTGAAATATGCCGACCGCCGCGGCAGCCCGGTCGCCGTTATCCAGGGCGGCGACGAGCGCGCCAAGGGCGAGCTGCAGATCAAGGATCTGATCGAAGGCGCGCGCATGTCCGCTGAAATCGCCGACAACGCCGAATGGCGCGCCGCAAGACCGGCACAGGTCACGGTGCCGGAGGCTGAGCTGGTCGCCGAGGTGAAGAAGATTTTGGCTGCGCAGGCCGCTGACCGTGCGAAGGGTGGCGCTTGAACGCCCCCCTCTGGCCTGCCGGCCATCTCCCCCTCAAGGGGGGAGATTGGATGTTGCGTAGGCTTTCGCCAATCTCCGCCGGTGAAGAAGAGGCGCTGCGCCGCAAGCTGCCAATCTCCCCCCTTGAGGGGGAGATGGCCGGCAGGCCAGAGGGGGGTGCCTCGCGCCGCCCATGACCTCCCGCCCCGCAATCGCGACGGAAATCACCAAGCTCTTCGCCACCCGCAACACCCATGCGGTCGAGGTCGCGGTGCTGCAGCCGGCCGACCCATTCCTCGATATGGCCGGCGAGGATCTGCGCCGCCGTATCTTTCTCACGGAAAGCGAGACCGGCAAGACGCTGTGTCTGCGGCCCGAATTCACCATCCCCGTCTGCCTCGACCACATCGCCTCGCAGGCCGGCACGCCGCGCCGCTATTCCTATCTCGGCGAAGTGTTCCGCCAGCGCCGCGAGGGCGGCAACGAGTTCTTTCAGGCCGGCATCGAGGATCTCGGCGACCGCGACATGGCTGAGGCCGATGCCCGTTCGCTGGCTGATGCGCATGCGCTGCTTGAGCTGGTTCTGCCGGCGCAACCTCTGGCGATCACGCTCGGCGACCAGACCATCTTCGAGGCGGTGCTGGCGGCCCTCGGCCTGCCGCGCGGCTGGCGCATGCGACTTGCGCGCGCCTTCGGTTCGGCGCCGATGCTGCAGGCAGCGTTGTCCGATCTCGCCAACCCGCCACGCAACGGTCAGCTTGACGGCGAAGTCGCGGCCCTTGTCCTAGATGGCGATCTCGAAGCGCTTTCCGCCCACATTGCCGGCGGCATGGAAGAGGCCGGCCTGCTGGCATCCGGCGGACGCGCGCCGGTCGACATTGCCCGACGGCTGATCGAAAAGGGCGAACTGCGCAGCGTGCGGCTGTCGAACGAGGCCTTTGCAGCACTCAGGGATTTTCTCGCCATCGACGTGCCGCTCGACGGCGCCAGCGCTGCGCTCGAAAGCTTTGCGGCCTCTGCCGGGCTTTCGCTGGGCGCGGCGCTGGAAAAATTCGCCGCCCGCGCCAAGGCCATCGAGGCGCATGGCCTGCCCGCAAAGACGATCCGCTATGACGCCGCCTTCGGCCGTCCGCTGGATTACTATACCGGCATCGTCTTCGAGATCGCGGCACTTGGCGGCGAGCGGCCGCTGGCCGGTGGCGGACGCTACGACCGGCTGCTGACCCTGCTCGGCGCCAAGACGCCGATCCCCGGCGTCGGCTTCTCCGTCTGGCTCGACCGCATCGCAGCGCTGCGGGGAGAGCCGCAATGATCACGCTGGCGATCCCATCCAAAGGCCGGCTCAAGGAGCAGGCGCTGGAAGTGTTGGCCAAAGCCGGACTCGCAGTCAGCCTGCCCGGCGATGAGCGCCAGTACCGCGCCCGCATCGACAATGCCGAAGGCATCGAGGTGGCGTTCCTGTCCGCGTCCGAGATCGCCGGCGAGATCGGCCAAGGCTCGGTCGACCTCGGCATTACCGGCGAGGACCTGCTGCGCGAAAACCTCGCCGACTGGGAGGCGCGCGCCGAAATCGTCGCCCGTCTCGGTTTCGGCCATGCCGATGTCGTGGTCGCGGTGCCCGGCATCTGGCTCGACGTCGATACTATGGCCGATCTCGACGATGTCGCCGCCGATTTCCGCCAGCGCCACGGCAGGCGGCTGAGGATCGCAACCAAATATTGGCGGCTGACGCAACAATTCTTCTCGCAAAAGCACGGCATCCAGGTTTACCGCATCGTCGAAAGCCTCGGCGCCACCGAAGGCGCGCCGGCGGCAGGCCTTGCCGATGTCATCGTCGACATCACCACCACCGGCTCGACCCTGCGCGCCAACCATCTCAAGGTGCTGGCCGATGGGGTTGTGCTGAAGTCGCAGGCCTGCCTCGTGGCTGCCAGGAAAGATCGTGCTGCTGCGGATGAGGCGCTAGTGCGGGAAATAGCCGCGAAGATGAGCGCGCTCCCTCCCCCTTGAGGGGAGGGTGGACAGCCGCCAAAGGCGGATGGACGGGTGGGGTCGCTCCGGCAGTGCTCGACGCGAGACCACCCAAGCCGGGTCGACCGTGACCAAGGAAGTCGAGCACTTCGCCGAGGACCCCACCCGCCTCGCTTCGCGAGGCACCCTCCCCTCGAGGGGGAGGGGAACCGCCTGTACTTTCCACCACCCCATCAGGCTGCTAGGCTCACTCATCGGGAGGAAACGGCGATGGCGATTAATCTCGACGAGCTTAAGAACGCCACCAATCTGCGCGGGCGCGGCAGGGCGTTCATCGCTCCGCTCGACGGCCGGGCACATGTGTCGGGCGACCGTTCGGTGCCGCTGCTCGACAAGACGATCCCTCAGCTTTTCTCCGACACGGTCGGCAGATACGCCACGCAGGATGCTGCCGTCTTCGTCGGACAGGACAAGCGCTTCACCTGGAGCGAATTGTCGGACACGGTCGATACGCTCGCCGCCGGCTTCCTGGCGCTCGGCCTCGAAAAAGGCGACCGTGTCGGCATCTGGTCGCCCAACCGCTGGGAATGGCTGGTCACCCAATTCGCCACAGCTCGCATCGGCCTGATCCTGGTCAACATCAACCCGGCCTACCGGCTGACGGAGCTGGAATATGCCCTCAACAAGGTCGGCTGCAAGGCGCTGGTCACCGCCGCCAGTTTCAAGACCTCCGACTATCTCGGCATGATCGAGACGCTGGCGCCGGAGCTCGCCAAGGCCACCCCCGGCAAGCTCAAGGCGCAGAAATTGCCGACGCTGAAGATCGTCATTCGCATGGGCGACGACAACTCGCCCGGCATGTTCAATTTCGCCGATGTGCTGTCGATGGCCGGCCGCGACGAGCATGACAGCCTCGACCGCATCTCCGAAGGGCTGAAGCCGGGCGAGGCCATCAACATCCAGTTCACATCAGGCACGACGGGCGCGCCCAAGGGCGCGACGCTGACCCACACCAACATCGTCAACAATGGCAATTTCGTCACCGCTGCGATCAAGCTCACCGTCGACGACCGGCTCTGCATCCCGGTGCCGCTCTACCACTGCTTCGGCATGTCGATGGGCACGATGGGCTGTGTCTCCAAAGGCGCAACCATGGTTTTCCCGGGCGAGGGTTTTGACGCCGGCGCCACGCTGAAGGCGTTGGCGCAGGAACGCTGCACCGGCCTTTACGGCGTACCGACCATGTTCGTCGCCATGCTCGACCATGCGGATTTCGCCAGCTTCGATCTCTCCAGCCTGCGCACCGGCATCATGGCGGGCTCACCATGCCCGATCGAGGTGATGAAGAAGGTGGTGTCGCTGATGCATATGGAAGAGGTGACCATAGCCTATGGCATGACGGAGACGAGTCCCGTCTCCTTCCAGAGCAGCGTCGACGACCCGCTGGAAAAACGCGTCTCCACTGTCGGGCGCATCCATCCGCATGTCGAGGTCAAGGCCATCGACGCCGAGGGCGCCACCGTCGCCATCAGCGCGCCGGGCGAGCTGTGCACCCGCGGCTATTCCGTCATGAAAGGCTACTGGGACGACGCGGAAAAAACCCGCGAGGCGATCGACGCCGACGGCTGGATGCACACCGGTGATCTCGCCACCATCGACGCCAAGGGCTATTGCAACATTGTCGGCCGGGTCAAGGACATGGTCATCCGCGGCGGCGAAAACGTCTATCCCAGAGAGGTCGAGGAATTCCTCTACCGCCATCCCAAGGTCAAGGAGGTGCAGGTGTTCGGCATTCCCGACGCCAAATATGGCGAGGAGCTGTGCGCCTGGATCGTGCTGAAGCCCAACCAGATCGCCACCGAGCAGGAGATCAAGAATTTCTGCGCCGGCCAGATCGCCCACTACAAAATCCCCCGCTACATCCGCTTCCGCACCGAACTGCCCATGACGGTGACGGGAAAACCGCAGAAGTTTCTGATGCGCGAGGCGATGGTGGAGGAACTGGGGCTGGTGGTGCAGAAGACGGCTTGAGGGTTGAACGCCGGGGGACGGGATTGCCCGCTTCGAAACGACATTGGGGTGCTCGACAGGCTTCCGCAAGGTTCGCCGAACGCATTGGGGCTTGAATGACTGGTTTCGCACGATCAGCGACTTCCTATGCGATGCCTTTGGCCGCGCTGGCACTGGCCGTTGCGGTCAGAGTCAGCGGGCTATCGATGGACGAAGGTTCGCCGAGCGTCAGGATTCTCGTCGGAGCGCTCTCGAGTGCGATCATGTTCATCACTATTTTCGTGGTGCTCGATCACGCCGAGGCGGTGGCCCACCGTGTGGGGGAACCCTACGGCACATTGGTGCTGACTTTTGCCGTGACGGCAATCGAGGTGTCGATCATCGTTTCCATGATGCTGCATGGAGAGAACAACCCCACGCTTGCACGTGAGTCCGTCTTCTCGACGGTGATGATTGCCTCCACCGGCGTTGTGGGGACGTGTCTCACGTTTGGCGGCTGGCGTCATCGCAAGCAGGCAATTGTCCGGCAAGGGACAAGCGCATATCTGGCGGTTCTGGCCGCACTGACCGTCATGACGCTTATCCTGCCGACCTATACACGGACCACCGATGCCGGCACATTTTCGGCAGCTCAGCTTGGCCTTGTGAGCGTACTTTCCGTGCTGCTCTATGCAAGTTTTGTGTTCGCGCAAACCGTCCGGCACCGGGACGACTTCATCGAAGGACTGGCACACGACCTTTCGGCGCGAACCGCCCCTCACAAAAGCATCTCTTCCAGCGCTCTGCTCCTGATAATCGGACTGATCGGAATTGTCATGCTCGCCGAGCAGGTCGCCGCAAGTGTTGAAAATGCGCTCGTTGCTTACCAGATGACCCAGGCTGACAGCATTGTGGGGGCAATGATCGCGGGTCTGGTTTTGATGCCGGAAGCCATTTCGGCGGTTCGTGCTTCACTCAACAATGAGCTGCAGCGCGGCCTGAATGTCGCAATGGGTTCGGCTTGCGCCACGATTGGCTTGACGATACCTGCGGTCGCAGCAGCCAGCCTGCTTACGGGACGAGGCTTAACCCTGGGGCTCCCGGAAGCTGACGCAGTACTTTTGGTTTTAGCGCTTTTCATATGCGGCGTAAGCTTTAGCAACGAAAGGACGACCTTCCTGACCGGAATCGTCCATGCCGTTGTGTTTTTTACGTATGTATTTCTGGTATTTATCCCTTGAGGCTTTGGTGCGATCTGGCGACCAGCCACCAAGGCGGGTATTCTCGAACGCGCCTGATTTGAGCTTTTTTTCGGGGTTCCCAAGGCGACATCCAAGACCCAAACGACTCACCCCCCCATCACCATCCCACCCAGCCCGCGAATGATCTTCGCCAACTCGACGCACTCATCATGCCGCACCTTGTTGCGGCGCCAGGCCAGGCAGATCGTGCGTTGCGGCATTGGCTCCTGGAACGGCACGATCTTGAGGTCCGGCATGGCGCTGGCCGGCCTTGCCGCCATTTCGGGGATGAGCGTGACGCCGAGACCATGCGCCACCATCTGCAAGAGCGTCGTCAGGCTGGTGGCGCCATAGCTTGCCATTGCCACCGGGCGCACGCTGCCGCACAGGGCCAGCGCCTGTTCGCGCAGGCAGTGGCCTTCCTCCAAAAGCATCAACCGCTCCAGCGCCGGGCTTTCCGGCGGCACCGGTGGCGAGGCGAAGGCTGGATCTCCGGCTGGCACGGCGAGGAAGAAGCGGTCGGCGAACAGTTCCTCGGTGACCAGGCCCGGCTGCTCGAGCGGCAGCGCGGCGATGAAGGCGTCGAGCCGTCCGGTTGCCGTGTCCTCGACCAGTGATGCCGTCACTGCTTCGCGCAGTTCGAGCTGCAGGGACGGAAAATGCCGCTTCAGCTCCGGGAGCACATGCGGCAAAAGATACGGCGCCACGGTCGGGATGATGCCCAGCCGGAAGCGGCCTTCCATGGCCGGGCGGCCGCGCCGGGCCGTCGTCTCGACGTCGCTGATGTCGCGCAGGATGCGCTCGATGCGTGGCAGCAGCGCTTGCGCCTCTTCCGTCATCCGCACCGCCTTGCCGCCGCGCTCGAACAGCCGGCAGTTCAGCCTTTGCTCCATCTCGGCGATCTGCGCGGACAGCGCCGGCTGGCTGACACCGGCGAGTTTTGCGGCGCGGCCGAAATGCAGCGTTTGCGCCAAAGCCTCGAAATACTGCATCTGCCGCACCGTCAGGCCAATCATAAGGAAAACCTATCGCAACAAACAGGAAAGGCAATTTGTTTTTATCGAAGAGACGGCTTAGTCTGGAACCATTCCAGAGTGGCGCGGCTCCCGGCCGGCCCGGAAAAACCAACACATAAATCAGCAATTCGGAGGCCAAGATGGACGCGATGACCGACGACAACAGCGCCGGCAAATGCCCGGTCGCGCATGGAACCTCCGCCAGGACCAACCGCGACTGGTGGCCGAACCAGCTCGACATCGGCGTTCTCCACCAGCAGTCGAGCCTTTCGGACCCGATGGGCGAAGCTTTCGACTACGCCGCGGAGTTCAAGACGCTCGACCTCGATGCGGTGATCGAGGATTTGCACAAGGTGATGACGGATTCGCAGGATTGGTGGCCGGCCGATTTCGGCCATTACGGGCCGCTGTTCATCCGCATGGCCTGGCACAGCGCCGGCACCTATCGCATCGGCGACGGCCGGGGTGGCGCCGGTGCGGGCCAGCAGCGTTTCGCGCCGCTGAACAGCTGGCCGGACAACGCCAATCTCGACAAGGCGCGCCGGCTTTTGTGGCCGGTCAAGCAGAAATACGGCCGCAAGATCTCTTGGGCCGACCTGTTGATTCTCACCGGCAACGTCGCGCTGGAATCGATGGGCTTCAAGACCTTTGGCTTTGCCGGTGGCCGCGCCGATGTCTGGGAGCCCGAGCAGGATGTCGACTGGGGTTCGGAAACCAAGTGGCTCGACGACAAGCGCTATTCCGGCGACCGTGAGCTGCACGGCCATCTCGGCGCGGTGCAGATGGGCCTGATCTACGTCAACCCGGAAGGGCCGAACGGCAAGCCGGATCCGCTGGCCTCGGCCCGCGACATCCGCGAGACCTTCGCGCGCATGGCAATGAACGATGAGGAAACCGTGGCGCTGATCGCCGGCGGCCACACATTCGGCAAGACCCATGGGGCCGGTGATGCAGCACTTGTCGGCGCCGAGCCGGAAGGCGCGGGCATCGAGGCGCAGGGCCTCGGCTGGTCGAGCAAGCATGCCACCGGCATTGCCGGCGATGCGATCACGTCCGGCCTCGAAGTTACCTGGACGACGACGCCGACCCAGTGGAGCAGTAACTTCTTCGACAATCTCTTCAACTTCGAATGGGAGCTGACCAAGAGCCCGGCCGGGGCCCATCAGTGGACGCCGAAGGGCGGCTCTGGCGCGGTTACGGTGCCGGACGCGCACAATCCCTCGAAGCGTCATGCGCCGGCAATGCTGACCACCGACCTCGCGCTGCGGGCCGACCCGGCCTATGAGAAGATCTCGCGCCGCTTCCATGAGCATCCGGAGCAGTTCGCCGATGCCTTCGCCCGTGCCTGGTACAAGCTCACCCATCGCGACATGGGGCCGGTCGTGCGGTATCTCGGCCCGTTGGTGCCGAAGGAAGAGCTGATCTGGCAGGATCCGGTTCCGGCCGTCGACCATGAGCTGGTCAGCGACCAGGACATTGCATTGCTGAAGGCCAAGATCCTGGCTTCGGGCCTCAGCGTTTCGCAATTGGTCTCGACCGCCTGGGCCTCGGCCTCGACCTTCCGCAACTCCGACAAGCGCGGCGGCGCCAATGGCGCGCGCATTCGCCTGGCGCCGCAGAAGGACTGGGAGGTCAACCAGCCTGTCGAACTGGCTACCGTGCTGGCGGAGCTCGAAGCCATCCAGAACGAGTTCAACGCAAGCGGCAAGAAGGTCTCGCTGGCCGACCTCATCGTGCTCGGCGGCGTCGCCGCGGTCGAGAAAGCCGCAACGGATGGCGGCAATGCGGTGAAGGTCCCCTTCACGCCCGGCCGCACCGACGCCTCGCAGGCGCAGACCGACGTCCATTCCTTTGCGGCGCTCGAGCCGAAAATTGACGGCTTCCGCAACTATGTCAGGGGCAAACCGCCGATGTCGGTCGAAGCCATGCTGGTCGACCGGGCGCAACTGCTCAACCTGACGGCGCCGGAGATGACGGTGCTGGTTGGTGGCCTGCGCGTGCTCGGCGCCAACACCGGCGGCTCGAAGCATGGTGTGTTGACCGACAGGCCGGGCACGCTGACGAACGACTTCTTCGTCAACCTGCTCTCGATGAGCACCATCTGGGATCCGGCCTCCGAGCCCGGCTCGCATGAGGTCTACGAAGCACGCGACCGCAAGACCAGGGCAGTCAGGTGGACCGCCACACGCGCCGACCTGATCTTCGGCTCGCATGCGCAGCTGCGCGCGCTGGCCGAGGTCTACGGGTCGGCGGATGCCGGGCAGAAATTCGTTGGCGATTTCGTCAAGGCGTGGACCAAGGTGATGAACGCCGACCGTTTCGACATCGCTGCCTGATACAACCTCCCAAACGAAGGGGGGGGGGCCGGGGCCCCGCCCGGGGGGTTGTGGAGGGGGGGAGAAAGTGGGGTTTGGGGGTGGGGGGCGGGGGGGGGCGGCCCCCCCGTGGGGGC
>NZ_JAMYQI010000016.1:0-124814 GCF_040320805.1 Mesorhizobium sp. M0615 | reverse complement strand
GCATCTTCCCCAACACCGAAAGCTGCCTGCGCCTGGTCAGGGCGTTGGCCGTCGAGACCAATGAAAACTGGATGGAGGCCAACCGGGATACATCACATGGACGACCTGCGCGAGCACAAGAAGCTCGCTCTGCGCCAAGCCGCATGATCAGCATCATGGCCGCCCCTTTTTGCAGAACTTGACGCACACAACCGCGTACGAAAGTCCCCGGCAGGGAACCTCGGGTCACAGGTGATAGCTATTAAACTAGGATTTCGGATTTGGCAGAAGTCGGCGATGGCGTGACCGCCGGTCGGGAGGCTCTTGGGGTGAAAACGGACAGACGGCTTCGCCGCGCCGCGCGCAAGCATGGCCGCGAAAATTCATTGGCCAGGCAGATTTCCTTGGCTGGTCTTGGACCATCAGCAGAAGGCGCGATTTGCCCCGCATCATCGAGCGCAACCGAGTGGCCTCGATGACAAACGATGGTACTTTCCTCAGCCTTGCCTGAACATGCGGGAATGTAACTTAGCCGCAAGTGGAATGGTAAAACCGCACGGAAGGCTGACAGGCCGCGTCGGGGTTGAAAGACAAGCATCTTCGGCCAGCAGAGGAGGCCGAAGCATTGATCAGCTTGGCTGGCAAAGGTCTCGCGACTCGGCACTCTTTTCCGCGTCGCGAGACCCGTTGTCAGTTGGCGCTGGCGACCGGCGCCACCAGCGGTGTGATGCGGCGAATTGCGACGCGGCGGTTCTGTCGTTCGGACCCTGTCGTGTTTACCTTAAGATAGCGCTCGCCATAGCCTTGGGTCGTCAGGTTCTCTGGCTCGATGCCGAAGGAGGTGGTGAGGGCCTCGGCAACGGCCTCTGCTCGCTGGTCGGACAAGGCCAGGTTTGCATTGTCGCTACCGACGGCGTCGGTATGGCCTTCGACCAAGAATGTTTCGGCCGGGTTCTTCTTCAGCAGCCGCTCCATTGCGTCCGCAACGCCTTGCAGCTTTTGGACTTCGCTGTCCGAGATCGCCGCCGAACCGGACTCGAAATTCAACGTGTCGAGATCAACCCGCCGGGCGATATCGCGCACACGCGCCGAGCGCTTGACCTCGTCGACCGAGTAGAGCCGCTGGACCTTTTCCACCGGCGGTTGCTCCAGGAAGGTATAGTAGTCGTCGGCATTCTCGACCAAATCGGACTCCAGGATATATTGTTTGCGCGGGATGTTCAGCCGCATCGGTGGCAAGTCATCACCAGGATCGCGCCAATCCTGTACGTCCTGGTAATACCTCTCGTCGACATAGCTCAGCACATACTCGCGGCCGTCGGGCGTGATGCGCGATCGCTGGATGACATCGCCAAAGCGGTTGCGGATGGTGACGATTTGGATGCCATTGTCCCGAACGATTGTCTCGCGCGTGCGGTCGCCCGGCAGATCCTCGTAGTATACATCCTTGGCACCACGGTTCATTCGCGGAGCTTCGTTGCTCCGGACGATCGTCTGGTTGTTGAACTGGATGATGATCCGGCCGCCAATTTCGGTGAGAACATCGGCGCCCTTTGGACGCTCCGGCGCCTGGCTATCCGGGGCCTTGTCGCGGCGGGTACCCTTTTCATCCGTCACCGGAACAATCTTCTCAGGCTTGATTTCCTGCTGCGCTGCCTTGTCGTCCGCAGGAGGCGGTCCGGAGTCTACGGGGGCAGCCGCAGAAGCGGGGGCCTGACCTCCATCGCTCTGCTGAGCGGGCATTTTGCCGTCCTTGCCCGGACGTTTTGCATCTTTTTCGCTGTCGAGGACTGGTGCGGCGTTCGGATCTGCTGGAGCCTCGCCCTGAACTGGCTTTTCGCTTTGGGCGGGCGCCGCTGGCTCACCATTAGCTGGGGCGGTTGCAGGCTGCTGATCGGTCGAAGGTTGTTCTCCAGTCACGGGCTGCGTTGGTGCAGGCGCCTCGGCGGCAGGCTGCTCGGCGGCAGGTTTCTTTTCTGGCTTGCTCGTAGGTTCCGCCGGCTGTTCGCCCTGGGCAGGCGCAGGCTGATCGGTCGTAGCAGGCGCCTGGGGAGCCGGAGTGGGTATAGGTGCCTTATCTGCAGGTGGCTGGACTTGCTTAACTGGAGCCGATTTGTCTGGGGCCGGCTGCGCTGGCGCAGCCTCGGACGCCGGCGCCGGCGCGGCCGGTTGAGCAGGCTGTTCCTTCGCGGATGGTTCAGCCGGTGGGGTGGATTCTTGAACGGGAGCTGCCTCGGACGCAGGTGCTGCCTCTTTTGGCTGCTCCTGCGGTTTCTGAGCAGGCTGTGGTTCGGTCGCTGGCGGTGGAGCAGCGTTTTCCCCCGGAGCCTGCTGCCTCAGCGCGCAGGCTTCGGCGGACTCGCCCTCCTTGCATTTTAACTTGATAAAGATCGGCGGTGGGGATGCGACGAACCGTGCGGGACCGGAGGCGGCGCTGCTGAGGGGCGCGAAGGGCCCGAACGGCGCGGACGCGATCAGCAAACCGAGTGCAGTGCTAGCCAAAATTTTTGGTCGGCGTGTCATTTGAATTCTCCTTGACGTGTCCCGTCGTTACTGAAACTGGGCAACTGCTACATTCGTTCCGGTTCGATCTGGAATGCCGCGCTTGCTAACAGCCGACGGGCAGATTGCTTCGGAGGCGACGCCGCGAGCCGAGCCGCAGATCCAGTCCGCCGGAGGACGCCGCGGCCTGTTCCGGGGTAATCTGCGGTATGAGAACGCCCGCTGGCTAGCGGATGGGCCTTCTGGACCCTTCTGACCGTCTGGGACCCAGCGGGCAAATGGCTTCAGTGCCGCGAACTGACGCTGCAGGCGCACGACTTCAATCAGTGTCAAAATATCCGGCCCGGCCCAGCGACCTGGGTTGGATTGCTAACCGGAACCTGTTGGTTGTGCCGTTCATCGCCCTGGGTGGAAGGCGCAGGCGCCTCGGAGAGGCTGCCATGGTTCAAATGCGTGCAGTGCTCATAATCATGGCCGCGCGCACCGCATCGAGAACAGCACATGGGGAGTTGGTATAACAGCATCTACTACAATGCAGGACTCGGCTTTTGGTTGCCACGGCCGACCACGGTTGTTGGATTTCCGCAAGGCGCCACCTCAAGCCGACCCTAGCGAGGATGCCGAGATTGTGAGCTTCAATGTCCACAGCGAACAAGAATGGCCGTTTGCGCCGCTCGGAGGCATTTGATTTAAAAGCGGCTCTGCTTGGCCGACAGGCGCCCAGCCACCGCGGGGCGCTGCCCCGCAGCCGCACAGTTTGGGCTAATCGGACGCATATGCGGTCTGCCTCAGCTTTTGCGGGATTTTTGCTTTTAAAGACGCGGAATCCGGCTCAGAACCATGATGCTCCGGCCGTTCACGATATCTCGATAAGGGATAAGGGATAAGGGTCTGCAGCGCTTGTAGGTAGCGTTGCGTTTGAGTCCGTCGGAATGTGCGGAACGTGTCCGAGGTCGCGTTGGGCGGACGCTTCCCCAATAGCGGGTTAAGCAGCTAGACGATAACCTTTAGATCCGGCGAACTGTTTTCTCGTCGAAGTAGGCTGCGCGCCTGTCGCCCAGTTTCACACGCGCCTGCCTTTCCAACCGATTCGCCATATCTAAAGTTTCTAAATTAGTTACACCTTATGGAACTTTGGTGCGGGCTCTTCATTTTCATCCGCATGCGAGCCTCTGTGATCCAAAGCGTCGGGACGGGAGTGAACGCGTCGCCGCGCTACTCGCTGGTCCTGCCGATATATAATGAAGAACAAGTGCTGCCGCGACTGATCGAACGGATCAGATCACTGATCAGTCGGCTGGACGGAGAGACCGAGGCGATTTTCGTCGATGACGGTAGTCATGACGGCAGCGTCAAATACCTTCGGCGGGTGGTCACCGCCGAACCTCGCTTCCGGCTTATCGAGCTTTCCCGTAATTTCGGACACCAGATTGCGATCACGGCAGGCATGGATGCTGCTGCGGGGGATGCCGTCATCGTCATGGATGCCGACCTGCAAGATCCACCGGAGGTCGTTCTTGATCTCGTGGCAAAGTGGAAGGAAGGTTTCGAGATCGTGTACGCCCGCCGTGTTAAGCGCGAAGGCGAATCGTGGTTCAAGCGGCTTAGCGCCGATCTTTTCTACCGTTTCCTGGAGAAGATGACGGCGGTCAACATCCCGCGCAACGTCGGGGACTTCCGCCTGGTCGGCCGCCATGCGCTGGACGTCTTCAGACACATGCCTGAACATGATCGCTTCGTCAGAGGCATGTTCGGCTGGATGGGATTCAAGCAAGCGGCGGTGCCATTCGAACGCCCTCCGAGGACCATCGGCCAGACCAAATACCCTTTCTGGAAGATGATGCACCTTGCCGTTCACGCCGTTGTCAGCTTCTCGGAAAAGCCGCTCCACTTTGCGCTTTGGGGCGGATCGGCGATTTCCGCACTTGCCCTGACCTTTGGCGCTTACGCCGTGTTCGCCTGGATTTTTGAAACCGGCGTCATTGCCGGCTGGACGTCCACCGTGGTGATCGTATCGTTTCTGTGTGGCATCAATCTTTTCATGACCGGCGTGGTCGGCCTCTATGTCGGTAGTATCCACGCCGAGGTGAAACGCCGACCTCTTTACGTGATCAATCGGCTTACCGGCTTCGACGAGCCGGTGCCTGCCATCGCTGGTGGGCGCCGGAGATCATTTCGCAAGCCCAACAACGGAGTCGCTCCCGGTGGCCGAACTCTTCGACAGCTATAGATCCAGTTATGCAGAGACGATCGATGGGTCGATCCGCTTTTCCGGACTCAAGCACGATTTCTTTTTGGCTGCAAAGGCCGACCTGCTGCGGCGCATAGTCTCCGAGCGAGGACTTCGTCGCCGGGGAGCCATGGTGCGGGCGCTTGATGTGGGCTGCGGTGTCGGTTCGCTCCATCCTTATCTAGACGGCGCTTTCGATCGCCTGGATGGCTGCGACGTCTCGCAAGGGTCGATCCAGCGCGCCAGCGAGGACAATCCGGGCGTCGTCTATAGGACATGCACCACGACGGGCCTGCCTTATGACGACTGCGTGTTCGACTTGGCCTTTGCCAGTTGTGTTGTTCATCATGTTTCGCCCGCATCCTGGCTCGATTTTTTTCGCGAGATGCGACGGGTCGTGCGGCAAGGCGGCGTCGCCTGCATCATCGAGCACAATCCCTATAATCCGCTGACGCGTCTGGCGGTGCTCCGGTGTCCGTTCGACCAAGACGCGGTCCTGCTCAACGCGGTCAGAGCAGTGGCCCTCTTTCGACAAGCAGGCTTTAGGGAGGTTCGATCCGAGCACTTCCTGCTGCTCCCGTCGACCGGCGGGTTCGCCAGACAGGTTGAGCGTGCCCTGGCGCTGCTGCCGCTTGGAGCCCAGTATGCGTGTAGTGGGCGTGTCTGAGCATCGATCTGCCGGCGGCGGCGCCCTAAAGCTTCTGGCCCGCTTCGGCCTGGTCGGCATCGCCGCCACAATCCTGTATGCCGCCTTGGCAACCGCCTTTGTCAAATCGGAACGGTTCGGCTTCAGCCCCGTCCGAGCGTCCCTTGCAGCTTACGCAGCCGCGGCGTTGTTTTCCTATCTCGCGCACAGGTCAGTAACCTTCATGTCGCGTGGGTCGCACAGATCAGAGGCTCCGCGTTTTCTCTTGCTGGCGGCGATCGGCTTGGCGATCGCCTATGGCGCGCCGGCGCTTTTGACGGCGAAGCTGGGCCTCCCTCTCATCTTCCCCATCATGATTACCTGCTTGCTTGTGCCCGGGATCAATTTCGTCGTGCTCGACCGATGGGTCTTTGCGGAACACATTCCCGATCAGACCGGCGATGGCTGATACGTAATCCGCCAGAAAGATTCGTTCTAAAGCAGTTCATCGTTTCACGGAAACGTGCTGCTCCAAAGCCGCTTGCTGAATCGCGGCCTCCAACGCAAGGAACGATCTCATGCAGATAATTTTGACCACGACGACGTGACGATCAGTGATTTGCCCTCTACGCAGGGTGGTGATCACCGAATGGTTTGTCGCCGCAGACAAGCCCTAATTTCATTAATCTTCCGTTCCGAAGGGAGCCCTGCGTCCCGTACCGATCAGCCGTTCGAGGCGAACGACGCGCAAAAGAAAACGTGACCCCGGCGGACGCTGCGTAGTGCCGCAATCCCGGCGACCAATGATCTCGAGCCCGCCGCGCTCTACCCTATCGCGATTGGCTGCCGGCCAGCGGCGAGGAGGCACGCGACGGCTCTCCTCCATCCGGGAGGTGCAGGCACATGGATGATCGCGGAACTGTTGTGCTGCTGAAATAGAGTAACTCCAGAAAGTCGTGAAGCGGTGTTCCTTCCGGAATCGCGTTAAATAAAGAGTTAGAGCACTTCACCGTTTGCACAAAACGGTGAAGTGCTCTCTAGTCGGCGTCGAGCCGAAACGATACCAATTTAATGGCGCGTTTGTAGATCTTGCTGGCGGCTGGGCTTGGCGGAATCCCGTCGCGATAATCGAAAGTCACTTCGAGTATCTTTGCGCTAGCAAACGCTGCGTGCGGGATCGCGAACGAGATCGTCGTCGGGTCTTTGCTCGACAGTGTTACCTCGTGTACGCGAACTCCGTTCACCGAGATGATTACCCTTTGGGTGGTCTGTGGTGGACGAATGACGGCGGACATTTGTAGCGTTGCCGTAAGCTCGTCGCGAAGCTGAGGTATTTCCAGTCTCAACCGAGAGGTCTCGCCCAGCGAATGGGTTCCGTCGGCTACCGGGCCCGACCAACCGCAGACCATCATGCCGGCTGCTTGTTTGGCGCCGTCGGATCGAAACGATACCGTCTGGCCAGGAGTGTAGCTGCCAACCGCATCGCGATTGAGGCACGTTGTCGTGCGATCGATGTAATAGGCCCGATAATCGGCGTTGACATCTGGATTGAGAGCGAGTGCGAGGATGATGATCTCGCACACGGCCAGAACCAACGCCAGCGCGTAGCCGCGAGTCGAGCCAGCACGGCCATAGAGTGACAGGCTGTCAGACCAGGGCAAGATAGCCTCCAATCCACGCCAAAGTCATGAAATAAGATGCGCCCAGGAAAAGAGCCAAAATCACCAGATAGGTCAGCTTCGATACCGACAGCAGCTCGGCAATCAACATCAGCAGCGGCGCAAGCCCAATGACGTATCTAACCATGGAAGCCAGGTTGGTGATCAACGGCAGGATGATGCTGCTCGCACAGAAGAGCGCAGCGCCATATCGCCTGCGGGCCGCCAGAACGACCGATAGTGTCAGCCCTATAATCGCTGCGAGCGCGCTCCATTGCGGCGCCGTGGGCAGCCAGCCTTTTGTCGGAACAGCAGCGAGACCGTCCCATAGAAAAAGGAGCGGATCGCCAGCAACCCGCCCAAACGCGCGCTGGACGTGCAAGAAAGCAAACCCGTCCCCGACAGTGAGATACAAAAAGAGCATGTAAGCAAACAGGCCGGCGGGCGAGATGAAGATAGCTACCAGCATATCCGGACGACCAAGTACCCATCGCGGGAAAGACACCGCCGACCCGCCCTGCTGGCGGTGCTGCTCGAACATTTTATTGACCATTGCAAACACAGCAAGGACCCCGACCAGCCTCGTTGCCGACAGCAAAGCGCATGTAACGCCAGCGGCCAGGTAGTTGGAGCGCTTGAGTGCCAAAAAGACGCACGACGTCAGTAGCACGAAAAGAGGTTCGGTAAGGAACGTGGTGAAGTGGAAGGAGAACGGCCCGCTAAGCAGAAAAGCGCAATACAGTATGTAAGCGCGGACGTTCTTCTCCAGAAGTGGCCATGCCACAAGGCAGGCGGCATAGCTGCACGCAGTCGAGGTGATCGTCGCGATCAGAATCGTGGAAAAAGGGAAAGCAAACCGAAGGGTCGTCACGAGCATGGGATACAATGGAAAAAAGCCCCAACGTCCGACGTTGCTTTGGCCTGGAATGGGAAAACGCTCGTAGCCGTGTTCGGAAATGTCCACATACCACGCGCAGTCCCACCTGCAGAGCGCACGCGCATAAGCTTCGAAGCCTGGCACTGCCGAGACTGAATGGAATGCAGCATACCGAATGACAAGCCCGCTGATCATGAACAGGAGCGGAACCGAAGCGGCGATGACCCAAAGGCGACCGCCAGCGTTTGCGCGGGCCAAGTCTCCAAGCGCCAGTTGTGTCTCCACAGGTGAGGCCGCCATACTCTCCGATGGCGAGCCTGTGTTCGCCTGCTCGATGGCGCTGCCAGCCATAAAATCGGTCCCTCGAAAGCACCAAGATCATCAACCAGACTTGAAGCCCCGTCTGCGACTGAACTTAAGGATCAACGATGCTCGCGCCGCTTCGGTTCCTTCTGCAGCAGGAAGTCCTTGGGTCAGGTCGACCGATCACACCAGCCGAGGAAGGGAGCGATATTCGCGCTTCGACGGCACCGTTTCCTCGCAACGGGCGACCTTCTTCATCGACATGCATGGCTGGGCGGCCGACCGCGCTGGGTACCTCGCCGGTGAGGGCCGCCTAGAAGGCGATCTCGCCATCCGCCAAGCCTTTGAATGTCAGATGTTCTTCCGCCGACGAGATCGAGGAAGTCGTTCTCCCAAACATCCATACCGACAATGCGCCAGCGGCCGGCAAAGGCCTTCGGGAACCTTGGCCATCAGCCGGTCTCCGCCAAAAATCGCGCCATTGACACTCAGGCACACCCGTTTCCTTGACTAGGTTTCGGAATGCAGAGCGGTGAACGTCGGCCTGGAACGCGGACACGGCAACAGGAGCCGGGTCGGCATCTTCCCAGCCTCGCGCCACGTCGTCGCGATGACGTTGACGAAGCCGGTTCAGCAGTTCGCGTGAAGCCGCATTTCTTTGTCGAGTTGTCCATCTCCCTGCGAAGTGCGGTGGTCCCCGCCATGGACTGCTGCCGAGATAGGAAGGTGGCCTGAAGGTCCGCCAGAGCGATATCCGTATGCGTTGCAACCATCGCAGCCACCCTCAAAAGCAATGGTAAACCCCACATTAATAGGCTCGCCGAAAACCTTACAGGGGTGCCGGGCCGATGCTATCTCTTGTTCTGTCATCGCAATGAAGGACGACATGCTCGAGCACCCGTAGGACACCTATTGCATGGAAAAAGCTGTAGGCCTTTACAGGTGCCCGGGAAATCCGCCGTTTGTCTGCCTTGTGGAGCGGGACAAAGCAAGTTACCTGGCTCAGGCCGCCTACCGTGAAGCGGGGCACAAGCCCGACAT
Source organism: Mesorhizobium sp. M0615 (assembly GCF_040320805.1). Taxonomy (NCBI): domain Bacteria; kingdom Pseudomonadati; phylum Pseudomonadota; class Alphaproteobacteria; order Hyphomicrobiales; family Phyllobacteriaceae; genus Mesorhizobium; species Mesorhizobium sp. M0615. Next base: position 115,599 of record NZ_JAMYQI010000016.1, on the reverse strand, counting down.
CGAAGCATTGCCGTGGGAAGCTGACTACAGGGCTGCCAAACAAAGGAAGACCTGTTCTATCGTTGTCTCTCGCCCTTAGCACCGCGACATGATCAGTTTGCCAAGTAGTCGTTACGGCGGACGACCGCGTTGAGGATCGCTTCGTAGGCGCTGCCGACGTGTTCCTCGATCTCTGTCGTTTTGATGCCGAGCGCTTTAGCATCGGCGAAAAGCTCTTGGGTCAGCTCGGCAACAGAGATGACACCGGCACCGACCGTATCAGGGACCTTGTTCAAAATCCACTTGTGCAGAAAGTCTGCGCCGCGCGTGCTCATGAGCAGATAAAGCGCCCGCGCATATTAGTTTCGGCTCATCTTGACGCCAGCGCCGGCTGCTCCAGGCTCTTGGACATGGCTCGGGGCAATATCAAAGTCGGCGACGAGGTCGCCGTCCCGCGATTGTAAGAGGTCGGGTGATCCCGATCGCATAAGGGTGACGATCCCCACCTATGACTTCCCGCATTGTGTTGTCGCTTCGATCTCTCAGTGATTGGCCAGCATTGAATTAATCGGCCCGGTCACGCGCATCGGCGGCGACAAGGTGACCGTCAGCCTCCGGCCATTGGTGACTGTCGAGGCCGAGCACGTGCGCCTGGTCGAAAGCCATATGGCGCCGCTGCGGCAAAAAAGGCCGCATGTTGACAAAGTTCAACTTCGCTGCGGACCACAAGTGCGGTCCTTTAAATTAGCGGAAGCGATATTTGCTTACCTCCTTCCTTTCTATGTCGGCGCTCTGGTCGCCCTCCTGGTTGCTGCCGGCCGCTTGCCCTTGCCTGCAGTTCGGTGGTCGTTGAAGCGCTCCGGCATCGCATTCGAGACCCAAGACTGGTGCGCACGGATCATGACATTCAATTCCGCTCTCTACAGGAACAAGTGCCTTTCCTGGAGATTGGGATTCGACGCCGCAACGGCGTCGAACCCCAAGGAGACTCACATGAAACGTAAGATTTTGACAGCTACAGCGATCTCTCTCTGTCTCGCCACCGCGGCCTTCGCGCAGTCGTCGGGAACATCCAGCGGCACGAACGGAACGTCCGGCTCATCGGCCGGGTCCAGTATGAGCTCTACGTCCGGCTCCGGCCAAAGCGGTATCCCGAGCGGCTGGGACAGCAAGCTCTCCGGCTCATTCTTCCGCGACGCCAATTCGGGAAGACTTCTGTCGCAGGATGAGATCCGCAAGAACTGGTCGTCCCTGAGCTCTGAACAGCAGGCACAGGTTCGCTCCGACTGCTCGAGGATGACGGCCAGTAACGGCACTGGCTCTGGCACAATGACCGGCACGTCAGGTAGCTCGGCTTCGACCGGCAGTGATACAACGGCGAGTATCGGCACCGGCTCTGGCACAGCCACCGGCACTTCAGGCAGCTCTGGTTCGACCGGCAGTAACACCACGGCCAGCAACAGCACTGGTTCGGGTACAACCACCGGCACGTCGGGATCCTCGAATACAGCTGGCGATACGACCGCCAGCACCAGCACGGGTTCGGGCGCGAACTCGGCTGCTCAAATGGCTTCGATGCAGCAGCTCTGCACTCAGGTTCAAGGGATGTGAGTGAATGCGGCGCTCCGGGCCGGCTTGGCCGGAATAAGAAGAGGCCTTGAAGGCCCGGGCATCGCTTTGGTTTGGTAGCCATTCGGCGCTGAAGTCGGCCGGAGACCGGGGTCAGAACTTCGCCCTGTTCCTGCCGTTGATGCTGGCAGTGCATGGAGGCTAGGGACGCTATTCGGGGGCCTGGGCTCTACCTGCGCGATTGCTGCAGGGAACGCTTGCCCTCCGTGCCAGCTCGAAGATTGGCGTTCGGCGTCATCGTCGCGCCACCTGAGAGTTCCACCCGTTGGTCGAGAGCATGGCGTTTCGGTCCCAGCCTCCCTCGTCCTGCTCCTCGGATCAGCGTGCGCCTCGGGTCGATGTCGTCGAGTTGAGGTGCACGGCTCCGAGACGCTCCGAGCACCGCAATCCGTCGCCACGATAACGAAGCGCAAATCGGTCGAAGGGAATTGCGCCCCTAAACAACCTGCTTTGTACGTTTCCGGCACTTGCCTTTCTCGGAAGATGCACCACAGAATAGCTGGTTGACGTTCTATCTCTCTGGGAGGATGGGATGGACATTCAAGCACCTGTTCGGCCTGCACAGCGAACGGCCAAGGAGTTGGTTCGCCAGGTCCTATTGGGTTCTCAACCGGGCAATATAATTTCCGTGAAGGCGACCATTGCAGCGGTGCGCGAGCGCGGCCATGATCTTCGTGAGACTGACTGCCAGTTGGTCGAAATGATCGTCAAATCAGCCTCCGTTTGGGGGCTGTTCATCGCCTTTGACGTTCGAGAGGCTTGATGCCCCACCGTTGGTTCAACCCTCCGGTTTATGTGAAGACTGAGCGCCCGGGGCTTCGCCTTGGTGTCAACCGAGTTGATGCCGCCGCGGAGGAGCTTCTAAAGTGGTCCAATCGTGGCCCCAAGTGGCGGCCGGCCGCCGAGGCTTGCCTATCTGCGATGGATGGCAAAATGCCAGGTAATGACTTCCGGCTGCTGTTCGAGGCCGCGGCTGATGAAGAGGAGATGCTGCTGCCGGATTGACACCGCTGGACGGGACCATTCGGGTCTGTTCGCGTCTGGTCGGCGAATTCACCAGCGCAACGGGCATCTATGCCGTCCGGCTACCGAGCGACGCCCCAGATGGACAGTTGTTCGCCGGCGGGCGTACCATAGGGCCGGGGGGTGACCGATGGAGGTCACATGGTTGATGAAGAGCATCGCCGTGAACGGAGGCAGCGGGTGCTGAAAGGCGCCTCAATCATCAGCGGAATTACAAGCCTCTCCGGTCTGGTAGTTGCGGTTTTGCACATCGTCGGGCTTGGGGTGAAATATCCATGAAGGAAACCGCCACTTTGCTGGCGTCTACGCTTGGCGTGGCCGTGTTGCTTGGCCTTAGGTATTGAGTGACAGGCAGGTTTGCCTGGTTGCTAGGTCGATTTTGCCCGGGATGCCTACCTCCACATCGAGAAGAATGGAGCCCTATGAATTATCCTTCAATTTCGATGCAGCTAGCTGGAGTTTTTCAAAACGCGGCAGCCTCAATTGGCGCCTGCGTTCTAGCAATATGCATGTCGGCGTCACTCTCTCCTGCTACAGGAGCTGAAGATACAATCGCTTCCAGCAATACTGATATGTCGGCAAAAATAGAACGTTACCGTAAGGCAAATATCGCCGGCTTTAGTCGCTTTGTGAAAAAATGCCAAGGCGGTTCTGACATAAAGAACGCACAGTGCGACGAGATACACAATAAAAATCGAGAAATTGATTGCGGAAACGACGGTAAGTCGGCAAGAAGACGCGAAGGCATATTTAGATAAATTTGAATCTGGTGACTTCGAATACGTCACTATGTGCCTGAGGACGACTTGTGGTGGAAATTATATTCTGGAGGGCGCTAGTGGACCAGATTGGGCGGAGAGTTGGGAGCGCATGTTTCGCTTCCAGGCGTGCATTCATGCAGCCGCGGCAGTTACGGCAGAATCGAAAACCGCTACTGAGGGTTACTCCGCCTTTAGTCGATTTAACTCGGCTATAGACAAAAAAATACCGAGCTGCCCTCCAGCGGCCCTATCTCGTTCCGAGCAAGAAATTCTGGCTAAGTTTAACTTGGGCGGCGTATTTTAAAGGAGAAATCCATGACTGCGTATGGTCGACTTAATGTCACGATCGATAGCTCAATGGGTGCGTTCGCAACCGAAATAGGCACCATTCTAACCACGCTTCAGGGAATATCGGCTGCAGAAAGGCTATTTTCCGCGGCCGCGGGGCCCGCTGTTAACATCATCGTACAGTCGACGAACGGTCAAAGTCACTGGAATGCAAATACTGGCATCATGTATTTAAATTCGAGCGATTGGAATGGCAGCAAATACATAGATTTCTCGGGGAATGTTAAAGATTTTAGCTTGGCAGGTATTCTAACACATGAGCTTGTGCATGCGTCGCTTGGATTGTCGGACCCGACAAATGAATCAACATTGACGGCGCAATACATAGCTTTTTTGGCAGATCCTAACTTCGATCCACTTGGCGAAACGGTTAGATTTACTAATGAGATTATGGCCTCGTCTCCATTTGGCGAGGCAGGTCGGGCTCACTATGACAATATAATTTTGCCAAACGAAACGATACCGGAGCGGCTAATACTATCTTATACAGGCAATACGCCAATAGATGACGTCATTCAAAGCACTGTGAATCAGGCCCACGATTTGACGATAAACCGCGTCGGATCGGTGACCGGTGACGGTCGTCCGACTGATGATCTGATTATCGGGTACAATGGTAACGAGAAACTCTTTGGCGGCGGTGGAGATGATCATATTTATGATGGGGCTGGCACGGATTTTCTGGAAGGAGGAGCAGGCCACGACACCTACTATCTCTCAGACGACGGCCAGGCCGACATAATAATAGTTAGTGGGGATGACCGTGTCATTGGAGGAGATTCCAATGATCGTATTGTCATTCGCGCCGACGCTATTCGCATACCGTCTGGCGCCGACGGTCTAGGTGACAGGGCCGATAATTTGGGAATCCCGTTACTCGGCGGGTTTAGGCAAAGTCCTTCAGAATGGGCACAATACGTGCCTGCTTTGCAATCACAACACGAAGAAGCCGTTGAAGGTTTTTTGGAAACGACTGTCGCGTTGACAAGCGTCACAGATGCCCCTTCGCCTTGGGAAGAGATCTCGACGTATGATCACTTCGTAGGAACGATGGAAGAGCCCACAGGTTCATTCCTAGTTCGCGGCGACCAGGCCTCAAACCTTTTTGGTGCCAGTTATTTGGTTGATGGCGACGTCCTCTACATCGCATACAGCTATCTCAATTCTGAAAATGTTGCTGACATTGGTCATGTGATCGTCGAGGACTACGAAGAAGGTGATTTTGGTATTGAGTTTTTCAGCTTTTCGTCAGCGCCGATTAGGTCGAAGGCGTGGGATACGATCACTGTGCAGGGAGAGATCATATACGCAGGCAACGCTGCGGGGATCGATCACATCCACAACGGCGGCAACTAATCAGTTCGGTGATCTTCCTGTCGATCTCCACCAGCTTGGCTTGCGCAATTGCCTTTACGTCTGCGCTTTCACGATCCTTGTCGCGGTAGAGTGATAACAACTGGCGGCATTCCTCAACCGAAAACCCGAGGCTTCGGGAACGTTGCAGAAATCGCAGACGATGAATGTCGGCTATCGAATAATCTCGATAGCCGCTGTCTGTTCGGGCGGGGCTTAGGAGGCCGATATCCTCGTAGTACCGGATCGTTTTGGGGGGCAAGCCTGATTTTTCGGATGCGAGACCGATGTTCATGGCAGAAATCTCCGTGTCGCGAGAGAAGGTAGACCTTCCGGTAGCTGGAAGGTCAACATGCCGTCGCAGCTCAATCGGCCCCGCCGCAGCCGTCCGACAGGTCCCACAGTTCAACGATCTTCTCACCCGTGAAACCGTGTTCACGGATCAGGTACTTCGCCAGTCCACCGTACATGTTCCAACGCCAGCACTGGCAGCAGCATGGTCCTTTCTCGTTAGAATTTGCCATCGCGTGGTCGTAGGCCTGCTGTTCGACGACGGTGAGTTTCAAATCGTAGTAAGGCATCGCCTTCTGCGCGATGCCTGCCGGGATGTCGTAGGGATCGGCCGGGACTATCGGGATGTCGCGGTATTTGACCAGGCCGTTGACCTGCTCGACATAGCGTTTCACCTCCATTGGGCTGCAGCACGAGCCCTTGATCCGCGACGTGCTGGGCATGGTCGCGATGGACTCGGTGAACTTGCTTGAGCACGTGCTGTTGCCGTTTTGGCTGAGATCCTTGAAACGGTTCGCTAGGCCAGGGTCCTCCGCGATAGCCAATTCTGAACCCTTGAAAAAGCCTGCAAACGTCACGGCGCCGAAAACGCTGCCAAGAACAACGAGCCGTCTATTCGGTTGCATTGTTCGGGTCATGACGGACCTCCAGTCTCGGCCTTCAGCCGATTTGTGTGAAAACGGGAAACTGCTCAAGCAACCAGAATGAAAATGTCGACATCTGTCCGGTGATCATGGCGATGCCCATGACGACCATGGTCAATCCTGCAGCAGGCTGCAGGAACCGGCCGGCTTGGCGCATAACCTTCAGCCGCCGTGCCAGGCTGTTTGTGAACAGTGCGGCAAGGAGGAACGGAACGCCAAGGCCGAGCTAATAGATCGCAAGCAGGGCGACGCCATTGGCTACGGTGGCGGACGCCGCGCCGACGGAAAGGATCGAGCCGAGAATCGGGCCAAGGCATGGCGTCCAACCGAAGGCGAAGGCCAAGCCGAGAGTGTAAGCGGAGATCGCTCTTCCACCAGGAGGGACCGCCCTCACGCATCATCCAGTTCGGGCGGATGAGCCCAGTGAGAAACAGGCCAAACAGGATAACGACGGCGCCACCAACCAGGTTAAGTTCGACACGATAGCTGAGCAGCAACCGCCCCATCGCGGTGGCGCTTGCTTCGAGCACGATGAAGACGGTCGAAAATCCGAGCACGAAGCAGAGGCTAAGGCCCGTCGCCGACAAGCGGGCTGTCCAATCTGCCGACCCTTCCATTGGCATCCTGCCGGCGACATAGGACATATAGCCGGGCACGAGAGGCAGCACACAGGGCGAAAGAAACGAAACAATGCCCGCGGCGAAGGCGGCCAGCACGCCAATGTTGGAGATCTCCGGCATTGATCAGTACCTTGACCGTAGGCTCATTTGGCGGCCCGGGCTTGCTCGATCAAGCTCTTCATGGTCGCAAGGTCGGTGGCGCCTGGGAAAATCTGATCGCCGACGACGAAACCCGGCGTTCCGTTGATTTTCAGCGCCTGAGCCAGCGCCACATTTCGGTCTATCGAGGCCTGGATATCCGGATGCTGCATGTCGGTCTTCAAACGCGGTACGTCGAGGCCAGCCTCCGCCGCGACCTTGAGCACGACCGCCTCGGTCACCCTTGTCTTTGTGCCGAATAGCGCCTTGTGGAACGCCGCGTATTTGCCCTGCTGGTCGGCGGCGAGCGCCGCCTTGGCGGCAAATACGGAATCTGGGCCAAGGATCGGGAATTCCTTGTAGACGATCCGAAGCTGCGGGTCGTCGATTGCTGCCTGCGCCATGATCGGTGCCACCTGGCGGCAATAGGGGCAATTGTAGTCGAAAAACTCTGTCATTGTGACATTGCCCTGGGCGTTGCCGCCGACCGGGCTGGCCGGGTCTCGGAAGACTTCGTCAGCTTTGGCCGCCAGAACGGCCTTCGCCTCTTTTGCATCGGCCTCGCGCTGACGGGCGTCCAGGCTCTGCAGGGCCTGCATGACCACATCGGGATTGGCAAGGATATAGTCGTGCACGCGCTTGTTGAATTCGTCCTGGGACATTTCGCCTGCAGCGATTGCCTGGCTCTGGAATCCGGAACCCAACACAAGCCATGCCGTTGCGATTACTAGCATGAGGGAACGGGCCGTTTTGCCAATGGCGTTGCTCAACAATTGCCTTGGATTGTGGATCATAGGGTTCTCCTCCCTTGGGATGATGATGGCGGTCATCGGAAAAGGTTCTTCAGTTTCGCCAGCCAGCCAGTTTCCTGCTCATGGTGCGGACGCTCGACACTGTTGGTCAGCGCATTGACTAAGGTGACGAGATTGATCGATGCGAAATCCAGGCCATGGAAATTCGCGCGCCATTGGCCCTCCTTGTCGATCACATGGGTGACGATGCCGTGCGCCTGGATGCCATCGTCCGCCTTGGTGAATTTGTGGCCAAAGGCTTCTGCCAGGGCGCGGGTGGCGTCCTCCGGTTGGTCTTGGGTCGTGGTCAAGAACAACCAATTGACGGGATCCAGCCCATGCGTTGGCCCGTACTTTCGCATCACGTCCGGCGTGTCTCTCGTCGGATCTGTGGTGATGCTGACAAAGGTGACCTGGTCCTTCATTGGGGTGCCGTTCACCAACTTCTGGATCTCGGCGATTTTCTCGGCATGAAGGGGACAGACGTCCGTGCACGATGTGTAGATGAAATGAAGTACCACAACTTTGCCACGCAGATCAGCCAGATGCACGATGCGTCCTTCGGCAGTGCGTAGCGTGAAGTCAGGTGTTGGCCTGTCAATCTGCTGGAAATACTTCTCGTCGCCCTGGAGCATGGCGTCGAGTTCTTCGAGCGAATGGGCTTGTGCGCCGTGCACCAAGCCCACAATCAGCGCCGTGACGGCGATCAGACTTCGCAGCAAACGCGTCCATCCGTCCCAAGTCGACGAAGCGCGCTCTGTCTCGAATTCTACCTGGAAGAACATCAACCACTACCTTTCAGATCGGCGGGGAGTGGATCCGGAGCGTCGACAGTTTTTTGCGAAACGTCATCGGTCTTGCACGATCTGCCGGTCATACGGTGCATGCACAGTCCAAGCGCGCACGCTGCAACGCACGGCAAAACGCTGATCAGCAAAGGCGCGACACCTGCCGCGACCAACCAGCTCCAGTTGAATGCAAGGCCGGCGACGATCACGGCCGCCGCCAATGCGACCAAGCCACGTCGGCTGCCTAGATAGTGGCGAATGGAGGCGCGGGCATCGCGGCCGGACGAGGCCTCCTTGGTTCGGATCAGTTCTGTAGGGGTCACAGTGAATTCCTTTCTCAGTTGGCAGCGAAATAGCTGCGGATGAACGCAACCATTTCGGGCGAATCCCATTCTGCGGGGCCTATCAACCGGCCGAGCTCCTTGCCCTTGCGGTCGACCAGCAAGGTCATGGGAAGGCCGAGGGCGCCGAGCGCGAACATCGCCTTGCCCGATGTGTCGATGTTCAGCGCGAGATGCTCGACGCCGATCTCGGCGAAGAACTTTTTCACCTTGTCCGGGCCGCCACGATCCATTGACAGCGCGACGACCTCGAAGTCCGGCCCGCCCAATTTGGCCTGCAGCCTGTCAAGCGTCGGCATTTCCTTGCGGCAGGGAGCGCACCACGTCGCCCAGATGTTGAGCAGCACGACCTTGCCGGAAAAATCGGCGAGTGTTCTGGCTTGACCATCACCATCCTGAAACTGGATTTCGGGAAGCGGCTGTGGCGTTTCTTGAACGGCAAAATTCTGCGGTGGCTCGCCAGCCTTCGCGGGCGGAGACGCCGCCAGCAAGGCGCCGAAGAGAGCGAGAGCGACAATCTTCATGGCTGCCGCTCCTTCCACTCCGGCAGCAGGTCGCCACGGCCGTTTGGGGTTCGACGTCCACAGCAAGGATTTTCCGAGCGCCGCAATGGCGAGCAGCAGGACCAGCAGCACAAGAAATCCGGCAAAGGACAGGAACGTCATGGTGAGCCAAGTCCGGGCAGGGCAATCCGACATATCGGCAGACATTGCTGTTGCCTTCAGTCGGTCGCGTAGACGGTCGGCGCCTTACCCTCCTTGGTGAAGGCGTAGACGATGAAAGGACCAACCTTCTCGCCACCCATGCCGGGCGCGCCGGTCGGCATGCCGGCCAGCGTGATGCCGGTGATGGCAGGCCGTTCGGTCAACAGTTTCTTGACGATGTCGACTGGGACCAGGCCATCGATTACATAGCCGTCGACCATCAGCGTGTGGCAGCCTTCGAGGTCAGCCGGCACACCGGCTTCGCTGCTGATCTGCGACAAATTGTTGACCGGCTTGATGTCGACCTTGAAGCCGTTGTGTTCCAGATACCTGGCATAGGATTCGCAGCAGCTGCATTGCGGGTTCTTGTACATCACTGCCTTGATCGTCGCCGCAACCGCCGGCAGCGGCATGGCAAAGGCTAGAGCGAAGGCGGTTAGGGAGTAAATCAGTTTCATTGCAGTTCTCCTTGAAAAGAAGGGGATCGATGCTGCCTTCACTCGGTCGCGTAGACGGTCGGCGCCTTGCCATCCCTGGTGAAGGCGTAAATCGTCCAGGGCTCGGTCTTCTCGCCGCCCATTCCCGGCGAACCCATCGGCATTCCAGCCAACGCGATGCCCGTGATGGCCGGATGCTCAGTGAGCATCTTCTTGATCAGTTCGACCGGTACGAAACCGTCGACGACGTAACCGTCAATCGTCACTGAATGGCAGCCCTGCAGTTGCGGCGGAACGCCGAGGCCGGCGCTTACCTGGTCCAGATCGTTGGAAGGCTTCAGCTCAACCTTGAAGCCGTTCTTTTCGAGATAGGCTGCGTAAGTCTCGCAGCAGCTGCAACTCGGGTTCTTGTACATGACAGCGTTGATCGTGGCGGCAAATGCAGGCAGCGGCGTTGCGATCAGTACGGCGAGGGCAGCGAGGCGGTAGGTCATTTTCATTTGCAGTTCTCCTTGATGTAGCGGTTCAAATTCAGTTCACGCGAAACACCGTCATGAGACCGGCCATCTGATGGTCGGCGACATGGCAGTGCAGCATCCAGTCGCCGGGATTGTCGGCGACGAAGGCGCATTCAATCGTGTCCTTGGGGGCGAGCAGCACCGTGTCCTGCCATTGCCGGTGCAGCACCGGCGAGCCGTTGCGCGACAGCACCAGCATGCTGAATCCATGGACATGCATGGGGTGCCACCACGCGGTTTCGTTGCGCATGGTGAGATGACAGGTGGCACCGCGTTTCAGCGTGAACTGCGGCGCCATGCCGGCGTGGCCGTCGCCAGTCATCGACATGCCGTCGATCGCCCACGCAGCGGTGCCATTCATGCCGGGTGTCGCCATGCCCATCATCCCGCCGACGCCGGCGAGCTTGCCGCCGCCCATCATCCCGCCCTGCAGCACAAGCTCCTGGCGCTCGGCTCTGACGAGATCGGGTTCGGGCAAGGGATTGCGCGGCAGGCCGACAGGCGCGTCGAGAGGATGGGTGCGCAGCGGCGGCGCGTTGTCATAGGCAAGCGTGGTCAGCGTGTAGGCGAGGCCGTCATAGAAGTCATCAGTCACAGCATGACGGCTGCCAGGGTCGCCTTGCATGTCTAGCACCACATCAATGCGCATCGCCGGCGCCAGCACCAGACGGCCGCCTTCCGGTTCATGCGGATCGCAGGGCTGGCCGTCGATTGCGACGACGACCGGGCGATGGCCTTCAAAGCGCAGTGCCATCATGCGGGCAAGCGAGGCATTGGCGAGCCGCAGTCGGATGCGTTCGCCCGCCTTCACGCTCACGTCGGCCGGCGTGCTGCCGTTAAGGGTTACGACATTGCCGACTCGGCCGGACATCGCCGCGTCCATCGCGCTGCCGAACCCGGCGGCGATCTTCCCGTCGGCGGCAAGCCGCCAGTCCTGCAGCAACCACATAAGGTCGCGGTCGACCGCAACGGGCTCGGTCTCCTCGACGATCAGCGCGCCGGCAAGCCCGCGGCCGAGCTGCACGAGACTGTCGGCATGCGGGTGATACCAGAAGGTGCCGGCATCGGGCGGCGTGAACTCATAGACGAAGTTCTCACCCGGTTTGATGGGCGGCTGCGTGAGCCCCGGCACGCCGTCCATGGCGTTCGGCAGCCGGATGCCGTGCCAGTGGACTGTCGTTTCCTCGTCCAGCCCGTTCTCGACGATGATGCGGGCCGGGTCGCCCTGCCGCAGGCGCAGCGTCGGGCCGGGGATGGTGCCGTCATAGGTCCACACGGCGGTTTGGGGGCCATCGCCGCTTTTCAGGAGGGCATGGCCCGGGGCGACCTTGATCCGGTGTTCGTCGATGCCGGTTGCCCACGCGGGGCGCATTGACGTGGACACCGCAACGCCCGCCGCCGCGACGAGAAACCTGCGGCGCGATAGGACATGGAAATTGGTATTCACTCTTGAACCTTTGCGATCTCGATCGACGTCAAGCCTCATGACGTCGAATTGCTGTGTGCTCGCCGGCGTAAAGCGCCAGCGGCAATCAAACGCGAGAAATCAGCCGCGGGACGGCTGAAACTGCGTCAGACGAGATCGATGGGTTTGGGAGGGAATGGGTCGGGCAGGGAACTTCGCCCGTGAAGGAACGGCGTCGGCAATGCCGACGGCAACGGTGCCCGGATCACGGTGAATTCGAGCGGTAACACCGCGAGGATCGGAGCCACACAGGTCGGCGGGCAGTGCATAGGATTTCCGTTGTCGCCGGGGCCCTTGAGGCAGGCCTTGCAATCGCTGTCGCTCGCCGCTCCCATGCCGGGCATGCTCATGCCCGTTTCGGAGGCAACGGTCATGCTGGCTGCAGCACCCGTGGTCATCTTCATCGTCATGGTGCTCGCCTGCACGGCGGTCACGCTCACGCCAACGGTTACGAACACCGCGAGCAGCATTGTGAGCAAATGTTTTAGCGCCAGCAGGGCCATAATTCGTTCACGCTGACCGCAAAAAGCAGCTTTTGCAAGCCCAATTCTGCGGCCGTGGTGATCGGCCGCGCGCATATTCGATCCAAATCGCGTTGCGTCGAACACCGGCCAACGCAACATCGATGATGCAGCGAGCGCGACAACTACGCTTGTGAGGCGATATAGCTTTTGCTGAAACGGTCGGCACCGGGCACCTGCAAGCGGGAAAAATGACCAGCAATCTTCCAGGATTTTACGAGGGCACCGAGATGCCTACTGCCGGCTGGTGGGAAGCTCTGTGGCCCGACCCTGATGGCGTGCTGGCCGCGGTAGGGCTCGAACCGGGTATGGAGGCGGTCGATCTGTGCTGTGGCGATGGCTGGTTCACGCTGCCGATCGCCAGGATCGCGCATCACGTCACGGCGATCGACATCGATCCGCACTTCCTGGATTTGGCGCGCAAGCGTGTGACCGAAAACGGCATGACCAATTGCGACTTTGTGGCAGGCGATGCCTACGGGCTTGCCAGTCTGGTTTCGAGACGACCCGATTTCGTCTTTATGGCGAACGCCTTTCACGGCGTTCCCGATCGGCTGCGCTTGGCTCGAGCCCTGCATGCAACGCTCAAACCCGGTGGCGTCTTCGCCATCGTCAACTGGCACCGGCGCCAGCGCGAGGAAACGGTGATCCTCGGCGAACCTCGTGGACCAAGGACCGAATTGAGACTGTCGCCGCAACAAACCATCGAGGCGGTCGAGGCGAGCGGCCTGCGGCTAAGGCATGTGGTCGAAATACCGCCCTATCACTACGGCGCCGTGTTTGAGCAGCCAACGGCCTGAGAAAGTGATGCCAGCCTATCAGTGCCGGGCATGCTCGCATTGGCTGTGATCGGCCAGCACCTCGATCACCCGGCATTCGCAGACTTTCCCATGCCGGCAGCCTTCGACCATGAGTTCCAGCTCGGCCTTCAATGCCGTGAGGCTGCGGATCCGCTGAACCACGTCGGCCAGCCGCGCCTGGGCTATCGTGTCGGCCGTTGCGCAGGGCTGGCTGGGATTGTCCTGCAACGTCAGCAGGGTGCGGATGGCTTCGATATCGAACCCCAACTCGCGTGAGTGGCGAATGAACGCCAGCCGGCGCAAATCCCTCGCCTCATAGTGCCGGCGATTACCTTCGCTGCGAACCGGCGTGGGCAGCAGACCGATCTGCTCATAGTAACGGATGGTCGGCACTTTCACCCCGCTCTGTCGTGCCGCTTCGCCAATCGGAACGCTGCTCGTCATTTTTCGCTTGCTCCTCTAGTCGCTAGAGAAGGTAGCGTGGCGCCAAAATGGTTCAAGGAGTGAGACGATGGCTGCAACCGCCGCGCAAACCCGTTATCGCGTCGAGGGCATGGATTTTGCCGGCTGCGCGACGAAAATCGACAGCGCCGTGCGGCGCATGCATGGCGTCGAGGACGTGAACGTCTCGGTCACATCAGGCACCATGACCGTCAGGCACACTCCGGAAAGCGACCTCGCGGCGATCGAAAAGAGGGTGACCGGCCTCGGCTATTTCGTGGCTCAGCTCAAAAGCGAAGTTGCACAGAATGCCAAGCCGGCCGGCCATGGCGCCAAGGACGGTCTTGACCACCCCGGCCACGATCATGGTGACCACCACCACGCCGGCACAACCAAGGATGACCATGACGATGACATGGAGGGCCTGCACGGCCACGACCGCACGCCGACCTCCGGGCCATGGTGGAACAGCGCCAAGGGTCGGCTGACGATCGCCAGCGGCGTGGCATTGGCCGCAGCGTTCGGGATTCACTATTTCTGGCCGGCCACCGGCGTCTGGGTTTTCATTGCAGCCATGCTGATCGGCCTGGTGCCGATTGCACGGCGAGCCGTGATGGCCGCGCTCGCCGGCATTCCCTTCACCATCGAAATGCTGATGACCATCGCGGCGGTCGGCGCCGTCATCATCGGCGCCGGCGAGGAAGCCGCCACCGTGGTCTTCCTGTTTCTGGTCGGCGAGTTGTTGGAAGGAGTAGCCGCCGGCAAGGCACGCTCCAGCATCCAGGCGCTGACCACGCTGGTGCCCAAGACGGCTTTCCTGGAGGAGAATGGCGCTACGCGCGAAGTTCCCGCCGAATCCCTCAAGGTTGGCGCCATCATTCTGGCGCGGCCTGGCGATCGCATTCCAGCCGATGGCAAGATCGTTGAAGGCGAAAGTGCAATCGATGAGTCGCCGGTGTCAGGAGAAAGCGTGCTGGTGCGCAAGGGCGTCGACGCCGACGTATTCGCCGGCACCATCAACGGCGACGGCGTGTTGCGCATCACCGTGACGGCGGCGGCGTCCGACAACACCATTGCCCGCATCGTCAAGCTGGTCGAGGAGGCCCAGGAGAGCAAGGCGCCGACGGAGCGCTTCATCGACCGTTTCTCGCGCTTGTACACACCTGCTGTCGTCGCCGTCGGGGCTCTCGTCGCAGTCGTCCCGCCGCTGGCCTTCGGCGCCGACTGGAACGAATGGATATACAAGGGCCTGGCGCTGCTGCTCATCGGCTGTCCCTGCGCTCTCGTCATATCGGTGCCGGCGGCAATCGCGGCCTCGCTTTCTGCCGGCGCCAGGCGCGGTCTGCTGATGAAAGGCGGCGCGGTGTTGGAAGGCCTCGGCAAAGTCACAGCCGTGGCTCTCGACAAGACTGGAACGTTGACCGAAGGCAAGCCCGTGGTGACGGATGTTGTAGCGATCGGTGTCAGCGAAAAGGAAGTGCTGTCGCTGGCTGCGGCTCTTGAGACCGGGTCCAGCCATCCGCTAGCCCTGGCCATTCTGCGGAAAGCCAAAGCCGATCGTGTGCCGGTACCCACGGCGGCGGAAGCCAAGGCGCTCGGCGGCAAGGGTGTCGTCGGCCACGTCGGCGGCAAGGACGTGTTCCTGGGCTCGCCGATGGCTGCCGGCGAAAAGGTCGCGCTGCCGGCTGACCAGGCGGTCCGCATCGCCGAACTCAATGACGAAGGCAAGTCGGTGTCGGTGCTGCTCATCAACGATGCGCTCGCCGGTTTCATCGCCATGCGCGACGAGCCCCGGCCGGACGCGCTGGCCGGTCTCAAGGCGCTGACCGATGCAGGTATTCGAACCGTCATGCTGACCGGCGACAACCAGCGCACGGCGGCCGCCATCGGCAAGCAGCTCGGCATCGAGGTGCGCGCTGAACTGTTGCCTGAGGACAAGCAGCGCATCGTCGTCGAGTTGAAAGGGCAGGGGCTCATCGTCGCCAAGGTCGGCGACGGCATCAACGACGCGCCGGCGCTGGCGGCGGCCGATATCGGTATTGCCATGGGCGGCGGCACCGATGTTGCCCTGGAAACCGCCGATGCCGCGGTCTTGCATGGCCGGGTCGGCGACGTCGCCGCGATGATAAAGCTGTCTCAAGCGACGATGGCCAACATCAAGCAGAACATCACCATGGCGCTGGGGCTGAAGGCGGTGTTTCTGGTGACGACCATAGCCGGCATCACCGGCCTGTGGCCCGCCATTCTGGCCGATACCGGGGCGACAGTGCTGGTGACGGCGAACGCCATGCGCTTGCTGGCCTGGAAAGGCGCGGCCCGATCATAGCGAACCACGCGTCTGGGTGGAACTCTCGAAGGATAGCTCTCCCCCGCTGGTAGGTGAATCGCGGCTATTGTTTCACCGGTTAGGAACAACAGCGCCCGACAGCGATGGGCAGTTGTTGGCGGCTCCTGCCCAACGCCCCATGCGCATGACCGAAGATGTCCTCCTCTGCTGTCGACGTAAGGGACGGGGGACGACTGAAGATGGCCGCCGATCTTACCATCTAACTGACAGCCTTGGGATCCACAGTTACGCTGTCGAAGCAGGAAGTTGAAAGCTGCTGTTCGCCTGGCCAAAAAGCGCCATGACGAGCCGAAGCACATAAAAGCGTTCACACCTGGAACCAATCAGCATTTATGAGTTGGCGCACACTCAGTCGGGGAACGGCGCATGGAAGACCTATTGGTTTTGGTTGTCGAGGATGAGCCGCTGACTCAAGTGTATCTGGAGGATACTCTTCACGAGGGCGGCTATACAACCACGACCGTTGCCAGTGGTGAACTCGCGATAACGAGCTTGGAGGCGTCGCCGGCAGATGTACGCGCACTTGTGACCGACATAAATCTCAAAGGAGAAAAGACCGGCTGGGACGTGGCGCAACGTGCTCGCGAATTGTTCCCGGGATTGCCTGTCATTTACGTGACCAGCGTGTCGTCTGCGGAATGGACATCCAAAGGTGTGCCAAAGAGCATCATGATTCAAAAGCCCTTTGCGCCCGGCCAGATCATCACTGCCGTATCGCAACTGCTGAATGCTGCCGATCCATCTGCTCAAACAGCATAGCAGCATCTGGATGCCGCCCGGACGTGCCTTCGTTGATGCTCGACTGGGGCAACTACACGGCCTATGCCGCTGACTTCTCGAGATAGAACGCACGTGGCGCCCGACGTTGGAGAACGCTTAGCAGGTCCACCTGCTAGCCCACGGCGGCAAGCGGATCCTACTCTGGCACGGCTCGAAGATATCCGTTTTGAATCTGGTTTGTGCTCAATCTGGTTCTAATACGCACCGTGAACAAACAGATTTAACGGCCTGTTAGATCATTCTTCCTAGCGGGCGCGAAACGCGACGCGCCGCCAATTGCGCGTCTCCGACGGTTGAGCCAATAAAGCGCCATCTCCGCTGCGAGCATCTAGCGTTTCGGGCTGGCGCCACAGATTCCTACTCCGTTGTGCTGGCTTTTTTTCTGCGCCGATTGGTGTGCGACTGGGCGACAGCCATTCGTAATTCGGGTGTGATCGCCAAAGGCGCATTCTCTGTCCCATGCGGGTTCTGCAGCCCCTGAACGTGGACGGTCGGGAATGGCAGTTCGATGCCTTGCTCCTTGAAGGCCTGGCGGAGGCGCAAGAAGAATCTGCCTTTCATGCTGAAGGCGCCTCCAGGTCTGGTTGTGGCCTTGAGCCTCAAGACGATGCCGTACTCGCCGAACTCCTGTACGCCCTGCATCTTGATCGGTTCGATCACCCAGTGTTTGAATTCGGGATCTTGCGCCAGTTCGATGCCGATGCGCTTGATCAGCTTGCGAGCGACGTCGATGTCGGTGTCATAGCCGACGGTGATGTTGAATTTGTCGGTGACCCAGTCACGGCTCTGGTTCTGCACCGCCCCGAGCTCACCGAAAGGTATCGTGAACAGCGGGCCTCGATGATGACGCAGCTTGACCGAGCGCAATGAAAAGCTCTCCACCGTGCCCCGGTAGCTGCCCGATGAAATATATTCGCCGACACGGAAAGCATCGTCGAGCAGATAAAACACACCTGAGATCACGTCCTTGACGACTGTTTGTGCGCCAAAGCCCACGGCGACGCCGACGACGCCGGCGCCGGCGATCAGCGGGCCGATCTGGATGCCCATAGAGGCCAGCATCATCAGCACCGCCATCACGACGATCACTGCGAGCAAAATGTTCTGGATGATCGGCAACAGCGTGTGCAGCCGCGCCTGATGCGAGTTGGGGGGTGGGACGTTCTCGTCGCCTATCACCTCGTGCGATGTTTGGATGCCCAGCTTTCTTTCGATCAAAGCTTTGATGATCGACCAGCCGAAATCGGCTGCAAGCGCAATGACCACGACATTGATCAAGCCGCGCAATATGAGCATGGTCGTCGTATCGCCGCCCCGCATGGATTGCATGTCCACACCCCAGACACGGGCAAGAAGGTAAGCCGCCACCAGGATAAAAATCATACGGATACCGCGATCGATGACAGCGATCGTCACCGCCGGGATCGTAGGCCGGCCAGCATCTTCCGAACCCGGCCGCAGAACGAAATTTACCCCGCGCTGTGTCAGCACGATTGCCAGGGGCAGGAAGAATGCGGCGAAGGTAAACCAGAAGAGTATATAAAGGCCGGCGTTGCGCTGCAGGAACAGAACGACGAAATAAGCAGTCAATAGCCATGTCGCTGCCGTGCGACCGCTTTGGTGCACACCGTCTCGCTGCGTTCCTGGCCGACGCCAAACGGCAAGCAGAAAAAGCAACAGCAGCACGAAATCGGCGCCCAGCGACAGGACCGTCATTCCGTCCTGATCGATGCCGAGACCCGGCAACAGGATAAACGCGGCGCCGAAGAAGGCGAAGACGCCGACGATACGGGGTAGCCAATAGGCCCAATGGTCAGCCGTCTCGTTGGTGATCGGCAAAGCACGCACCTCGACGGCGTTCTCGACGTTCATGAAGGACGGGACGAGCGTGGCCATGGCGTACAGACGCACAGCCCGTGTAACAACCGCCGCCATCAGAAACGTCAGCACAATCTCGCGGATAAGCATTGGCCAGTCGAACAACATGAACGCGCCGGCGCTGCCCAGCGCGAACGAGACGATCAGCATGCTGGAATAAAGCGCGCGACCACCGATCTTCTTGGCTCGCCCGATGGGCGTATCCTTCGGTTGAGCGATAATCCAAAGACGAAATGGACGGGTGAGCTTGTATGTCGCCCAGGTGAACGCAAAGCCGGCAGCGATGAACATCACAATCAGAATAAGTACGCTGACAGGCCCCTTGCTGGACATATCCTGCATGGTATGGGCCCGGACGCGGGCGAACTGGCCTGGCAGCAGGGGCAGAGTTCGCACGATCCTTTCGATATGACGCTTGATCCGATCGAGCGTCGAGGATGCCATCGTATTCATCTGGCCGGGTGGGGTCACGGCGTCCGACGATGCGTCGGCCGGCGAAGCACCGGCCTCGGCAGGCGCGCCCGTCGATCCGGCGTCCTGATTTCGTTGTTCGGCCACCCAGGCCTTCACTGACGGATCGTCGAGAAGCTCGAACAACTGTTTGACCCTTTCAGGCGGGACGGTTGCCGTCGCCTGCGCCTGTGCCTGACCAGCCAACAAGAGGGCGATCGCAAAAACGAGCGGCCCGGCAATCAGGACAAACATCGCAATCAGATCTCCGAGACGTCCTGCCGGGCGCGCTCGGACCAACTTATCCTTCGGAGTTACTTGAGCAATTCTCATTGCGACCCCCTCTGTGCGGCTGAGCCGAGCCTCGCCCCGACCTGAGTTCGGCATTCAAGGTTCGCACTTGTAGTAAATGACGGAAACCTCCGGAAATTGAGGGTCGAAGCGCTCGAAATGAGTCTTGTCGATGACACGGAAGGATGCCGAGAAGCTGCTGAATAGAACGGCATCCGAGCAGCTCAACAGTACCGAGAAATGATCTCCCCTCTGTGAGATTTTCTCCGCCGTGCAACTGGAGTTGGGTCCGAGAACCCTGCTGCCGGAGACGATGATTCCGGTCGTTAGCGTGGAACTCCGGTCTTTGTACTCAAACCCTTTGCCTCGCTTCTTGAAGTTGTCATCGCATCCTGTCCCATTCATCGTCCATGCGCCTTGCAGCGCCTCGATGGAGGCCGCAGCTACATGGCTCACTCCTCCGGCAAGCATGGCTGTGATAGCCGTCGCGCCAAGAAACGGTTTTCCGAACATCATCCTCAAACCTCAATGCATCCAGATTTAAAATTGAATCTTCAACGAGGCCCGTGGCTTCAGGAAGGAAAGACCACTTTCCAGTCCTGCTTCATGTCGACGACGATCCAGCGCTCCTTCATCGCTTCGTCCCAAGCCTTGTCGAGCTTTCCGACCGACGAGTTGCGATCGTACGCGTATTCGCGATCAGCGTCGGTGTGATGCACAATCCCCATAAATCGCGCACCGCTTCCTGCTGCGGTCCATTGCAACATCTGCAGATCGCCGTCGGAATTCCCGAATGCGAAGATCGGTCTGCGGCCAATAAACTTGTGGATTCCGACGGGTTTGCCGGGACCGTCATCGACGAAATCGATCTTGGAGTCTTTGATCAAGGCGGGCCTGCCATCCGCACCGACCACATATTTGGCCATTCCCGATGACCCCACGACTCTCTCGGGCGGGATGCCGTAGACGGCTTGCATCCAGGGACGCATGAAATCAATTCCTCCGCCCGACACCACGAATATCTTGAAATCGCTCTGCCGCAAAAACTCCAGCAATTCCAACATCGGCTGGAAAACCAGTTCGGTGTAGCCACGATGGTAGCGGGGATGGCGCGCCGTCCTGGTCCAGGCCATGACCGCGCGGTCAAATTCATCGGTAGCCATGCCGGCGTGCGTGACGGTCATGATTTCGAATATCCCTTGCTCGCCAGAGCGAACCACCCCTGCCAGATCGTTCGCGAGCACGGATTTGAACGGCTCCTGCGTCTGCCATTCCGGATGAGCCGGCGCGAGCAACTTCACCTGATCCAATGCAAAGGCGAGTTGGGAATAGATCGGCTGTTCGCACCAGAGCGTCCCGTCATTGTCAAACACCGCGATGCGCTCGTCAGCCAAGACAAAATCCGGACTGTTCGGCCTAGTAACCCTTGCGACAAACTCCATGATCGACGCTTTGGCGGGCCCCTCCTGCCAAGATGGAAGGGCGGCGGCCTGGGCGCGCGCGGATACGACGCTGGAAGCCGGCAAGGCGGCCGCCAGCATGCTGGCGAGCAGGCTACGTCTGTCCATGACCCAGTTCATCTGGAGTTCACCGAACGACGACTTCGACGTAGACGCCACCCGTCCTCGCATAATAAATGCCACCGCAATTGTAGTAGTAGTGGCCATAGTAGAGGCCGTAGACGCACGCTGGCGGCAGCACGGCGATCTGCCGTGCAATGACCCGCCTTGTTGTTCGACGCGCGGTACGGCGCGCCACACCGGCATAGGACAGCGGTGTTAACGGACGACCGATTCTGGCTTGCGCTGTCGAAACCGGGTTCAGAACTCCGAGGAATGGGAGGTCGGAAACAGGCCCGATTTCAGCGCACAGAAACCCGCCAAAAATCGAAGCCGTCAGGAGTTTGCCAAACCTGGTCATTGATCGTCTCCATCGTCTTCAGGGCTCGGTACCTCATCGATCTGCGCGATTTCGCTCAGGTCGACTTTCTTGGCGTCCGCTGGCGCCTTGAACGTGAAGTCGTTCGCCGCAACCGCGGACCCGAATTTCCAGTCCTTGGTCTCAAGCGTGTATTGGGGGGCCTGCGACACGTGCTTGCTGGTGATGACATAACGCCGAGGGATCGGCTGATCGCCTGCCTGGATCCAGATCTGCCAGTCGACGTCACGCGAGCGGAAGGCAAGATACTCGCACTCGACGCCGTCGATATAGGCGCTCGAAATGTGCCGGGCGTCGGTAACCCCGTCCATAAGTGTGTCGAAGACGTTTGAGGCCAGAATATCGGCCCCGGGCGGGTCAATGCCGGCGCTCGAAAGTTGCTCACCGAGGTCGTCGAGCGTGCCTTTGGCCTCAACCTGGCTGTAGACATTCAAATTCTTGCCGAGGATGGACAGGGTCGTGCCGTCAAAGACTGTCTCAACATCTGCAAAGCCGCCAATCCTCGACACACTGATCTTGTCGGGCCTTGCGACCTCGACCTTGCCCGAGCTGGCGAACTGAAGCTTCTCGAAATCGTGCGTGACGGCTTCCACGGAGGAGTCGTAGCTGAATGAGAAAGTCTTCTGCTTGGCCAGGTAGTCTGACATAGCTTTGAGCAGATCCTTGGCATCGTCGGCCATCGCGTTGCCGATCGGAAGGACAGTCAGGGCGCCGGCAAGGAGCCAGCCGCAAGGACGGATGAGGGTTTTGGATATGAGATGTCTTGGCATCGCGAACTCCAACGGTTTGGTGTGTCGCGCCGGCAACGACTCCGAACTGCAGAGCCGTTGGCTGCGGCCGATGCGCCGATTGACACGGAAGACGGGCCTCGGAGAGGCCCGGTTCGATTGACCGAGCGCGTCGACTGTCAGAGTAAGTTCTGGGCTTGCTTCCACAAGGCTGGGCTTGCGAACATACCGATACGAAACAGTAACAGGGCCGTCTAATCAATCGCCGCAGGCAGGTTTCGTTAGATAATTGCGCTCCGGTTCGTAATCTCGAAAAGGCTGATGCGTTCCGGATAGAGGGCGGAGGGCCAAACCCGCTTCGCCTTGCTACAGTTAAGTACTGGCATGTCGACCAACTACGAGCATCGTTGGTGAACGAAGCTACGGCATCACCCTCAGACCGCATCCACTTTGAAACTTCTGCTGATGGTTATTCGCGCGGAGGAACCGCACCGGATCGAGCCATGGACAACGAAGCGAACCGTCGGGGCCTGATAAGGCTCATGCTGAAACTGCCAGTATTGCGAGGCAGGCTTCAGGTTGCTTGTGCGACTAAGCCGAATGTCCTCAGCCTGTGCGGAGCGTATGAAGACGCAAGCACAATGCTTAATCGGTTGCGTAATGGTGACATCAACGCCGACCAAGACGTCATTTCTGAATATGAAGAGCTGTGCATTGAACTGGAAAACGACATTATCCGCATCTGCCAATGACGTCAGGCGGCAAGGTCGAATTTGCGGCCTCTGTAACTGTAACGTACTTCGCATCCCGCCATTCCGATTCAATCGTGTGACGCGCCGAAAGCTTGCGGCGCGCGGCAGAGGGGGTCGTGACCGGGGATGTTGATGGGACAAACTCGCTCGGGCGTAGGTGCAACCCTGCTGGCAGGCGCCTTTCGCCCTCAGGAACCGGCTGCAGATGCTCCAGCGTCAGGCTCAAATTGTAGTGTTCTCACCATAGCCCTTGCTATTGCTCTACCCGTTGCCGGCGGTGCCGAAGCCCAGGAGGCCAAGGATACTTCGGGGACGAACCCTGCTGTTCTGACAAGAACCCTCGCGGTCTCGAACGAGTATCGATTCCTACCCGGCGACGGATACTACGACATTACCAACCTCCGTTACACGGAGCCGTTTCTCGACGGAAAAGCTTCGATCCGTCTGACCGTACCGCTCGATGCAACCAATCTGGCAGGCGACAACGAATTCGGCCTTGGCGACATTGCGGCGAAGCTCAGCTGGATTCCATATGTAACCAGGCGGCAGGCATTTATCCTCAGCACCGAGATCTATGCGCCGAGCGCCTCCGAGGATGTGCTTGGCACCGGCAAATGGGTCGCCGCGCCCGGCTTGACCTGGGCCTATTTTGCCAGCCCGGAGGTCATCATCGCGCCTGCCTACATCCAAAGTCTTTCATTCGCCGGCGACAGCAATCGGGTCGATGTCAATCGCGGCGATTTCGATCTCTACGTCGTTTACAAACCTCACGCCAAACGCTGGTGGCTCACGTCGGATTTGACCGCAAGTTATGATTTTGAAGCCGATACGGCGCCAATGTCCTGGGAGATCGCTCTGGGCTTCAATATGGGCAAGCTGGCCAACGGCGGCGCAGTCAACGGCTATATCAGGCCAGGTGTCGGTATCGGCAATGACCGGCCTTACGACTTCAACGTGGAGGTCGGCGTTTCGTTGGTCAATTTCTAGCGGTCCACGAGACCCCGGTACAGAAAGGGAGACGATGACTAAAGCAGGATCGCCGGCCTGGCTCGCAATCGCGACAGCTGCTCTTGTGGCATTCCCTTTCGCGAGGCAGGCAAATGCCACCGAAGCCGTTGCCGGACGCTATATCCCCGGCGCCTTCGCCGGTCCTGGCGCAGCCATTGTACCGCCCACGCCTGGCGCCGCTTATTGGGCAATATCCAACGTTTATTACCATGGCGAAGCAAGTGGCGAGGTGCCATTCGGAAACGGCTCCGTGGCGGCTGGCCTTACTGGTGATACCTATGCCGCGATCCTGGCTGGGGTCTACGTGCCCGAGTTGCACTTGCCGGGAAATTGGACATACGCCGTCCAGCTTGCCATCCCGTTGGGCCGGACCGGGGCCACTGCCGAGGTTGGTCCGTTCGGGACGGATCAGCACGTAACCGGGCTCGGCGACATCGCTTTCGCGCCCCTCGTACTCGGCTGGCATAACGATGCCATGAACACCTGGCTGTCGGCCTCGCTGACGGTTACCGCTCCTACCGGTGAATGGAAAGAGGGAGACCTTGCCTTCATCGGCATGAACTACTGGACGTTCACTCCGGCGATCGGGTTCACCTATCTTATCCCGCAGCACGGGCTGGACCTCTCGGCCAAATTTGGTGTGGACATCAACACCAAGAACCAGGACACCGATTACTACAGCGGCGCGATGGCTCATCTCGATCTCTCGGTCACGAAGGCAGTGACGGAGAACCTGTCGGTGGGAGCGATCGCGGGCTTTCTGGACCAGATCGAAGATGACCGCAGCACGTTCGCCGACGCCCATGGCGGCTTCAGGGGAAGTTCGATTGCGGTCGGCCCGCTGGTTAAATACAAGGCCAAATTCCGCGAGAGAACCGAGGTCGATTTAACATTGAGATGGGCCCACGAGGTCGAGGTCGAGCACCGCATGAAAGGCGACGCAGTGTTCTTCGACATGTCCGGGAAATTTTGAGCGGCGGGACAAATCAGGTGCTACGCAATGTGCAACTGGTTAGCAAAATCGTCGCGACACTGTGCCTGCTCACGCTGTCGGCGTGCGCAGGGGGACCTGAAGGCGTGCTGGCGCCGATAGCGGCCAATACGATGGCAGCGTCGGCGTCCGATGTAACGATGCTGGTGGCGACGAGCCGCAAACCTTCGGGCGATCCCGCAACGTTGTTCACGGGTGAGCGCAGCCCGACGCTTTCGTTGACCGACCTGACCATTTCAATTCCACCGAACCGTCTGTCTGGCACGGTCGAATGGCCGAAAAAGCTGCCGCCCAATCCCCAAAAGGAATTCGCTGTTGTCGCCGCGAAGAACCTTTCGATTCCGCAGGCCGGCGACTGGCTCCACTCCCACAATTCAACCGGCCATGTGCTCGTCTTCGTCCATGGCTTCAACAACCGTTATGAGGATTCGGTTTTTCGCTTCGCGCAATTCGTCCACGACTCTGGGGCGAAGGTCACGCCCATTCTCTTCACCTGGCCATCGCGCGCGAGCGTCCTGGACTACAATTACGACAAGGAAAGCACCAATTTTTCCCGCACCGCCTTCGAGCGGGCATTGAAGGCTTTGGCCAATGACCGAACTGTGACGGACATTACCGTCATGGCGCACTCGATGGGAACCTGGCTCGCCATGGAGGGGCTGAGGCAAATGGCCTTGCAGGACGGGCGGGTTTCTCCCAAGATCAGGAACGTAATTCTTGCATCGCCCGACCTTGATGTGGATGTCTTCGGTCGCCAGTGGACCGAACTTGGGCCGGAAAAGCCGAAATTTACGATCATGATCTCGCGGGACGATCGGGCGCTTGCGATCTCGCGCCTGATTTCAGGCGATGTCGACCGGGTGGGGCAGATCGATCCGTCGAAGGAGCCCTACAAGTCGAAGCTTCAAGCGGCGGGAATAACCGTTATCGACCTGACCAACGTCAAGACGGACGATCGCTTGAACCACAGCAAGTTTGCCGAAAGCCCTGAAATCGTGAAGTTGCTGGGATCTCAATTGGCCTCCGGTCAGATCCTGACTGACTCGCGAGTAGGCCTTGGCGACGGACTGGGCATGGTGATTGCCGGCACGGTAGGAACGGTCGGCAAGGTCGCTGCGAGGACCGTCAGTGCCCCCATTTCGATTGTCGAGGGAAGAGGAAATGCCGCGGCCCCCGATCAGCTCGGGACAATACTAAAGGCCGATCCTGCGGCAGAGTGATCTCGCTCCGGCGGCCGTCAATGCCGCCAGTTCAGCCCTCCGGCACGTATCGTTACGGTAACGTACTTCGAAATCCCGCAGCCGCATCCGAGTGTTGGTCGAATTCAACACCGTCCCGTTCGCAGGATCTTTGCAATGAGCGTTGAACTTGTCACCGGACAATCGCCGTCCGATCGCATCAACACCGAATTGTCCTCACGCCGTACCGGGATGTCGTTCCAGCGTACTCGCATGAGCGCTGATCGCACGCTGATGTCGGTGATCCGCACCGCGCTGTCGCTCATCAGTTTCGGCTTCACCATTTTCCAGGTGTTCCAGAAACTGCGGGACGCCGGCACGCTGGCCCATGCCGCCGCACCCCGCAATTTTGGCGTCACACTGGTGCTTCTCGGCATCCTGATGCTGATCGCCGGCATCATCTATCATGTTCTCTTCATGGCCGGCCTCCGCCGCGAGCGTGGCGCCATGCGTGATGCCGGTCTTATCCATGCTGAGACCGGCTACCCGGTTTCGTTCACGCTCATAACCGCCGTGATCCTGCTTCTGGTTGGCCTCGTCGCCATCAGCAGCATGGTCTTCAATGTCGGCCCGTTCACTGACGGCTCGGCGACATGAGAAAGGATGGGCAACCTTGAAATGGAAACTCCTCGCATCCTCGCGCTGCGAGCCGCAATTCGTGAACTGCGCAAGGCGCAGGACAGCGCCATCGCAGGGCTCTCCGATGAAAACAGCGCGGAGAACCGCAAGGCTCTCCATGACATGGCCGACACGTTGAAAGCGCTACAATCAATCCAGAAAGAAGAGCAGGGCATCCTCACCAGGATTTTGAAATGGCTGCACGTGATTCCGTAGAAAGGCGCGTTGGCCATTGGCGATCATGCACTTGAGATAGCGGTAACCTAGGAGAAACAGGATGGCGAAATCACCGAAGACCGGCAAGCCGAATATCCTCGTCATATGGGGCGACGATATCGGCCAGTCGAACCTGAGCTGTTACACCCACGGACTGATGGGCTATCAGACCCCCAACATTGATCGCATCGCCAAGGAAGGCATGCTGTTCACCGATTCATATGGCGAGCAGTCCTGCACGGCGGGCCGCTCCTCCTTCATCACCGGTCAGAGTGTCTACCGCACGGGCCTGTCAAAGGTCGGCATCCCCGCCGCGCCACAGGGGATGATGGAGACCATCGTCAGCATTCCGGCGCTGCTCAAGAACCAGGGCTATGCCACCGGACAGTTCGGCAAGAACCATCTCGGCGACTTGAACAAGCACTTGCCGACCAATCATGGCTTCGACGAATTTTATGGCAACCTCTACCATCTCAACGCCCAGGAAGAGCCGGAGATGGACGACTATCCGACCGAGAAGGACATTCCCGGGTTCAAGGCGAAGTTCGGCCCACGCGGTGTCATTCATTCCTGGGCGACCGACGTGGACGATCCGACCGTTGATCCGCGCTGGGGGAGGGTAGGCAAGCAGAAGATCGAGGACACCGGTCCGCTGACCAAGAAACGCATGGAAACCTGCGACGACGACTTCGTCGCCAACGCCAAGGATTTCATCAAGCGCCAGAACGATGCAGGCAATCCTTTCTTCCTGTGGCTCAACACAACGCACATGCACCTCTACACGCACCCGAAGCCCGAACACAAAGGTCAGGCGGGCCGCTGGCAATCCGACTATCACGACACGATGGTTGACCATGACAAGAACGTCGGCGAGATGCTCGACTATCTCGACGAGCTCGGCATCGCCGACGACACTTTCGTCATGTACTCGACCGACAATGGCCCGCACATGAACTCCTGGCCAGATGCCGGCATGACGCCATTCCGCTCGGAAAAGAACACCAACTGGGAAGGCGCGTTCCGAATTCCGATGTTGGTCCGCTGGCCGGGCCACATCAAGGCCGGGTCGATCGCCAACGGCATCGTGCAGCATCACGACTGGCTCCCGACCTTTCTGGCCATGGCTGGCGCTCCCGAGGTCGTCGAGGAGTTGAAGACGGGCTACAAGGCGATCGGTCGGACCTACAAGAACCACATCGACGGCTACAATCTACTGCCCTACCTGATTGGCGATGCCGACGACAGTCCGCGCAAGCTCTACATCTATTTCAGCGACGATGGCGACGTTCTAGCGGTCCGCTACGACAACTGGAAGCTCGTGTTCATGGAACAGCGCTGCAAAGGAACGCTGCAGATATGGGCGGAGCCATTTACGCCCCTTCGGCTACCGAAGCTCTTCAACCTGCGCACCGATCCTTATGAGCGGGCGGACACCACATCGAATACTTATTACGAATGGGTGCTGCACAACATGTACTTCCTGTTCGTCGCGCAGACGGCGGTTGGCATGTTCATAGAAACCTTCAAGGAATTTCCGCAAGCGCAGCATGCCGGCAGTTTCGACCTGTCGGCCGCGTTGGCCAAGATGAGTGACGCCGCAGGCGGCGCCAATCACTAGCAAGCCACGAAAACAACGCGGCGCGCGCACAGCACGCCGCCACCGGCTTCCGTTGCAGCAGGAATCGTGGAGCACACCATGGACTTGAACCGCAGGCAGACGTTGGTCCTGCTCTCATCGGTATCCTTTGCCGCTTCGTGGTCCGGCGCAGCCGCCGCAGCCGCGAATGTCGGCCCAAACGAAGCGCGGGCGATCGCCAAGGATGCCTACGTCTATGCCTACGCGATGATGGAAAGCTATCAGACTTGGCGCAAACAGGCAGTGGACAAAGCCGATCCCGGATATGTCGGCGGGTTCGGCGTGTATCGGCACTACTCCGAGCCGTTCACGCCCGACAACAAGGACATTGTCACCCCCAACAACGACACACCCTATTCGTGGGCCTGGTTGGACCTGCGCGCCGAACCCTATGTGATCAGCGTGCCCGCCGTACCCAAGGACCGCTACTATGTGATGCAGTGGATCGACCTGTTCACATTCAATTTCGCCTATACCGGCGTGCGCTCAACCGGCTTCGATGCGGGCAGCTATCTGATTGCGGGGCCGAACTGGAAGGGCGAAACGCCAGCGGGCATCAAACAGGTCTTTCATGCGGAGACTGAGATCGTCGGAACGCTGACCCGCACATCGATCGGGCCGGACGGATCGGCCGGCGTCAAGGCGCTACAGGCTCGATACAAGTTGAAGCCGTTGAGCGCTTTCGTTGGACAGAAGGCGCCTCCGCCAGCGCCTGCCATCGCCTTCCCGCCCTATGACGTTGCCACTGCGCGTTCGCACGGCTTCATAGGTTATCTGAACTTCCTGCTGCAGTTTGCCTTACCGCCCGACCCATCCGAGGTCGAACTTCGCCAGCGCTTTGCGAAGATCGGAATCGGGCCGGGCCAACCGTGGGATTCCGCGAAGGTCGATCCCGTTATTCTCGCGGCCATTACGGATGGCGTGAAGGACGGACAGGCCGAGATCGATGTGCTCGCCGCCAAGACATTCGATACCAACGGGTTGTTCGGCTCGCGCGAAGAGCAGAAGAACAATTACCTCAACCGCGCCGTCGCCGCGATGAAAGGTCTGTACGGCAATTCGATCGCGGAGGCCTGGTATGGCGGCTGGCTGGGTGACGGCACGGCGCCTTCCGTCGTGCATTTCGACAAGCCCGATCTGCCGCCAGCAAAGTTCTTCTGGTCGGCGACGCTCTACACGCTGCCGGACCGGTTTCTCTTCGCCAATCCGCTGAAGCGCTACTCGATCGGTGACCGCACCGATGGCCTTGCCTATAACGCCGACGGCTCGCTCGACATCTATGTCGGGCCAACCTCGCCGGGCGCCGAGAAGGAGGCCAATTGGCTACCTTCGCCGGCAGCGAAATACAGCCTCGTTCTGCGCGTCTACGGTCCTAGCGAAGCAGCGATGACCGGTAAGTGGAAACTGCCGAAGCTCCAGCCGACAGGCGGGTAATGCCGCTGAAGCGAGCGCGGCGTCGCCCGCGGAAATCACTGGCGGCCCGAAATAGAAATCAAAGAGAGCGCCATGTCGCTACTCGATATCTGGGAGACAGAATATGGCAACGCTTGGCATCGCCCCCATACGGACCGGTTCCGGCACCCAGCAAAAGCTCGATACGCGCATCGGCGCGCTTCAATTCACTCATGATTTCGCAAACGGTTACCCAACGCCGGAGACGCTGGAGAGATTGTTTGACGAGCGTGATTTTCAGCGCGCCTGCCAGGCTTATCTTTGGGCGCTCCCGCTGGTAGGTTTTGCCGAATGGCAACATGCGTCAGAGGGGCTAGGCGCCGCCAACGGGCAGATCGTTGCCTATCTGAGCTATACCGACAAGCGCGGCATCCTGACGCCGAATGCAACCACGCCTTACTATGTCGGGTTCGTGGATCTCACCCGGTCGGGGCCGCTTGTCCTGGAACTGCCACCGAGCGGCATTCGTGGCGGCCTAGTAAGTATCTGGCAGGAAGCAATAGAGGGTTGCGAGCCTGGCGGGAAATATCTGATCCTCGGCCCCGGCCAGGAACAGCCCGGCGATACCCGCACCCACGAAATCCTGAGCGTGCCGAGCCTGAGTTTCATGATCGGCGTGCGGATCACGGTCACCGATCCCGGACAGGCCGAGACTGTTCTCTCGCAACTGCGCATCTATCCCTATGCCGCGCGCGATAGCCCCCCGCCAACGTCGCTGATAGAGGCGGCCGACCGTCCATGGAGCGGCATCCCGCCGCGCGGCCTGACCTATTGGGAGCGGCTTGACGGCATCGTCCAGCGCGAACAATTGGGCGAACGCGACCATTTCTTCCTGGAAATGCTGAAGCCCCTTGGGATCGAGAAGGGCAAGGCCTTTGCTCCCGATGCGCGGCAGAAGGAGCTGCTGGAACAGGGCGCTCTTCTAGGCGAGGCCATGGCAAAGGCCAACACCTGCGACCGCCGCTTTGCCTGCGTGAAGTACCACGACGGTGCGCACTGGGACCATGCGCTGAACCTGGATGCGGACGATCCGGCGGAATATTGGGGCCGCCTCGATGAGCGGGCCTCCTGGTTCTACGAGGCTTATTCAGCGGCGGCCGACATGTCTCCCAACCGGCCAGGCCCGTCCTCCGCCTACCTCGGCGCCTATCGCGACAAGGCGGGCGACTGGCTCGACGGCGGCAATTCCTATCGGCTGCGCGTGCCGCCCAATCCCCCGGCCAACCTGTTCTGGTCGGTCACGCTGTACGATCTCGACACCCGTTCGCTGATCCTCAACCAGCAGCAGATCGCCGACCGCTCTTCGCGGATGGACCTCAGGAAGAATGGCGACGGGTCTGTCGACGTCTATTGCGGGCCGAAGGCGCCCAAAGGCTTCGAACAGAACTGGATCCCTACCGCGCTCGGCAAGGGTTGGTTCTCTTATTTCCGCCTCTACGAGCCCACCGAAGCCTATTTCGACGCCAGTTGGAAGCTACCAGATTTCGAGCGGATCGATTAGCGGAACAGGGGGATCGATCATGCCAGCCAACAAAGCTTTGGAACGCACGCAGATAGAGCGAAAGATATGACGATCGCAATGCTTATCCCAATCGCGATCAACCTCAGCATGGGGTTAATGGTATTGGCGCTTGGCCTTCACGCGAGCTGGCGCGATGCGATTTCTTTGCTGCGGCAGCCAGGCCTGCTCGTTCGTTCGTTCCTGTCAATGAACGTCATCATGGTCATGATCGCCGTGGCGATGGTGCTGTTGTTTGATCTTCACCCAGCGGTCAAGATCGCGCTTGTGGCGCTGTCACTGTCTCCGGTGCCGCCGATCTTGCCTGCCAAGCAGACCAAGGCCGGCGGAACGGTCTCCTACACGGCAAGTCTGCTCGTCATCATGGCCGCACTGTCCATCATCGTCGTGCCGCTCGGTATCGCGTTGCTTGGCGACTGGGCCGGCCTTGGCATCGGCGTGCCGGCTGCGAAGGTGGCCTCCGTCGTGGCCACGGGTGTGTTTTTGCCGCTCGTCATCGGGCTGGCGGCGCGGCAATTCTTTCCGTCCTTCGCGACCCGACTTGCGCACCCGCTCTCGCTGTTTGCAACCGTTCTTCTTATAGCGGCCTTCATTCCGGTTCTGATCAAGATATGGCCTGCCATGGCCGCAATGGTCGGCAATGGAACGCTGGTGGCGCTTGCGATATTCACCGTCGCCGGCGTCCTCGTTGGTCACACCCTTGGCGGACCTGACCCGGACAACCGTACGGTGTTGGCACTGGCCAGCAGCGCCCGCCATCCCGGCGTCGCCTTGGCCGTTGCCAGCGCGACCTTTCCCGACGAAAAGGCGGTGATCGCCGTCGTCTTATGGCACCTGATCGCCAGCGCGATCATCTGCATTCCCTACGTGAACTGGCGCAGGCGCACCCATGCCGCTACACAGTCGAGTGCAGCGCGATGACTGAGCTTATGGGACTTCCTCGACATAGCGGGATGAGTGGGTGAGCTAAATGACTTGTCGCCGTCAACTGAACAGGATGGACGCTTGGATCCATATCCTGGCCATTGCGGGGATGGTCGCGATCTACCTGTCATCATTGTATTTGGAACCAACGACCCGGGGTGAGCAGAAGGCCATGCCCAGCAGCCCTGCTGGCACGATTGACGGCCGCGCTTTGTCCGTGACTAGAGCGCAAGGAGGTTGATGATGGATGGAAACAGCAGGCCTGACGGGATGATCGCCGATCAACTGGAAATGATGCCGGCTTCGAAAAATTCGCCGACTGACGGTATGATCTGGATTCCAGGCGGCTCGTCTTTGATGGGCTCTGAAAAATTCTATCCCGAGGAAGCACCGGTCCACCGGGTCAGGGTGGATGGTTTCTGGATGGACCGGTTCACAGTGACGAACGGCGATTTCGAAAAGTTCGTCTCAGCGACCGGCTACATCACGTTGGCCGAAAAGCCGGCAAACCCGGAAAACTATCCCGGCGCCTTGCCTGACATGCTTTCACCGTCCTCGACCATGTTCAAGAAGCCGGTCGGCCCGGTCGAGATGCGCAACCACTACAACTGGTGGGTCTATGTACGCGGCGCTAATTGGCGCCATCCGCGAGGCCCGGCCAGTTCGATCAAGAAACTGGCCGATCACCCAGTGGTGCATGTCGCCTACGAGGACGTCGACGCCTATGCAAGCTGGGCGGGCAAGGAGTTGCCGACGGAAGCCGAATGGGAGTTTGCCGCGCGCGGTGGGCTTGAAGGCGCGGACTACGTCTGGGGCGACGAACTGACGCCCGACGGCCTGCACATGGCGAATACCTGGCAGGGCGAATTCCCGCACCGCAACACGCTAGACGACGGATACGAGTACACCGCCCCGGTCGGCTCGTTTCCGGCCAATGGCTACGGCCTCTTCGACATGGCCGGCAATGTCTGGCAATGGACGACGGACTGGTACCAGGAGCACGGCAGGATCGACAGCCCGTGCTGCACCGCGGAAAACCCGCGCGGCGCTGTGCGCGAAGCCAGCTACGACCCACGCCAGCCCGAGGTGAAAATTCCGCGCAAGGTGACCAAGGGAGGCTCGCATCTCTGCGCGCCCAACTACTGCCGACGCTACCGCCCCGCGGCACGCATGGCACAACCGGTCGACACCTCGATCTCCCATCTTGGTTTCCGCTGCATTGTCCGTCCAGGGGGAGACCGTTCATGATCCTTGCCGAATGGCTGAGCCGCCTGACGGAAATCAGCGCGCCAATCATCGACCTGCTGGCCCTGGCTATGATCCTGGCAGGTACCATTGAGGCGTTCGTGAACGGCGTCAGGGTAATGCTCAGCCATCCGGAAGGTCACTACGCCATTCGCTCCGTCTGGATGCGCCATGCACGGTGGCTGATCGCAGGCCTAACATTCCAACTCGCGGCCGATATTATCGAGACCTCCATCGCGCCGAGCTGGGATGATGTCGGCCGCTTGGGTGCAATTGCCGTGATCCGCACCTTCCTGAATTTCTTTCTGGAGCGAGATCAGCGAGAGGCCCGCGATCTCCAGCGCGAAACCGAAGCCGGCAAAGTTACAGCAAGCTAGAGCATTATCCAGCCAAATGGACACATTTGGCTGGATAATGTGGTAAAAACAAAATCGTCCTACCGAGGACGAACGCCTGCGGATTCCAAACCCTTCGCGAGCACTGTGACCAACTGGGGGTCGAGGCTGCGGCGGGACATGTCCAAATGGAAATTTCGATCGAAGTCGGGGTCGGTCTTTCGAATACCGGATATAACGGCAGACGCTTCTTGCTGGCGCCCCATGCTCCCCAATGTGGCCGCCATCAACAGATCGGTGAGATAGCACGGTCGATCTGTCACTCGTTGCAGGCGCGGCATCACTTCTCCGAAACGACCCTGGCGATAGGCATCGAACGCCAGTGTCCATTCCGCGTCCGGCAACGGCCATCCCTCGGACTGAAGCGCTTTGCCGGCGAGCTTTACCCCCTCGTCCAGCTGTCCGGCGGAATAGAGCATTCTGGCGAATTTTGCTTCTACCGTGGTGTTGTGAGGATTGAGCGCCATCGCCCGCCGGCCCGCCGATATTGCTGCTTCCAGATGCCCAATCCGAAACTCCGCCGTCATCTTGGCCATGAAGGCGCTGGAAGATTCCGGAGCCAGTGCGACCGCCCGGTTGGCATGTTCATGAGCCGCCGCGGCCAAGACCTCCGGCGTCTCCGGAGAATTGATCGACAAGAGTATCAGTGCCAGCATCGCATGGGCATCGGCATCGTAGGGCCGCTGCTCCAGTGTTCGTTCGAGACAGCGCCTGGCCTGATCGAGGAGCTGCGGCGTCGGCATGCTCAGGGCGAGGTTGGCTCGCAGCACGCAACCATTGCCGAGCGTCGGATGCTCAAGATCACGGGCGGCTTCGATACTGTTGATCACACCCCCGGCAGAGGCGATACGCGCGGCTAGGCGTGAGACGAGCAGTTCGGAAGGATCGGTGGATGAAATCGCATCGATACGGACGCGCTCGTTGTCGGATTGAAGTGCTTCACCTGTCTGCTGGTCGACCACCTGCCACCAGACTGATTTCTGGACCGCATCCGAGCTGTATTTCAGCACCAGTCGGTAGCGGCTGCTAGGCGGCGCAGCGGGGGCGTCACTAGTCGTACTTGAGACATAAGCGTCAGACGCTGACAGCCGCAGCGTGCTGAAGTCAGAAAGCGCGCTCATGAGTAGGTCACGCAGGGCGGTCGCCTCATGATCATAGGCGCCGTCCAGCTGCAGATCGACCGCCACCGTCGGCCTTTGAGAGATGGGCATCGAGTTCACGCTGCTGAGCAGGTTGTACCCCGCAAACAGAGCTACCGCGAGCAACGCTGCACCGGCAAGGCTGATTCTTTTCAGAATGGCAGTAGTGCTTAGGCCCATCGTCGGGCGAACGGATTTGATCCCTGTGGTGCCTTCTAGAGGGGTATACACGCCGTCTGCGCGATCACCCAGATCCTTCTCGTCCCGATGCTGCCTTGAAAACATCGGCACATATCTGCCTTTCGGCAATTCAATGCTGACCTGGCGGCTCGACCCGTACAGTTCGTAATAGCGGGACAATGCAGACCGAAGGCGGGTCGCCTCTATCCGTACGATTGGATCGGTGGAAGCATCGAAGGAAGACGGGCGGCCGAAGACATCGACGGCTATGGAGTATGCTTTGAGTGCTCCCTCGCGTCCCGCGAAAAGCTCCTCTGAAACAAAGCGCAGGAATTTCCTGTTACGTTCTGAACATTGAAATTGCGGGTCCGAAAGTACCCACTCCAGTTCCTCGCGCGCCTCGCAGCAGTCGATCGTTAAATATTGAATCGATCTGACTTCGGCTTCGGCCTCAGTGTCCACAACACCCTCCACAATATTTGTCGGGTTCCCGCGTGAGATTCTCAATGGATTCAAACTAAGCTTCTGTTGGCTGCCGTGCTATGCGATTTGTGCCACCTGAAGCCGCCGAACCAACCTGAACAGTTTCCCGTAGCTAGAAAAATGCAACCGAAGCTATTGTCCCGCCGGCGCTAGATTGAAGATGCAGCGCCCGCTCGAGTCCTTCTTAAGCTCGCCAACTACACCACGATTTAAACTTAACCATTGGTGGTGTTTTCTCATACATCTGGATCAGAAGATGCTATGCATGAGTCCACGGGGGGAGGGTCCTAGGATCGGCCCATGTCAGGTGAAAACAGCAACGAAACCACGCAATCGCCACCTTTGAGTTTTTTTGGGAATAGCAGTGCGGCTTTTCCGGCTGGGTCACCTGAGTCGGTGGCGCTTGAGGTTCATACCGCAACGCTTCGGACCGCGGAGGACCTGCGTGAAGCGGTACGGGGCGCGGATCTGAAGATCGTCCAACTGGCACCGGGCAAATTCCACGGCCATTTGATGCATGCACAGATTGGCCAGCTTTCTTTGAGCACCGGCGATTTCGGGCCCGATGTCCGCGCGCGCGGTGTGATGAACCAGAATATGGTGACGATCGGCATGATGCTGGAGAGCAGCGGCGAGGTCTCGCAATGGGACTACGACGTCGTTCCCGGCGACGTCATCGTATTTCCCAAATCTGTCGAACAGGAGGGACGTTTCACAGGTCACTCACGCTATGCGACGATCACGCTCGCCGAAGAGGCGCTTGCTGATTTCGCGGGGGGAGAAACCGTTCTGCAAGACCCAAGGTATTGGACCAGGATTTCCAGGTTTCACCGGTCGCCATCGGTTCGGGCATTTGCCTGTGGCGAGGTTGCAAGTCATATTTCTCAGCTTCAGGGCGGTGCGGTGCCTGGCAGCGTGGCAGGGGTACGATATCTCGAACGATCGCTAATCGAAGCATTCATCATGGGCATTGTCGATGAAGTGTCCAATGGACGCGAAGACAATCATTGCTCCGGCGCAGAATTGGTTCGAGATGTAGAAGACTATGTCGACAGCGTGGAAATCGATCGTCCCGTGCACATTTCGGAACTATGCGCGGCTCTCGTGGTGTCGCGGCGCACACTCCACCGCGCCTTCCAGCAGACGCTCGGGCTGGGTCCTGTCGCTTATTTGCGCCTTAGAAACCTCTCGGATGTTCATCGCGCGCTGAGTGTCACGAACCCAGCTTGTGCAGGAGTTACCCAGGTTGCTCTCGACCATGGGTTCACCGACCTTGGGAGATTTGCCGCTTTTTATAAGCGGATCTTCGGCGAACTTCCCTCGGAGACCCGCCACAAGGCGCCGAGATATTCACGTTAGACCAACAGCACGCGAGTGGATCTCGGCGCGTGGCCAGTTTGGGCCAACTTTTCGGCCTCTATTTCTGCAAACAAGAAACAGCTTTGCGCCAGGCGCGCGCGGCTTAAGTTCGGCCGGACCCCAGGAAGTCGCCGATGCCAAAGCTTGGGGCGTCAGGTTCTTTCCGGAACAGGCCGTCCGCCAAAAAGGCATTCAGCCGATCCTGGATGCCATTCCTTCCGGGTCTAATGTCCACATAAACCTCGACTTTGACGGGCTCGACCCGACAATCATGCCTGCTGTATTTGTCCCGGCGCCGGGCGGGCTGTTGTACTGGGAGGTCGTCGATCTGATAAAATCTGTTGCTGCGAAAGCAACGATGTGCGGCATCGCGGCCGTGGAATTTGTTCCGTCGAAAGATCCGGACGGCAATTCCGCATTGACTGCGGGGCGGATCATATCATTGGCCATCGGCTCCATTCTGAAGAAATCGTCGGTTTGAACCTCGGGGCGGAACCACCGCGTCGGTCGAAAAAAGGCCGCCGGAACATCCCCGCACTCCCACTCGTAGGT
This sequence comes from Mesorhizobium sp. M0615, assembly GCF_040320805.1. Taxonomy (NCBI): domain Bacteria; kingdom Pseudomonadati; phylum Pseudomonadota; class Alphaproteobacteria; order Hyphomicrobiales; family Phyllobacteriaceae; genus Mesorhizobium; species Mesorhizobium sp. M0615. The sequence goes on along the minus strand of NZ_JAMYQI010000016.1, from coordinate 77,888 downwards.
AGAGGGCCGTCCGGCCGCGGGCTCATTGGCGCAAAAGCATCTTTTTGATTTGTCGCTACGCCTCCAAAATACCAAGACAACAATTCTCCGAAAGGGGACACGATTAATGATCGTGGCGAAATCATCGGCATGAAGCGGCCGCGACGCAGGGGCAGGCCGGGGTTGATTGGCCGCGTGATGCACCATGGCGGCGATGGAGACCTCGGTCCCTCAACGCTGCAGGGCTCCAAGAGGAAAGCTGTTTTCGCAATAAAAGCGACTATAGCTCGCTAAATGGCGGAATAAGGTGTATCCGGTTAAGCGTCGTCAACATTAAACCCTTGGGCGTTGACGCTTGTGAGCGACCATCGCACTCTTGCCCCAACCTGAAAGCAAGCACGATGGACGACACACCGAGGAGGCCAAGCCTCCCCGCCGAAACCATTCAAGCATTGGTTCTTGAGACAGGCGTCACCGAAGCCGAGATACGAACGATTATTTCATTAGTGGGACTTGATCGCGCTTCGATTCTTAGGGAAGCGCGCTATCTCAAAAAACTGAAAAACCCGCAAGCCAAATCCTGATCAGCACCAGCCTTACACAACTATCCTATCTCTCGGCGTGCTCGAGGGCCTGAAAGAAACCCGCGGCGCCCGCAAGGACTTCGTTCAGGCCGCAAAGGACGCAGACATCCCTCCTTGGCCGTCCGCAGTTGAGCGCCAATCTGCTTTTCATCGTGCCCTCGATAGCCGTACTGTAAACAGGTCGCCCGGATCCGGAGCCTCCCATGTGCAACGATTACGAACAGCATGTACTCTGGGCTGAATATTGCCGGATGATGGCGTCGCTGGCGCTCAAAATCCCCAGCCACCAAACCGAACTTGATTTGCCCAAAGCCGACGACGTCCGCATCAGTGACCCGGCGCCAATAATGCGTGCCGTGGATGGCGCTATCGAACTGGCATCGATGGCGTTCGGATTTCCACCGACCGGACCAAAAGGCGGGCCTGTGTTCAACTTCCGCTCCGAAGGCCGGCAATTCGGAAACAGCAAACGCTGCCTCGTGCCTGCGTCCGCGTTCTTCGAATTCACAGGCACGAAATATCCGAAAGCGAAACATCGCTTCACGCTCAACGGCTCGCCGTTCATGGCTATCGCGGGGCTTTGGCGTGAGGCAGTCGACAACAAGCCGCCCACATTCACCATGCTGACGACCGATCCCGGACCGGATGTCGCACCGTATCACAATCGGCAGGTTGTGGTCCTTCAGCCGGAGAATTGGGCGTCCTGGATCAATCTGACAAAGCCTGAGCCTGAACTGCTGCGGCCGCTTCCGGCCGGATCGCTCTCCGTCGAGACAGTTCGGCCCCGAAAGCGCGTGACTTAGCTGCGCAAGATCTCCGGTACGCTGAGCGGGCCAAGATCGAGAACTGGGGTGTATTCGCCCGTGCGGCGCCAGACGCCCCGCACCTTTCCATTCTCCCGATCCCGCCTCGGGTCGAACATCAGCCCCTCGAAGGATCAAGAAACGCCTCTGCAGACGCGGCATCGTTGAAGCAATGGAGCCGATAGGTTTCATATTTGCCGTTCAGCCATATTGCCTGCACATGCCGTGCTGGTGCTTGAGCCCTCGTTCCTGGCAGAACTTCGCGATCATGGTGAAGTTCTGGTCAGTGCAGAGGTCATCCGGCAGCGCAACCTGGTGTGGCCAGTCGCGGTCTATGACCGATGGCATTGGTGAGCCTCGACTGCGTTTGGCCACTATTCGAAATGCATGGACTGGCCGCGCATCATTGCCAACGTCAGCGCGATTGCAGGATTTGCCGGCGGCTTCTCCATATGCAAGGAGCCATCGAAATCACGCCATGCCGCCAGCGCAATTCATCACCGTCATCGCTGGCCGCCGGGTCGAAAACGTGGGCATCACAGGGATCCCGGTCGATCTCGATTGTCCAGTCCTTGAGCGCTTTGCGGCCATCTCTTCGATCTGGGCAAGGTCGCCGGTGAAGAAGGGGATACGGTCTCCAGCCTCCGAAAGCGGCTCAACCCGATCCAGGGTCGGCCGCTCGGGAACCCAGCCAAGAACAAAGGCAATATCGAAATCAATCTGGCGGTCCGGGCCGGTCGTGATCTCCAGGCGCTTGACGACGCCAGGATTGAACTGCTGGCGCTCCGACCACGTGTCTGGAACCGCCTCGGCCTGCAACTTCGTGCGGGGGACGTTGATCAGTTCCTTGACCTGGTGGTGCGGAGCTTTTTCCGCCGGCAAAGCCCGCGCAACATGCGGCCGTTGCAGCCTCATCCGCTTCCAACCAGACCGTGGCAGCTCGGTCCTCGTCCTCGGTCGGCTTGTCGTCTTCTGGAAAGCCTTAATATCGCAGCCTTTCAACGCGAACAGACCCTCCGCGCCCTGTAAAGCCGTAATGCCGGCGCGTACAAAACACCGCTTCGGCTGCTGCAATGCCGTGCGAGATCTTGGAGCGTGGCGTCTTCAATGTGCAAGCGAAGTTCCATGGTTCGCCTCCTCTGGCTAATTCCGCCGATGGTGAACAAAAAGCGAACACAGAGTCAAGAGCGCCCTTGACGAGAGAGGAATATGTTCCTTATTTCAGCGTGATCTGGAGCAGCAAAGGAGCGTGGCTCGGCGTCAATCGCGCTGGCCGGCGAAGCTATGGCAAAAACCGCGGAAGATAATTTTCGGATCGAGGTATGGGATCGCGACGAGCAGGCTCTGTCGGAGACGATTTCGCGTTCCCCCGATTCGACGGTTAGTCAGGCCGCCTGGCAAGCTGCCATCCGGCGCCGGCCGGGCATGTTGCTGATCCACTACAACAGTCGGCATGTGATGGAGAAAATCCTGACACCAGGCGAGGTCAAGGTCCCACCGCAAGCCATCATCGATGGCAGCGTTCACGCCGGCCTCGATGTGGCACTCGGCGATCTTCGCGAGTGGCATGTGTTGCGAGCCTGGTGCAGATCTTGTTCGCACCATGCAACGGTAAAACCTGCCGGGCTCATCGAGCGCTATGGAAAAGGCGCTTTGTTCGGTTCGGTCGAGCGAGCGCTTTTCTGCACCAGTTGTGACAGGGGAGGGCCTGTCAGACTGGAAATTCACAAGCTGCCACGCAATTGAGAGCCGAATAGGTGCAAGATCAGATCGATTTCTTCCTGGCCAACTCGGCCCTGGCATTATTCAAATCCATCGCATCGTCGCCGATCAGCGGCCGGACTGTCGAGAACCGAAATGCGGGCAATCTCAGCCGGTCGGCGTCGACGCATAACATTGCGGACCACCGCGGACGGGGACAGTCGGTCCCACGTCCCGTCCTGCGGTCGGCGCTATGCTGACGCTCCTACGGCTGTCCTGTTCACCGCCCGCGGCGGGGGCGAATTTCCTTCGTCCTGCGCGCGACAATGGTCCGCTGTTGCGGCCGCGCGCAGGACTGCGGCTTATACGCCTTTCTTCCTTTGAGCGCCGACGGTCGCCGGCGCGGGATGCTTGGGCATGGAACCGAATCCCGGGCAGGGTATTGAGTCGGACTATGTATCCGAGTTCCGCATGTCGGCTGTAGACGGCACCCTCAGTAAAAGCCGCAGACGGCGCAGAGACTCAGAATCTGTCCCTACATATCGGCTTCCGGAGTTTCGTCCCTTCCAGCTATGCACGCTGACAGGCCACATACCGGTGGGCGAGGATTGGCTCTTCGAGATGAAGTTCGACGGCTATCGTGCCCAAGTCGCCATCTCCGGCTCGAAAGTCGTCGTCTATACCCGCAATGGCCACGACTGGACCCGTCAGTTCAAGGTCATCTTGCCGCCGCTTCAGAGACTGACCAAAGGCGCGGTTCTGATTGATGGTGAGATCGTTGCCATCGACAGCCAGGGCCGCACGAACTTCTCCATGCTGAAAACCGGCATTGCCGCGGGTATGCCCCTCAAGTTCTACGCCTTCGATCTGCTTGAGTTCGATGGCGAAGATCTGTCGAACCAGCCACTCCTAAAGCGCAAGGAACGACTTGAGTCCCTGCTTGGCGCGCGCCGCCCTGACGACAGTCTGCAATTTTCCAGCCACATCGTCGACCAGGGCAAAAGGGTGTTCGACGCCATGTGCGAGGGCGGCCACGAAGGCGTCATCGCCAAGCGCGCCGACAGCTCCTACGTCGGCGACCGCACCTGGAGTTGGCTTAAGATCAAGTGCACGAAACGGCAGGAGTTCGTCGTCGGCGGTTATCGCCCAAGTGACACGGGACGGGGCATGGCCTCGCTGATCCTCGGCACTTACGACAATGGTCAGCTCATTTATCGCGGCCGCGTCGGCACGGGCTTCACCGAGGCGGAGCGCAAGGACATCCTCGCGAAGCTCGAGAAACGCCGTATTGAGAAATCGGCTTTCGCGTCCGTCCCGAGAGACATTGCCCGACGTGCCAAATGGGTGAAGCCCGAACTTGTTGCCGAGGTTACCTATGCCGAAGTGACACCGGACGGCAGTTTGCGGCATCCAAGTTTTGAGGGCATGCGCGAAGACAAGCGAGCCGACCAGGTGGTGATGGAAATGCCGAAGACGCCGGCAACTCCTGGCTCCGCCAACCTCGATCCGGGAATAGGCAAGGAGATCGCCGCTGCTGTCGGCGTCAAGCTGACGCATCCGGACAAGATCATGTATCCGGCGACCAAGGTGACCAAGGCCACGCTCGCCGCCTACTACGCCGCGGTCGCCGAGAAGATGCTGCCGCACATTCAGGATCGGCCGCTGTCGCTGGTGCGCGATACCGATGGCGACCTGCAGCAGACCTTTTTTCAGAAGCACAGACTGCCGGGCATGCCCAAGGCCATCCATGACGGCCAGTTGGAGAAGATGTCCAGTAAGGAAAGCCGCATCTTGTGGGTCGATGACCTGGCTGGGCTGATCGCGGGCGTCCAGATGAACGTGCTCGAATTCCACATCTGGGGAAGCCGGCGCCGGCAGCCGGATCTGCCGCACCGCATGATCTTCGACATCGACCCCGACGAGGGCTTAGGCTTTGCTGCCGTCAAGCAGGCAGCCCTCGACATTCGGAGCGTTCTGGAAGCGCTTGGACTGCAGTCGTGGCCGTTGCTGTCCGGCGGCAAGGGCGTTCATGTGGTCGTGCCGCTCCTCCCGGAGGCAGACTGGGACGAGGTCAAGAGCTTCTGCCAGGACTTCGCCGAACTGCTGGCCCGTACAGATCCGTCGCGCTTCGTCGCCAATATGAGCAAGGCGAAGCGCAAGGGCCGAATGTTTCTCGATTACCTGCGCAACGGCCAGGGCTCCACTGCAATCTGCCCCTGGTCGACTCGGGCACGCGCGGGGGCGTCTTGCGCGGTGCCCGTCAGCTGGGGTGAGTTGCCCACCTGCGAAAGCGCCAACGGTTTCGATGTTTTCGCCGCCGCCGCGCGGGCTCAGTTGCCCGAAGCCTGGGAAGGTTATTTCGACGTCCAACAAACGCTTACCGACCGCATCCGCAACGCAGTCCGGTAGCAACAATTACTAGATGGTCAGCGACATTTGCTGATTTGGCGCGGACCGCCTTTGCCCCAAGTTCGAGAGCGTCCCCCTTCTGCGGGAGCCCCGGCAACGCCGTCTAGAGTGAGAGTACGGACCGGTTTGCCGTGACGGGTTGAGGGCTGGAGGAGAGGCCTCCGGCGCCCGTCGCGGGGAACCGCGATGTCCAGACATCACCGCAACGCTCGCGCCGGCGCGGACCGGACGAACCTTTATGACGATATCACCAGCAAGATCATCGCCGAACTGGAAGCAGGCCGCTTCCCCTGGGTTCAGCCCTGGGGCACCGCGGCAGCGAAGGCGCCGCTGGCCATGCCGAAAAATGCCACCACGGGCCGACCCTACACCGGCATCAACGTGCTCCTTCTCTGGGGCGCCGTCGTCGAGCACGGCTTTCCAAGCCAGGGCTGGATCACCTTCAGGCAGGCTCTGTCGCTCGGCGGCAACGTCATGAAGGGCGAGCACGGCACGACCGTCGTCTATGCTGATCGTTTTCTCCCCGACGACGAAAAGAAGCGCGCCGCGGAGACCGGCGAGGAAGCGGCGGCCATCCCGTTCCTCAAGCGCTACACCGTCTTCAATGCCGCCCAGTGCGAGGGGTTGCCGAGGGACGTAGCGGTCGCCGCGCCACCGCCGCCGCCCGGCCAGATCGAGTCCCAGGTGGAGGCCCTCATCAAGGCGACCGGCATCGCCTTCCGCATCGGTGGCGACCGGGCGTTTTATGATCCGGCACAGGACTATGTGCGGGTGCCGCCGCCGGCCGCCTATTTCGAGCATATCAATTGGCACCGCACGGCGCTGCACGAGATGGGGCACGCCACCGGTCATGCCTCGCGGCTCGGCCGGGATCTCGACGGTTCGTTCGGCACCAAGAAATATGCGTTCGAGGAACTGGTCGCAGAGATGAACTCTGCCTTCTGCTGCGCCTCGCTTGGTATCGTGCCGACGGTGCGCCATGCCGACTATCTCGGCTCCTGGCTCGATGTCCTGCGCGAAGACAACCGCGCCATCGTTCGCGCGGCCTCCCAGGCCAGCAAGGCGGCCGACTGGCTGCTTGCCTTGCTACCGCAACCCGACAGCGGAGCCAGGGCAGGCCCCGCCGAGGTCGATGAGACCGAGATCGAGAGGAGGGCGGCATGATCCTCCTCACCGACGAACTGCGCGAGCGCCTGCTCGCCAATGGCCGCGAGCGCAACGCCGATCACGTGCCGGTCGTGAAGCTCTTCAATCCGCTCGGCGAAGGAATCTGGCTCGCAACCGAGCTGGATGCCGATGGTGACACCATGTTCGGTCTCGCCGATCTCGGCTATCCCGAGCAGGGCACCTTCTCGCTCCTTGAGATGACGTCGATCCGGCTGCCCTTCGGCATGGGCATCGAGCGCGACATCCTCTTTGCCACCGACCTACCGATTTCGGTCTGGGCAGAGGCCGCCCGCCGGGCCGGAAGCCTTCGCGACGCGGAACGCATCCTCTACCACGCCGCCCAGTCTGGCCGAGACGGCGAGTGAGATCTCAGTTTGAAAACGCGTAGAGCCGCAGATGCGCAAAACCGTGTCTGCGGCCCTGTCCCCCTCCGGATCTTCGGTGTGCGGCGCAGTCCTCAGAGTGAGAGGGCTGCGCCCGTCTTTTTTGACGGGTTTGGAGGTCGAGAGAGTCTCGGCCGCCCGTCGCGGAGATAGTCCACATGGCTACGCCCAAGCAGAAGATCACCCTCAACGCTTCACGTGACATCCCCTTCAACAAGCTGATGCTGAGCCAGTCCAATGTCCGGCGCATCAAGCGCGGGGAAACGATCGAGGACCTCGCCGCGTCGATCGCACGGCGCGGCCTGCTCCAGAGCCTCAACGTCCGGCCAGTGTTGGATGGCGAGGGCGACGAGACCGGCATGTTTGAGGTGCCGGCTGGCGGGCGCCGCTATCGCGCGCTGGAACTGCTGGTCAAGCAGAAGCGCATGGTCAAGACCGAGCCAGTTCCCTGCGTCGTCAGCGACGCCCACAGCGCGGTCCCGATCGAGGAGGATTCGCTGGCCGAGAATTTTCAGCGCGAAGATTTACATCCCCTGGATATGTTCCGGGCCTTCCAGACCCTGCACGACCAGGGCGCCAGCCACGAAGAGATTGCGGCACGCTTCTTCGTGTCCGCTACCTTTGTTCAGCAGCGCCTGCGGCTCGCAAAAGTTTCGCGCAAGCTGCACGAGATCTACGAGCAGGAGGGCATGCAGCTCGAGCAGCTCATGGCCTTTACCGTGACCGACGATCACGCCCGTCAGGAGGAGGTTTGGGAGGCACTCGAAAACTCCTGGTCGAAGGAGCCGCAGCAGATCCGGCGCCTGCTGACGGAGACCACTGTCCGGGCAAGCGATCGCCGGGCGCTGTTCGTCGGTGTCGACACGTATGTCGCCGCCGGCGGCGTGGTGCTGCGCGACCTGTTCGAGGCCGACAATGGCGGCTGGCTGCAGGACCCCGCTCTGCTCGACCGCTTGGTCCGCGACAGGCTGAAGTCGATCGCCGACGAGATCGCGGCGGAGGGCTGGAAGTGGATCGTGGTCGATGTCGATCTGCCCTACGGGCACAATCACGGTCTGCGGGCACTGGCCGGCACCCCCGTCGATCTGACCGACGCGGAGCGGGCGGAACGCGAAGCCCTGCGGGCGGAGTACGATCGGCTGGAAGCCGAGTATGGCGAATCCGAAGAACTCCCCGACGATGTCGATCAGCGCCTCGGTCAGATCGAGACCGCGCTTGAGGCCTTCGAGAGCCGGCCGATGAACTACGATCGGGCCGAGATCGCCCGCGCCGATGTGTTCATCAGCATCGATCGTGATGGCGATCTCGTCGTCGATCGGGGCTATGTGCGCCCCGAGGACGAAGCCATGCAGGCGGTCGACTGCGACTCCGGCGAGCCAAGCTGCGCCACCGAGAACGAGGATGGTAGACACGATTCTTCGGTCCGCGGCGCCATTATCACCATCGGCGCGCAGGCGTCCGAGCCTGAGGAGGATGACGGCGACACCATCAAGCCGCTGCCCGAGCGCCTGGTCATCGAACTCACCGCGCATCGCACGTTGGCGCTGCGCAACGCCGTGGCCGAGAACCAGCATGTGGCCATCACGGCGTTGTTGCATCGCCTCGTCCTCGACACCTTCGGTCAGCGTTCCGCGACCGGCTGCGTCGAGGCCTTCGTCCGGCATGTCCACCTGCCGTCGCAGGACGTCGGTCTCAAGGACAGCCCCGCGGCCAAGGCCGTCGATGAGCGCCATGAGGTTTGGAAGGGCGTCATTCCACTGGGTGACGACGAGACTCTATGGGCTTGGCTCGACGGGCTCGATGAAGCCAGACGGCAGGCGCTGCTGGCGCATTGCGTCAGCTATGGGATCAACGCCCTGTTCGAACGGCCCAACCCCTATGGCAGCGGCGTTTCGCAGCATGGGCTCGATCAGCGCCTGCGCGAAGCCGATCGGCTGTCTCGTGCCACCGGGCTCGACATGGTGGATGCGGGTTGGCGGCCGACGGTCGAGAACTATCTCGGCCGCGTCACCAAGTCCCGCATTCTCGAAGCCGTGCGCGAAGGCGCCGGCGAGCAGGCCGCCCAGCTTATCGACCATCTCAAGAAGGCCGACATGGCCAAGGAGGCCGAGCGCCTCCTCGCCGATAGTGGCTGGTTGCCCGAACCGCTCAGCCTCAGCGGCGATGACGCGCCGGCCGCGCAGCCGGATGAGGGCGAGGAAGCCGACCTTCCCGAATTCCTCGCCCGTGACGACGAGGACGGCTCGGCCGCCGATGAGACTACCGAACACGCGGTCGCCGCCGAATAGCACCGTTGGCGGAGCGGCCCGGGTCGCTCAGCCCTTTCTTCTTCACCTCACAGCCCGGTGTATCGCCGGGCCATTTTCGTTTCAGGAGACACATCCATGTCCGCCCACATCGTCTATGACAACGCCCCGCTCGGCTCGCTGATCCGGTATTCGGACGGCACCCCCAGACCGCCCGCGCGCTTTCCCCGCAAGCTCGCGGACTGGGAGCGCCGCAACGGCCTCGGCCGCCTGGTCCGCAAGGCACCACCGCGCGACCTTCCCAACTACTGCGCCCCGGCCTCGATCACGCTCAACGAAGGGAACTTTTCCTCCGGCGGGATCGTCCTCGTGACCGTCATGCGTAGCCACTCGGTCGACAGCGCGCTCAGCTTCGAGATCGTCGAGCGACCCGCGATCGGTATGGTCCGGGTCCTGCAGCAGGTCGGCGGCGACCACGACGAGTTGTTGCACCTCGCCTAGAGCCGAGAGGCGGCCGCACTCTGGTTGGCCAAGACCGGGTACCGCAATGCGCGTCTTGAAGACGTCACCGCCGACGAGGTTGGCGCCGATCTCGTCGAAGGACGAGCGGCACCGTAACCGCGCGGCGTCACACCCACACCTAGAACATCAATCCTCAACCATCGCGGCCCGGGCTCGGAGACGAGCGCCGGGCAGTTTGCTTTTCCAGGAGCCGCCAATGCCCGAGTTCACAATCGAGACGACCTACCACCTGCTGATCTTCCGGCACGCAACCTATTCGGCTGACACGCCTGAGGTCGCCTGCCGGCTAGCCATCGAGGACGATGACTGGTCGGGACAGCGGGAGGATTGCGAGTCCTCGGGCGAAACTCATGTCACCGGCATCTGGGAGGGTGCCAGCGCCGCTTATCGTGGACAGGCCATTCCGGTTCCTGCACATTTTGGGGAAGCGGTGCAGCGCAAGGCCGCACAATTCGAACTCATGCTGGGTTTGCTCAAGATCATCGTCGGCGATGCCCAGGCCCGCCGACCGCCGCCGGCGGGGTGGCTCGGCAAGGCCGAACGGGCGATCGCGCGCGGCGAAGCGATCCTTGAGGGCGCCCGCGATCCAGTCGAACCCGGGGATGCGCCATGAGCATTCCAGACCATGCCCGCAGCAACTTCCAGACGCTTCTTCGTGCCGCCGGACACGGCAACCTCGCGCTGATGGAATGCACCGACGCGGCGACCGGGCAGCGGCGTTATGTAATCTGCGCGGTCGGGCGGGAGGGCGCGGACTACGTGTTCACGCCGTTCGGTCATCTTGCCGACGGCAATCCCTATGATGCCTACCTGCCGCCCGATCCCGACGACGCCAACGGTTTCCTACAGAAGTCGGAGCCTGACGGCGGAATATGATTGAGATCGGTTGATGCCGGCAAGCGCTCCACCTCATGGCGGGGCGCTTGTTTCATTTTGGCTTCAGCAAGGCCCTGAGAGGGAGAGGCGAGCCGGGATGGTTTGAATCCGCGCGGTCCAGAGAGAGCGCCGCACGGCTCGATCCTGTCCCCGCTCTCCCGAGGTTCACACCATGTACATGATCTCTCCCGCTGCGACGGTTCCCGCAGTCGCGCCGCTCCCGCTCCCCCAAACCGGTGCAGCCGGCGCTATCTTCGCCGCCGCCGGCCTGCTGCTTCCCCAAATCGAGCGCGGCGACTGCATCGACGCGCCAAAGCTGCGCTCGGCGATGGAAGCCGCATTCGGCGCCTCCGACTCCGCCGGCGCCTGGGACTGGAAGCAGGCCTACGATGCCTGCGAAGCCGCGACGGTCCTTTTCCTCCGCAAGTACGGAAAGGCGTTGTTCCGCAGAGCCGCGTCGCCGGCTCTCCGGCTTTCCGCATTGTCGAAGATCGCTGGGCTCATGCCGACGCATACCCGCCGATCCCAAGAAGCACAGACCTTCCAGCAGTTCTCGACGCCGATTCCGCTCGGTTTGGTCGCCGCAACGGCCGCCGCCATCACGCCCGCCGACCGTGTGCTGGAGCCTTCCGCCGGCACCGGGCTGCTCGCCATCCTGGCCGAGATAGCCGGCGCCTCGCTCATCCTCAACGAGCTTGCCGAGACGCGCTCGGCACTTCTCTCGTGCCTCTTTCCGGCCGTTCCCGTCACCCGCTTCGACGCCGCCCAGATCGACGACCATCTCAGTGTCAGCGCCGTGCCTAGCGTGGTGCTGATGAACCCGCCCTTTTCGGTCATGGCCAATGTCGAGGGCCGCATGGCCGACGCGGCCTGGCGGCACATTGCCTCGGCGCTGGCACGCCTGGCGCCCGGCGGGCGGCTGGTGACGATCACCGGGGCGAGTTTCACCCCCGAACATCCGGCTTGGACCCCGGCCTTCACCCGCCTGCAGGAGCGTGGTCGCGTCGTCTTCTCCGCCGCCATCGATGGCTCGGTCTATGCCAAGCACGGCACGGCCTTCCCGACGCGCCTCACCGTCATCGACAGGGTGCCGGCGGATGATCCCTTCCTCTTCCCGGATGCTCCCGGCATCGCTCCGGATGCGGCAACGCTCCTCACGTGGATTGAGGAGCGCCTTCCCGCCCGGTCGCCGGTCGTGATGGCCGCCGTCTCTAGCGCGGCATCGGCGGTCGCCGCGCCCCGCACCGTGCACGGCTATCTCGCACGCTCGGCGAGAACCACGCCACGCATGTCGATCGCCGAACCGGAAGCCATCGACCTCGCCTATGAGGCTGTCGACTGGCAAGCGGCCGAGGGGCGCCACATCAGCGACGCCATCTACGAGGACTACGCGCTTCAGGCGATCCGCATTCCCGGCGCGCAGCCGCACACCACCCAACTCGTGCAATCGGCGGCCATGGCCTCGGTCGCGCCGCCCAAGCCGAGCTATCGGCCGCGCCTGCCGAAGAACGTCCTTGACCTGCTCTCGGACGCGCAGCTCGAGACCGTCATCTATGCGGGCGAGGCTCACGCCGAGTATCTCGCCGGCGCCTGGACGCTCGACGATACCTTTGACGTAATTAGCGCGGCGGCAGATGACGCGGCGCGGGCCGTGCGCTTCCGGCAAGGCTTCATGATCGGCGACGGTACCGGTGTAGGCAAGGGCCGCCAGTCCGCCGCCGTAATCCTAGACAATTGGATGCAGGGCCGTCGCAAGGCGGTCTGGATCTCCAAGTCAGACAAGCTCATCGAGGATGCGCAGCGCGACTGGTCCGCGCTCGGCATGGAGCGCTTGCTGGTCACTCCGCTCTCCCGCTTCCCGCAGGGCAGGCCTATCACGCTGGCGGACGGCATCCTGTTCACCACCTATGCCACGCTGCGGTCCGACGATCGCGGCGAGAGGGTTTCGCGGGTCAAGCAGATCGTCGAATGGTTGGGTCCGGATTTCGATGGGGTCATCATCTTCGACGAGGCGCACGCCATGCAAAATGCCGGTGGCGGCAAGGGCGAACGCGGCGACGCCGCTCCCTCCCAGCAAGGCCTTGCCGGCCTGAGGCTACAGCACGCCCTGCCGAATGCCCGCATCGTCTATGTGTCGGCGACTGGCGCCACCACAGTGCACAATCTCGCCTATGCCCAGCGGCTCGGCCTCTGGGGCGACGAGCATTTTCCATTCTCGACCCGCGCCGAGTTCGTCGAGGCGATCGAGGCTGGCGGCGTGGCGGCGATGGAAGTGCTCGCACGCGACCTCAGGGCACTTGGCCTCTATACGGCCCGCTCGCTCTCTTTCAACGGCGTCGAATACGAACTGCTCGAGCATGAGCTGACGCCCGAACAGGTCCGCATCTATGACGCGTACGCTGGGGCCTTCGGCGTCATCCACAACAATCTCGATGCTGCGATGCAGGCGGCCAACATCACTGGCAGCACCGGCACGCTCAATGCCCAGGCCAAGTCGGCCGCGCGAAGCGCCTTTGAAAGCGCCAAGCAGCGCTTCTTCGGCCATTTGTTGACCAGCATGAAGACACCGACCCTGATCAAATCCATCACCGGCGATCTGGAGGAGGGCCATGCGGCCGTTGTCCAGATCGTCTCGACGGGTGAGGCGCTCATGGAGCGGCGGCTGGCCGAGTGGCCAACCGAGGAATGGAACGATGTTCGCGTTGACATCACGCCGCGCGAATACGTCCTCGACTACCTCGCTCATTCCTTCCCGGTGCAGCTCTATGAGCCCTTCACGGATTCGGAGAGCAATCTGTCGTCGCGCCCGGTCTACCGCGATGGCCAGCCGGTCGAGAGCCGCGAGGCGGTCGCCCGGCGCGACGAGCTGATCGCGAAACTCGCCAGCTTGACGCCTGTCCCCGGCGCGCTCGACCAGATCGTACAACATTTCGGCGCGGACCTCGTGGCCGAAGTCACTGGCCGCTCGCGCCGCATCGTGCGCAAGCGCGACCGCCTGGTCGTCGAGCACCGAGCAGGGTCAGCAAATCTGGCCGAGGCGCAGTCCTTCATGGACGATCAGAAGCGCGTTCTGGTGTTTTCCGACGCCGGCGGGACGGGTCGTTCCTATCATGCCGAACTCTCGGCCCGGAACAGGCGCCTGCGTGTCCACTACCTGCTCGAGGCCGGCTGGAAGGCGGATACCGCGATCCAAGGCCTGGGCCGCACGCATCGCACCAACCAGGCGCAGCCGCCGCTCTTCCGACCGATCTCGACCAATGTGAAGGCGGAAAAGCGCTTCCTCTCGACGATTGCCCGCCGTCTCGACACGTTGGGCGCAATCACGCGCGGCCAGCGCCAGACCGGTGGCCAGGGCCTGTTCCGGCCAGAGGACAATCTGGAAAGCCACTATGCCCGCGATGCGCTACGGCAACTCTATCTGCTGATCATACGCGGCAAGGTCGAGGGCTGCTCGCTCGAACGTTTCGAGTCGGCGACGGGTCTCAAGCTGATGGATAATAACGGCATCAAGGACGAGTTGCCGCCGATCACCACCTTCCTCAATCGCCTGTTGGCGCTGACCATCGAACTGCAGGGCGTGCTGTTCGGCGCCTTCGAGCAGCTTCTGGCCGCTCGGATCGATGGCGCCATCGCCTCGGGCACCTATGACACCGGGCTGGAGATCCTGCGGGCCGAGAGCTTCGTCATCACCGACCGGCAGGTCATCTACGCCCATCCGCGCACCGGCGCCCAAACGCGGCTGCTGACGATCACACAGCGCAAGCGCACTCGGCCCGTCATGCTCGATGCGGCGCTCCATCACCTTCGCGATTTGCGCGCCATCCTACTGATCAACGAGCAATCTGGCCGCGCCGCCGTGCAGATCCCAACCACCAGCATTATGCTCGACGACGGCGAGATCGAGCGGCGGGTCCGCCTGATCCGGCCGATGGAAGGCCAGAACATGCCGCTCAAGGCTATGGGCGAAACCCGCTGGGTCGAGGCCCACCGTGAAGCTTTCGCTGCAGCATGGAATGCGGAGGTCGCCGAGATTCCCGAGTTTGCCGATGCCGTGCTGCACATGGTGACGGGCCTGTTGTTGCCGATCTGGAAGCGTCTGCCAAACGAGTCGACCCGCGTTTTTCGACTTCAGACCGACGAGGGCGAGCGCATCATTGGCCGCCTTGTCTCGCCGGCCTGGGCCGCGAACGCCACGGCGACAGGCGTCGCATCCCTATCGCCCGAGCAGGCGCTCGCGGCGCTGATCGACGGGCGGACGATCCTTGATCTCGCCGAGGGTCTCCAGCTTCGCCGCAGCCGCGTCATGGGCGCGTGGCGCATCGAACTGTCGGGCTTCACCGACACGATGCGGGAGCGCCTCACCGCCTACGGTCTCTTCCACGAGATCATTTCGTGGAAGCTCAGGATGTTCGTGCCGATCGACGCCAACGGGCTCGCCGTGCTGGAGCGCGTGATCGATCGCTTCCCAATCGATCGGGTCAGCGAGCGGGAGGCCGCATGATGCCGCGCCGCGATGCACCCGACCTCGCACACCGCCTCGCCGAATATGCCGAGTCGGTGTGCCGCCACTACCTCTCCAATGGCCGTCGCCAGGGCAACTATTGGACCGTCGGCGACGTCCGCAATGCGCCGGGCCGCTCGATGTTCGTGCGTCTGCAGCCATCCCCGAAGGGACCGCCAGGCAAATGGACCGACGCCGCGACCGGCGAGCATGGCGACCTGCTCGACGTCATCCGCGAATCCCTCGGACTGGTCAACTTCCGGGACGTCGCCGACGAGGCGCGCCTGTTTCTCGCTATGCCAGATGCCATGCCAGCCCGACCGGCCGAGCCGATCAGGCAGGTTCCCATTGGATCTCCGGAAGCGGCTCGCCGACTGCTTGCCATGTCGAAGCCCATTATCGGCACCCTCGTGGAAACCTATTTGCGTGGACGTGGCATTGCGACTTTGTCCGGCACCGGATCGCTGCGGTTCCATCCGCGCTGCTACTACCGGCCCGACGATCACGGACCGACCGAGACCTTGCCGGCAATGATCGCTGCTGTCACCGACCTTGATGGACATCTGACCGGCGCGCACCGCACCTGGCTCGCACCGGACGGCACCGGCAAGGCGCTCGTCGACACGCCGCGTCGGGCAATGGGTGACCTTCTCGGTCACGCCGTCCGGTTCGGCGTACCCGGCAGCGTCATGGCGGCAGGCGAAGGCATCGAGACGACGCTGTCGCTCAGATGCGCCTTGCCCGACATGGCGATGGCTGCGGCACTTTCGGCAGCCCATCTTGCCGCCATCCTGTTCCCTCCGAACCTGCGGCGGCTCTATGTCATCCGCGACAACGATCCGGCCGGTGACGGTGCCCGAGACAGCCTGCTCGAGCGCGCGACGGACGCCGGAATAGAGGCAATCGTGCTGTCGCCGACGATGGAGGACTTCAACGAAGATCTCCGCCATTTCGGACTGACGACCTTCCGGGCCGCGATTGCGGACCAGCTCATAGGCAAGGACCGCCTCCGCTATCTGAAGCGGGTTGCTTGAGCCGGAAGGGAAGCGTGCAGCGGCGCACGGTGCCGGCGGCGTTGCCTGGATGCGGGACTGCCGGTAGAGAACCGCGATCCGGCCTTCGAGAGGGCGATCGGCCCACAAGCTGGCCGGCCAGGCAATGGCGGCGGCCGACTATTTTCCGGCGGCGCGCGATTGCTGGCGAAAGCCAGCGATAGCTTGCGACGCCTTTCCATCGCGATGCAAAATAGCCGGCCGCCGCCATCCTCCGCTACGCTCCGGCCCTCCGCTTCGCTGCGAGTGTCGGGCCAACCCGCCTGTGGGCTCTCGTCGCCATGAAGGCCGCGAGGGTCGCGGTCAAACCGACGGGACCATCCCCATGAGCCAGCACGACGAACCGCACCACGCAGCTTCTTCGACCGATCACATCCTGACCGAACTCCAGCTCTATGGCTGGCGCCCCTATGCCGACGAGCCCGACCCGCGACCGCTCCCCAGCGGCGACCACGTGGCCGGAGCCGTGGCCGACATCTTTGACGCTCTCATCGCCACCTTGGCCGACACGCGCCTCGAACCCGACCTCGATGACCTGCTCTGGTCCGTCACCAATGTCTTCCACCGAGCTGTACAAAGGATCGAGCGGCAGCTCGACGACAACGAGCAGGCCCAGCGCCGCTTGCAGCGCGAACAGGATGGCAGCGAGATCAAGGCGGTTGAACTGGAGACACTCACCGCCCAGGGCCAGACCATGATCGAACGGCGCGATGCCTTCGAGCTGATGCGTGACCAGGCCGCCGACCACTACGATCAGTACACCGGTTCGGCCTGGCGACCGCGCACTGGGTCGATGGTCAACCACCATCATCTCACCGCCGCAATGATCGACAGCCGCGACTTCCTCGCTGCTAGGCGGCGCGCGGAAACCGAGGTCATGGTGCCCGCCGGCCCCAAGATCGCCTTCTCCGGCGGCGACACCGACGATCACGAGATGATCTGGGCAAAGCTCGACCAAATCCGCGCCAAGCACCCCGACATGGTGCTGATGCACGGCGGATCACCGAAAGGCGCCGAAAAGATCGCCGCCCGCTGGGCCGATCATCGCAAGGTGCCGCAAGTCGCCTTCAAGCCCGACTGGAGCAAACATGCCAAGGCCGCTCCCTTCAAGCGCAACGACCAGATGTTGGCCGTCATGCCGATCGGCGTCACCATCTTTCCGGGCACCGGCATTCAGGAAAACCTCGCGGACAAGGCCCGCAAGCTCGGCATTCCGGTCTATCGGCTCGGTGGCTCGTAAGCGCTGCCTTCCTCACCCGCGTAAGACGTACACATGCATAGCTCCGATCAAACCTCGACTGGATTTGAACACGACTGGATGGCGGCTTCGCGCCTCATGTCGGCCATTCCAACGTCAAGCGCGGGTGCGGCCGCCCCTTGCAGGCGCGGGTCATGCAGGACGAGCGCGACGCGGCCGAACTTCCCAAAAAGGAAGACCGCCGGCTACGCATTGATCAGCCTGACCGATGCCTCGATTTGGCTGGAAGGAATGGATCGATACGGCGTGGCGGCGAACCGTTTCGGAATTTCCAAGATACGATTTGCCGCTGGTGCAAGAGCGACCATTCTCGGATGGAGGCGCGGGGGCGCTGGTTTGTCTCGGTCTCGAAGGCGTGCGCAAGCTGAATCTTAAGTGACCTACGCGGGCAGGAACACAATCGGCCAGCTGCAGCCGAGCTTGACCACTCGACAGTGAAAGACTGCATGTACGGCCGGATCTGGAAGCGGTAAGGACCAGCATCCCCAGAAAGCAGTCGCTGAAGTGTTGTCGAGGCTGCCAGCCAGTGGTTGCCAGAGAGGGGCCGCTCCGTTGATGGGGCCTGAGTTCGCGGTCCGCGACAGATGCCCGCGCGGGATGAACACGGGTGTCGGCCGGTTTGCCATCAGCCAGCTGAGATCGGCCACATGAGGGCAGGATAGGCCGGTGAACTTCAGCCTGCTTTTAGTTTGTCTAATCATCGAGCCCTGCGGTGCGCAACGCCTCCATTAGCGGTTCCGCGACAACGGGTATGATACCGACCGCCTCACATTGTCGACCGATGCTAAAATTGGGCTGCAGCTGGCGCAGCCGCGCGACAGCGTCCTTCGCGTCATCGATTCTGCCGAGCCTCGCAAGGGGAGCTGCTAAAAGTGCATAAGAAAAGCTAAATCCAGGGTTTGATTGGATCGCCTTGCGCGCCGCTCTTGCCCCCTCTTCGTAGCGGCCAAGTTGGAAGTTTCCGACCGCTATTCCGTGAAAGGCGATGTAGCTCATAGGATCGAACGGGCTCAGCCGTAGCGCCCGCTCGCCCCAATCAATGGCAAGTTCGGCGTGACCGGCAAAGCTTAAGGGGGCGCTGCCGAAGATAAACGCGGGACCGCATGACGGACATATTTTGACAGCCTCTTCGAAGGCATCGAATGCTACCGTCCGATTATGTTCGACCAAGGCAATCGAGAAAGCTCCGAAGGTAAGCGCCATCGGGTCCGAGAGGCCATACGCAATTGCAGCGTGAGCATGCTCGATTGCGCCACGGCGGTTTTTCTCCTGCATCCCGTCCCGTATATAAGCTACCACTACATGATGGCGCCCTCGCTTAAAATCAGGCAGACAGTGGCTGATGCCCGTTTCCAACCGCAAGCTTGTCCGATTCACATCCGCGTCGCTGCTGATCGGCTTCGTCGCCCTCATGGCCATTGTCGCCACCAACTTCTGGCTGGGCGAGAGAGCTCAGTCCTATTTCGATGACGCGATTGCAGCGCGCGACACACGGGTTGCGGCCGTCGAGTTGCGCAATGCAATGCAGACCGCCGAGGCGAGCGAGCGTGGCTTTATCATCACAGGGAACGAGATCTATCTGGGATCTTACCAAACCGCCAAAGCCCAGGCGCAACGCCATCTCGAAGCGCTGCAAACCCTGCTGACTTCGTATCCTGGTTCCATCGCTACGCTGCCGAGGCTGTCGGCAATCATAACCACCAAGTTCGATGAGCTGGATCAAGCCATAGAACTCAAGCGCGACCAGCGCGATGCGGAGATACTGGCTATTTTCCGCACCAACAAAGGCAAGGCCCTGACCGACGAAGCCAATGTGTTCTTCTCGGGGATCATCGGGCAGGCGGATGATCGGCTGACGTCGGGCGTTGCCGAACAGCGCGCCAACAGCGGATGGCTGCGGCTGGTTTCGGCAATAGGCGGGCTTGTCATTGTCGCTGTGGTTGGCGGGGCGGCCCATGGGGCTGCTCGCTACACCAGGGAACTGCGCGAAACGCGTGACGAGGTCAACGCGCTCAGGACCTGGCAAAGGCGCGCGATCGTGCCGAAGTGTTGTTGTCAGAGGTCAACCACCGCGTTGCCAACAGCCTGGCTCTTGTCTCGTCTCTCGTGAATCTCCAGTCAAAGGCTGTGGAGGATCGCGCCTCTAAAGAAGCGCTCGCCGAAACGCAGGAGCGCATCTTCGCCATCTCGCTCGTGCACAGGCGGCTGTATGGATCTTCCGACGTCCGCTCGGTTGCGTTGGACGAGTATCTCACCGGGCTGCTCGATCATCTGCGGACATCCCTGCGCAGCCAGGTTCATGGCGTGAGCCTGACCTATGAAATCAAGCCAATCGACCTCGAGACCGATATCAGCATCAACCTCGGCGTTGTTGTCACCGAGCTGGTCACCAATGCCTTCAAATATGCATATCCGGATGGCGTCGGAGAGATCCGCGTGCGGCTGGGCAGGCTGCCGGGAGAGCAAGCGGAATTGCTGGTCGAGGACGACGGTGTTGGAAGGGCCGATGGCGCGCCGGCCAAGGGGACCGGCGTCGGCAGCAGGATCATCAGTGCCATGTGCATCAGCCTCGGCGCCAAACTCAATTATAAAGATCTCCAGCCCGGGACCGCAGCTCATTTGATGTTTTCGACAAAACCAAGACGCGCTATCGCAAAACCGTAGACCGCATCGCAAGTGGGATGGCGCGATTACCGAGATCGTGAGCGTCAAGGTGGTAATCGTCACCGGCAGCGGCGGCTGTCGAGGGAGGGCACACAATGTTTGATCGGAAGAGGGTTGTATGTCGATGGCCGACCGGGCCATCGATTGCTCTGCTCCTATCTGCCATGATGAGCGGGCTTACTGGCGCGAGCGCGAAGGAAGGCGCCCCTGGCATAACCCAGCGGACGTCATTCCCTGCCTTCAATCCGAATGCTCCCTCATGCAGTGTTCCGCCTGGTCTCAACAAGGTGCTTGCCTATGTGCAGGAGAACGACCGCGACTTCCTGCAGGGAGTCGATCATGGCCTGTCGCTTGCCGCACAAAATCGCGGCCTAGAGTATCGGCGCGTTCTGGTGGAAAACGATGTCGGCAAGGCGATAGCCCAGGTTCAGTCTCTGGTTACGGCGAAGGTTGGAGCCATGGTTGGGACCTCGCCGGATCCTGCAGCGTTCAGCGCAGCACTTCAGCACGCAATATGGTCGGGCGCGTTTGTCGGCACCATCGTTCCGCCCCCGGCAACGCTGCTTCTCAACGCCCCACAGTATCGGACGGGAAAGGTGCTGACCGACGCTGCAATCGACCACATCACCACCAAGCTTGGCGGCAAGGCCAGGGTCGTTCTGCTGACCCAGGACACGATGGAGTTTCTGGCGCCGCGGTTCGCGGCAATGCGCGATGGTCTGAATGCATTGCCAGGCGTGACGATCGTGGCCGATATCGCGCCAAAACCGGTCACCAAGGAAGGCGGGTTCGCCACGATGCAGACCATCCTCGCAGCCAATCCGGATATAGATGTGGTACTTGGGGGCGATGCGGTGGTGCTGGGCGCGCTGCAGGCGCTGCGGGTGGCGGGGAAAGACCGGCCGGATCAGTTCCTCGGCGGAATAGATGGAGAGCCGGAGGCTGTGACCGAGATCAGGAAAGCCAACAGTCCCTACAAGGCCAGCATATCTCTGTCTTCGCCGGTCTTCGGCTATGCCATGGGGCAGTTTGCGGCCGATTGGCTCGAAGGCAAAAGCATTCCACAGGCGATGGACATCCTCCCCATAGCTCTGACCAGCACCAACCTCTCCCAATACGAGGCGGACCTTATCGACCCTGCTTCGGTATACGCCGACCATATACGTCGGGACGCCTATCTTAAGATGTACGGGAATATCTGCTATGACAGCCGCGACCACTATGTGAATTTCCCGTGGTCATCGGAGCAGAAATAGTCAGACGAGTATTTGGGAGCAAAATTCTGCGGTAGCTCAACAAGGCCAGATTAGAACTGAAGGGTTGTCCGCCATCCGCATGGTACTCCTTGTGGCCACCTACGACGATGGACTGTGCCGTGCGTGTTACCCCAACCGCGTGACAACTATCCGAAATTCATGGACTGGCCGCCCATCATTGCTACGGTCTGTGCATCGCACGATTTGCGGGCGGCTTTCCCATCAGGAGCCCGTTATGTTATCGCCATCCTGGCTAGCTTGCCGGATCGAAAACGTTTGGATCAACTGGGTGCAGCCGGGGCGCAAAGCAAATCGCTGCGACCGCTTTTCCGTGTTCACGAAACGCGTCGTTTCCTGGACACGGGATGCGAACCGCTAATATCTGAGCAGCGAGGAAAGACCTGCGGTACGCCTCATGGGAGGATTCCAGAAGATGAAATCAAATTCCAGGAACCAGACACAGTTGCCGTAATTTGATCACGAAGCGGGCTCGACATTAGGGTTTATGCACATGCAGTTGTATCCCCGTCGCGTTCACCAGCAAAGGGGGAGGACAAAGATGGCCGAGCCTAGCGTCAGGGATAGAACGCTCGAACTGGAGTATTACGACGGTCCGACGCTTGTCTTCCACTGGCTTACGGCGCTGTTGGTGCTCGTCCTGTTTGCCACTTCTCTGATTTGGAACTACGTCACACCTCACGACCGGGTGTGGCGACCGCTGCTGGAGTCGGCGCATGTCTCGATCGGCATTCTATTTGCCGTCCTTATCCTTTTGCGCATCGTCTGGCGGCTCACAGGCAGTCGTCGCTTGAGTGCGGAAGCCGGCTTCTCCGGCGTGCTGTCGCGGTGGATGTATGTCGTGCTTTATATGCTTTTGGCAGTCGAAGCCGTGCTGGGCTTCCTGATTAGATGGTCGCAAGGCGAGGCATTCACGTTTTTCGGACTGTTCGCCATCCCGGCAGTTCTCCAGGAAAACCGTCCGCTGGCGCATCAGTTCGAAGAATGGCACAACTGGGTGGCCTGGGCGATCGTCATCCTGTCCCTTGGGCATGCGGGAGCCGCTCTGGTGCACCACTATGTGTTGAAGGACAAGGTGCTCGATCGGATGCTGGTGCGACGCCGAGTGGCTGAACCGATGCGTTGAACTGCGCAGATCGCCGACTGCGACAACCATTAAGATGCCTGCCGGTTGGAAACCTCGCAGGTCCCTTGTGGGGGCGGGCAGTTTCCCGTCCGGATCCTCACTTTGTGAAGGAAGCTTATCCCTTCGCCTGCTTGAACAGCCAATCCCTTGCGGCGTTGATGTAGAAAAACTTCCGGGCAGAACCCATGTGATCAACCGCCTTGAATGTCAGGAACGTGATGTTGCTTCCCTCAGACAGGTAGCTGCCGATCTGGTCGGTAAGCGCTTTCTGGTCGTTAATCGGGAAAATGAGTGCCGGGTCAAGCCGCTCAGCAGGCCGCGTTACCTTGCCCCCGGCATCTTCCCAGACCGGCACGCATTTCTCATTCCAGGGTGTCGCTTTGTCATCGTCCGTGCCCGTGATGATCAGGACCTTTTGCTTGGCGAGGGTGACAACATCGCTAGGTCTCTGCTGTCCCGCGATGATCAGGCCGGCTGCAAAGGTCTCGGGATGTTTTGCCATCAGCCACAGGCTAGTCATGGCGCCCATCGACCATCCAGTGCAGTAGACCCTATTGGGATCGATCGTCAGGACCTTGTCTCTGCGATCGTCCAAGTTTGGATTGCCGTAATTCCACGTGTTGCTGAGAAGCGATTCCACTAGCCGATACGTGTTCTCAACGTCGTAGGTGTGCTCCCAATAATCATTCATCGTGGTGCGCTCATAGCGCGGGGTGATGATCACGCACTCATGCCTGTCCTGCTCTTCCGGCAAGCTCCAGATGCTGGCGATGCACTGTTCAGTCAGCGTCTGAGCGCAGGTGCCGTCGTAGCTGGTCCCCGAATGGGTGATTGCGAGGACGAGAGGGTAGGCTTTGTTCTCCCCGCCTTCTTCAAGGAAGGATTTTGGGAGATAGATGCTGTATTCGAGCCACGCGGAACGGGCATCGTCCCACCACCAATGGTTCTGTTCCCAAGCGTCGACGCCGCGGATGACGGCGCTGTTTCCGCGCCTGCCCGCGTTGGTCCATACAGTTCCAGTCGCACCATAGACCGACCCGCTCACTGTCCGGACGTTCCTGTTCTGCGCCAGTGCGACTTTGTCGCTGTCCGTGGTGGGAAGGCTGAGGTCGGGGTCGTGTTGAAATTCGCTGATGACGAACCGGCCGGCGACACTTCTCCGGTCCGGACGCAGAGCAGGCTCCGCATTGGTATAGATGGCGGCAACGGCCCGTAGCGTGGCGGGGCCGCTCGTAGCGTTCTTGTCGGGTTCCTGGGGCATGCCTGCGAAGAAGCCTGCGGCGGCGGGGAAGACAGCTGCGGCATATGTTTCGATCGCCAAACTGACAGGATCGATATCCACGTCATACTCAACGGCAATTCCGTAGACCTTCTCGCCGCCGCCTGTGACTTCGCATAACGCATGAATGCCCTGGAGGCCTGGACCTTTGTCGCGGCCGTCGCCCGCTCCATCTGGTCCGGCAGATGAGGCTGCCAAAAAGCCGTTTCCACCCTGCGCAGCGCGAACTTCCTTGACGCCGAGCCCTGACGCTGAAGCGGCTCCAGCCAGAACCGCTCCAAGCGCCACGAAGTCACGTCTCGATACATCCACCATGGGAGCCTCCTTCCAATGTCAAGCAGCCGCGTCTTGAGTGACAGGCGCCGAATTGCCGGTTTCGACGGCATAGAAGTAAACGACCATGGCCACGAAAATGATCCCCGTCAGAAACGTACTAGGCATCGGCCCGATTTTGTGCGCGGCGCGTCGCCCGCCCCAGTGCCGCCGGTGCGAATAAGGGCGAGGGTCGTCCAATAGGGGATCGGTTCGCTCAGCTTGCCGCGCTGTCCCCATAAGGTCGTTGCCATGCAGCAAAGGCAAAAAACAATACCGCTGTGCCAGCCGGTGTAAGAGAAAGTCTGAACGATGCAGCGTCACCGCCGATTGTGCCCAGCACGCCAGCCAGGATCATTGTGATCCAATAAATCGCGTTGACGCTGACCGACGTCGATCCCGACCGAAGCCAATAAGTGCGATAGATCAGCACCGCCACGATGTAGCAGGCCAGGACGATTGGGAGGGAGATCGAGAAGTCGATCTTGTAGTCGTGGAACGCGTCACCGATGTTCGTGGCGCCGGTACGAATGATGATGATGGCGGCCCAGAAAAAGATCGCTGTTTTCCAGGGGCTCGTGCGCTCGACTATGAATACCAGGACAAGAGCGCCGATGATCCAGGGCAGTCCGGCAACATGCCCGAGTCCCAAGCCATCGGACATAAGGTCACCGGTATTGGTCCTGGCGGCCGAACCGTTACCCGCCACGATTGTAACTTCGTGGAACCATGCTGACGCGCTGCTCGCGACCGTTGAAGCAGCCTGCGGCGCCGATGCCATAAGCGGCACGCTGAAACCAGACTGGATCCACAACCGCAAAATCGGGCCGGGACTCTATCGTTAATCCTAAATGCAGCTGTTTCAACGCACGCCCTTCGGACGTGTGATCACTTATTGTACGGCACCGAACGTCAGCCCACGCACGAACTGGCGCTGCGTCAGCCAGCCGATCAGAAGAATGGGACCGATCGCCAGCAGAGAAGCTGCGGACAGCCTTCCCCATGACGGATCGTTTGACAGGGTCGAGATGTAAGCACTCAGGGGTGCACCCTCTAACGATGTCATCTGCACGCTCCAGAATGCTTCATTCCAGCACAGGACGACCGATAGAAGTGCGGTCGAGCAAAGGCCGGGCAAGCATAAGGGCACCAGCACAAACATAATCTGCTGCCGTACGGTCGCACCGTCCATCTGGGCACTTTCCAGAATACCAGGTGGGAGCTCGCGCAGATATGAGAATAGCATCCAAACCACGATCGGCAGATTGGTCATGGTATAGATGACAATGAGCGCGAGTTTGGTGTCGATCAGGTCGACAGCGTTGAAGATCAGATACATCGGGATCGCCACGCCGATGGCGGGCATGAACCGGGTCATCAGCATGCCATGCAGCACCGCCCTTCTTTGCTTGGCATTGCAGAGGGCCAGTGCATAGGCCGTTGGCAGGGCCAATAAAAAGCACAGAGCCGTCGCTCCGCCGGCCTCCACGACGCTATTCAACAGTGGCCGCTGAATGCCGCTACGGGAAGCGGCTGCGATAAAATTGTCCAGCGTTGGGATGAACAGGAGCCGTGACGGCTCAAGTGCGTCGATATTCGATTTCAGTGCTGTCAGCACCATCAAGAAGATCGGTGCGGATAGGCTTAATGCCATACCCCAAGCAAGCCCGGTCAGTATTAGTTTACGCATCATTTTCATCGCCAGAACCAGTGCGTTAGCGGTTCGGAGCGTCTCACGCGCTGCTTCTTGACGCCATCAAAGGCTTGTGCGCTAGATTAAGCGACTTTTAGCGATCTACGCTTCAGGTAGCTAAAAAAGTGGAGGTCTGCTATGTTTCCACCTCACCTCATCTTCGCCGAACGCAAGGGCGATTTTTGTGCAAATCTCCAGTTCTGCTGCGATCACTACCGTTCCGTGTCTGAGGTATGCCGGCGGTTGAAAATTAACCGCCAGCAATTCAACCGCTACTTGGCTGGCACGGCGGTTCCCTCGCGGCATAACTACAAGCTGATCAACGACTTTTTCGGCCTCGAACCCGAACATTTGTTCATGCCAAGCGCCGCGTTTGCGGCATCCTTCAAGCCCCGAACCATGGTGGAGCCTGCGCCGGCATCACGGCAATGGGATGATCTTCGTCGCGCCGTCTTAGGGAACGGGCTGTCTCAGGTGGCTGAGTATCGAGGCTTCTATTTCAAGTATTTTTACACCTACCTCGGCGGCCACCGGATCAAGCGAGAGCTGGTGCACTGGTACGAGAGTGAGGGTATGCTGGTATCATCGGTCAAACAGCGCTACCTCGGAGAGGACGAGGCGGCGGACGCGTCGTCAGCCTTCATCACCTATCGTGGTATTGTTGGCAGCGTTGGCGATCGGTTGATCAATATCGACTATCACCGTGGGACGGGCCGGGAAGCCTCCACGATGTTCCTCTATCCGCGTGGGCGTAAGTCGAGGCGAATGAACGGACTAACCATTAGCCTCAGCCATGGCCCAGCCCGGGTCATTGCCGCGGCTCGCGTTGTCATGGATTTCATCGGGACTGAGATCGACCGGCGCGCCGCCCTAAGCGGTCTTGGCAATTACGACCTTGACGACCCGTCGGTGCCGGCCACCATCAAACGTGCGGTCCGCAACGACCTTGGTCCTGACGAGGCACTGTTCACAGCGCGGGATCGTTGATTATGTTCGTCACGCATGGTTCATGGAGTTGTTCATGGACTCTCGAACCCAACTAAATCATCCGTTGCAGACGGTCTATCGTCCAAAGGGGTGGGTTGCCAAACGGCAGTTTTCGTTTTGCAGGCCGAAACCAGCCAGTTTGGATTCGGCCCACTCGGAACCTGGCGTTCGCGCATTCTCCAACGGCCAATGGTGGCCAAAGGAGAACCAAGGGTACCGCCGCAATATGATCCTGCTGCATTGGGTCGCCCAGCATGGAAGGTCGGCCTAAAGGTCGGCGTAAAGAAGCCCCTGAAGCAGCGGTAGGTTTGGGCAATCTCGATAGGGGCGCACGAGAGATCGGTGGCTGTTCGATCTCGTGATCGACAGCAAGCTACGAGGCTGCGATCGCGTTAGGTCAAGCTCGGGCCGTCCCCAGTAGAGGGCGTTGTCTCGCAGAGCCCATTGGAAGCAGCTATCGACGTTTCCTTGGGCCGCTTAAACATCTTGAATAGGGGGTGCCTTGGCGACGGATTTAGCTAGCGCAATCAACGTCAATACGTCATGATGCAATGAATATTGCGAAAGATTGAGAGATGAAATCCGCCACGAAAGCGCCGCGAGATTATGAGGAACTGATCCGGCTCATTCACGATCGCTACGATGAAATGAGCAAGTCATACCAAAAGATCGCACTCTATCTCACGCAGAACCCTAACGACGTCGCTGTCAAATCTGTGAATTCAATCGGCGACATTAGCGGTGTGCACGCGTCGAGCTTCGTGCGCTTTGCCCAAGCGCTCGGCTATGAGGGGTTCAAGGAACTTCAGTCCCTCTTTCAGAAACGGCTGTCGACCGCCGCGCCCGGCTTCGAGGCTCGGGTCAAGGCTCTGGAAACCGAGCTTGGAGGGCGGGTCGACCAAAGTGAATTTGGATTTATGCAAGATCTTGTCGTGCGCGACATAGCTTCCCTTCAGGATCTCCTGAACGGGATCGATCCTGATCGGCTAAGCGAGGCGGTCGACCTGCTGGAACGAGCGGATGTCATCTACCTCCTCGGCCAGTTGCGCTCGGCGCCAGTCGTCGACCTTCTTCGCTACATATTGACGATGTTGGGCAAGCGCTGCGTTCTGCTGGACCCCGGCGGCGGATTGGCTACGCATATGGGGCGGGCGATGCGGACTACGGACCTGCTGTTCGCCGTGTCTTTCCGCTTCTACGCCAACGAGGTTGTCAATATCGTGGAGGAGGCTGCTCAGCGCCGCGTGCCGATCGTGGCAATATCGGACAGCACTCTGTCGCCTCTCGCCAAGAGCGCGCGGGTGCTCTTCGCGGTGCCGGAGCACGAATACACGTTCTCGCGCTCACTGGCTGCACCGATGTGCCTCGCGCAGGCCGTCACCATGGGCTTGGCCGCGCGCATTCAGAAGAACACGCTCAATCCCCGAATTCCAACAGTGACAGCGCAGTAGGCGCCGAGACAGGATACAGCCCCAAAAGGGAATCACTTCCCATTCTCTGAACGTCCGGATGCCTTCAGAGCGTCATCGCCTTCTCAGGCACGGCCATGGGGCCGGGTGCGGCGCCAAGCACGGTCTGGTCGTAATCCACGACGGCACCCGTCATGAGCCCGGCATCGTCCGAAACGAGAAAGTTTACCGCCCGCGCGGCTTCGCGGGGGTCGATCAGGCGTCCGAAGGGTAGGTTGGCAACGGCTTTCGCCTCCCAGTCGGGATCACCCTTCTCGCTCGCCTGCAATTCCCGCTCATGGTCGGATCCCATCCAGCCGATATCCAGCTGGTTGACGCGAATGCGGTTCTTCATGACGGAAAACGCCGTGTTGCGGGTCAGGGTCGCCAGTGCCGCCTTGGTGGCGCAGTAGACGTTGATGAAGGGCTGGCCGGCCTGCTGCGAGATCGAGCCGATGTTGCAGATCGAACCCTCGATGCCATTGCGGATCATGTGCCGAATGGCCTCCTGCATGAGGAAATAGGGTCCGCGCACATTCACGGCGAACAGGGCGTCGAACAATTCTGGCGACGTGTCGAGGATCGTGCCCCGGTCCGTCCGCGCGCCTGCATTGACCAGCACGTCGATCCTTCCGAAAACGCGCTCCGCTTCCGCGATCACGCGGCGGCAATCCTCGACGTTTCCAAGATCGGCGTTGACATAGTGCACGGGCACGCCCGTGGCGTGCGAAATGTCGGCGGCCACCGCGCGGCCCTTGCTTTCGTTGCGGCCAAGCGTGACGACGCCAGCCGCACCGGCTTGCGCGAGCTGGCGCGCGATAGCCGCGCCCAGTCCCTGCGTCGATCCGGTGACGACGCAGATCTTACCATCCATCCGGTTCATGCCTTGTCCTCCACTGTGTAGCCAGCCGCGGCCATGACGCGCAGCAATTCCTTGTGACCGATCTTTGCCATTTCGAGCGGCGGACTTTTGACGGGATCCTGCTCGGCTTCAACGACGAACCAGCCTTCGTAGCCGTGGCTGGCCAAGCGCTTGACGATCGCCTCGAAGTCGAGCGAGCCGTCGCCCGGCACGGTGAAGGCTCCCTTGATCACCGCGTCGAGAAAACTTTCCCGGGTGCGGTCTAGCCCGTCTACGACTGCCTGGCGGATATCCTTGGTGTGTACGTGCGAAATGCGGGCGTGGTGCTTGTCGATCACTCGCAGTACGTCGCCGCCGGCAAAGGCCATGTGGCCGGCATCGTAGAGCAGGGCCAGACCCTCGCCGGAATGCTTCATCAGGATGTCGAGCTCTTCCTCGGTCTCGATCGGCGCGGCCATGTGGTGGTGGTAGGAAATCGGCATGCCTTCGTCCGAACACCATTCGGCGAAGGTAGTCATCTTGCGACCATAGATTTTGATCTCGTCTTCCGAGAGCCGCCGCTTGGTGGAAAGCGGCGCGGAACGGTCGCCCTGTATGGTTCCGGCAGTCTCGCCGTAGACGATGCAGGGCGCGTCCACGGCCTTGAAGAGTTGCATCTGCTGAGCGATGCGGTCTTTCTCCGCTTCGATATCGCCGTCAAGCAGAAGACCGGAGAACCAGCCGCCGCAGACGCGCATGCCGTTCTGTCTCAGAATTGGTTCGAGTACCGCCGCGTCCATCGGGAAACGGCGGCCGGTCTCCATGCCGGTGAAGCCGGCCTCGCGTGCCTGCCGCAGACACTCCTCCAGCGAAACGTCGTCGCTCAATTCCGCCAGGTCGTCGTTCCACCAGGCGATCGGCGCGATGCCAAGCTTGGCTCTCATCTTGAACTCCATCATCATTTCAGCTGCCGCCGCCAACTTTTAGCGCCGCGAAAAAACTGCCGGAACAATGCTCAGGGAGTGCGGCATCGTTCCGGCAGAGGCCCGGTGGGCGTGAGAAAAACCTAGACTCCTATGCGCTGCCGTTTGCGGCCTTCGGCTTGCGCGGAATGAGCCTCACGAACCTCGGACCGTTCGCTGACCTGCGGCACGCCGACATCCCACCAGGCATCGCCGGGTGTCCAGGTGTATCCATCGGAGACGATGGTGATCACCGTGGTGCGATCTGTCCCTTTGGCCCACTCCACGGCCTGGCCGAGATCCGCAAGGCTCTCAACCCGCTGCGTAAGGGCGCCCATGGCCTCGGCGTGTTTTGCAAAATCGACCGGAAACGGCTCCTTAACCCGGCAATCCTTGATCATGTTGTTGAAGGATGCGCCGCCCTTGGCGTTCTGGAGCCGGTTGATCACCGCGTAACCGCCATTGTCGCAGACGATCAGGATCATCTTGTGGCCGGCGAGAACCGAAGAGTAGATGTCGGAATTCATCATCATGTAGGTGCCGTCGCCGATCATCACGATCGGCGTGCGGGTCGGATCCGCCATCGCCGCACCCCATCCGGCAGAGATCTCGTAGCCCATGCAGGAAAATCCGAACTCGCAGTCGAACGTGTTCGGCTCTTTCACGCGCCAATTCTTCATGACTTCTCCGGGAAGCCCGCCCGCCGCGGTGATCAGCAGATCTCGCTCGCCGGCCTTCGCGTTGACCACGCCGACGACCTGCGCGTAGGTCGGAACCGGGTCATTCGTGGGCTTCTGGAAGCCATCGAGCGCGGTGTTCCATTTGGCAAACTCAACCTTGCCCTTTTCGGTCCAACGGCTGTCTGCCTTCCAGTCACCAAGCGCGGCCCCGACCTCGTTGATGGTTTCCAGCGCATCGCCGACCACGGCGAGAGCCCGGTGCTTCGTGGCATCCCACCGTGCGGCGTTGATCGAGACGAATTTGGCGTCGGGGCTGAACGCGCTCCACGATCCCGTCGTGAAGTCCATGAGCCGCGTACCGACCGCCACGATCACATCGGCTTCGCCGGCAAGCGCGTTCGCCGATGTCGAGCCGACGATGCCGATCGGGCCTACATGGGCGGGATGGTCGTGCGTCACGGTGCCCTTGCCGGCGATGGTTTCGGCAAGCGGTATGCCACGCGCTTCAGCGAATTTAGCAAGCGTGGCTTCCGCACCGGAGTAACGCACGCCGCCGCCCGAAATGATCAGCGGACGCTTGGCCGTCTTGAGAAGACGCACCGCCTCCTCGAGACGCGCGCGATCCGGCCGGGGTCGGGGAATCGCATGGACCGTGGGTTCGAAGAATGACTCGGGATAATCCCAGGCGATTTCCTGCACGTCCTGGGGGAGGGCGATGAAGGCCGGCCCGCAGTCGGCCGGATCAAGCAGAACCGCCACCGCCTGGGGCAGCGAGGAGATGATCTGTTCGGGATGGACAATACGGTCCCAGTAGCGAGTCACCGCCTTGAACGCGTCGTTGACGTTGATTGTGGGATCGCTGAAGTGCTCCACCTGCTGCATCACGGGATCCGGCCGGCGGCTGACAAAGGTGTCGCCGGCAATCATCAGTACCGGAAGGCGATTTGAATGGGCGACGCCAGCGGCGGTTACCATGTTCAGAGCGCCCGGGCCGATAGAGGTGGCGGCGATCATGATCTGGCGCCGGCGCTTGGCCTTCGCGAATCCGATCGCGGCTAGTGCCATGGACTGCTCGTTCTGGCCGCGCCATGTGGGAAGGACGTCCTGCGCGGCCTCCAGGGCCTCCGACAGGCAGGTGACATTGCCGTGACCGAAAATCGCGAACACGCCCGCAAACAGCGGAACCTTGCCGCCGTCGATGACGGTGAATTGATTGCTCAAATAGCGCACAAGCGCCTGCGTCATGGTCAGACGAATGGTCTTCGTCATCGCTTCCTCCCTGGCGAATTTCCGTTGTGCAGACTATTACGAAATAACCATTGACAAATCAACCGTTTTGCAACGATCATTGCAAAAATATTGTTGCGGAGGAATTCAATGCTCAGAATTGGCGTGCTCGGTTGCGGGCGCATCGGGCGCATGCACGCGGCCAACATCGCTGCACACCCACGAACGAAACTGGCGGCGGTCTATGACGTCAATCGCGCCGCGGCCGACGAAGTGGCAACCATGCTCTCCGTCCCCGCGTTGGATTCGGCTGACGCCATGTTCGACACAAACGATGTCGACGCCGTGTTGATCGCAACGGCGACCGATACCCATGTCGACTACATCGAGCGGGCGGTGGCGGCCGGAAAGCCGGTGTTGTGCGAGAAGCCCATCGACCTCGATCTGAAGCGTGTCGATCGCTGTGCGGCAAACATCCGTGGAAACAAGCTGCCCATCATGATCGGCTTCGTCCGCCGCTTCGACCCCGGACATGCTGCCGTGCGGGCGGCTATCCAGAGCGGCGAGCTCGGCGAGCTTCACCAGGTGATCATCACGTCCCGCGATCCCGGCATGGCGCCAGCTGCCTACATACGCGTGTCCGGTGGCATATTTCGCGACATGACAATCCACGATTTTGACATGGCTCGCTTCATGCTCGGTGAAGAGCCTGTTGAGGTCTTTGCGACCGGCAGCCGGCTGGTCGACGCCGACCTGATGGCCGAGACGAATGACTGGGATACGGTAACCGTGGTTTTGAGCACCGCCAGCGGCAAGCAGTGCATCATCAACAACTCGCGACGGGCGGTCTACGGGTATGATCAGCGGGTCGAGGCTTTCGGATCGGCCGGCATGGCGATTTCCGAAAACCGACGCGCGCATGAGGCCCGTATCTATGCCGATGGGCTGAGCGATCGGGCGCAACCCTACCTCCATTTCTTTATCGAGCGATACAGGGAAGCGTTCAACGCTGAAATCGACGACTTCGTCGACGCCATCGAAAATGGACGCCAGCCGTCGGTCGTTTTCGAGGACGGACGCCTTGCGCTCGTTCTCGCCGAAGCCGCGAAGAAATCGATAGCCGAACGTCGCGTGGTCCACACCAGCGAGATTGGTGGCGGCAATGTATGACAAATATGGACTTTTCATAGGTGGGGAATGGTGCGCCGCCTCCGACGGAAGCACGGCGACGGTAGCCAGTCCGGTCACCGAACGTCCACTTGGCGAAGCGCCGGCAGCCACGCTGGAAGATGCGCAGGCAGCGTTGACGGCGGCTGAACGCGGCCTTGCCGCGTGGCGGGCAAAGAGCGCGTTCGAACGCGCCGACGCGCTTCACGCCATCGCCGACGAAATGGGCCGGCGGCAGGACGAAGCCGCCCGGATGATTACATTGGAGACTGGCAAGCCCATTGCGCAAGCCGGACGAGAGTGGATGCTGGCGACGGATCAGTTCCGCTGGTACGCAGAAGAGGCTCGCCGCATTTACGGCCGCATCATCGAGAGCCGTGTCCCGCAAGGCCGCTTCGAAGTGCTGCACGAGCCTATCGGCGTCGCGGCAGCGTTCACGGCATGGAATTTTCCGGCCTTTCTCGTCGCCCGCAAGGTCGCTCCGGCACTTGCTGCTGGG
Source organism: Mesorhizobium sp. M0615 (assembly GCF_040320805.1). NCBI lineage: Bacteria > Pseudomonadati > Pseudomonadota > Alphaproteobacteria > Hyphomicrobiales > Phyllobacteriaceae > Mesorhizobium > Mesorhizobium sp. M0615. The sequence goes on along the minus strand of NZ_JAMYQI010000016.1, from coordinate 44,248 downwards.
TGCTCGGTCATCGTGCGGCCGTCAAGCCAGACGCCAGGCGTCGCGATGGTGATGATGGACTGCATTCGTGCCGGGAGGCTGCCCCCAGGCGCGGTCGGCCTTCTGGTCGGTTCGACGGCCACGACCTATGCTCCGTTGATGGCGTCGGCGCTTGTGCGCAAGGTGTCGCTGACCGGGTCTACACGGGTCGGGCAGCAAATGCTGCGGGACGCAGCCGATACGGTGAAGAAGGTGTCGATGGAGCTTGGCGGCAACGCGCCTCTCATCGTCTTCGACGACGCGGACATCGAAAGTGCGCTCAACGTCTCCGTGCCCACGAAATTCGCCAATGCCGGGCAGGTCTGCGTCACGCCAGACCGCTTCTTCATCCACGAAAAGGTCCACGATGCTTTCGTCGAGGGTTTCGTCGCGCGAGCGAAAGCCCTGAAGCTGGGCGATGGTCTCGATCCGACGGTGCAGATGGGTCCCCTGATCAATGCCAGGAGGCTCGACGAGATCGAAAAAATCGTCGTCGATGCGGAGAAGTCCGGGGCCAGGATTGCCGCCGGCGGTCGCCGCTCGCCGGCCTTCAACTCCGGTCATTTCTTTGAGCCGACGGTCCTTACAGATGTTTCAGACAACATGACCGTCTTTGCCGAGGAGAATTTTGGTCCGGTCGCGGCAATCACCAGTTTCTCGTCCGAAGAGGAGGTCCTGGATCGGGCAAACGCCTCGAAGATGGGGCTTTCCGCCTACGCCTTCACCCGGGATGCAGGACGCGCCCGCAGAGTTGTCGCGACGCTGAAAGCCGGAATGGTCGGCATCAACAGCTTTGCGCTCGCCGCTTCCGAGGCGCCGTTTGGCGGGACTAATCATTCCGGCATGGGCCGGGAAGGCGGCGCGGAAGGTATCCGGGACTATCTCGATACCAAGCTGGCTCAAATCGTATTCTAAGAGGCGTTTCATGATCAAGAACAGGCTCAAGCAGCTTTGGGCGGAAGGGAAGCCGACCATCAATGGCTGGCTTTCCATCGGCAACAGCTTCATCGCCGAGATCATGGCGGCGCAAGGTTACGACAGCATCGGCGTCGACCTCCAACATGGAGCGCTCGACTACAACGGCCTGTTGCCCATGCTCCAGGCTATGCGGGCCTCCGCCACGGTGCCGCTCGTCAGGGTGCCTTGGCTGGAGCCAGGCATCATCATGAAAGTGCTCGACGCGGGTGCTTACGGCGTCATCTGTCCGATGGTGAATACCGCCGAACAGGCGGCCGAGTTTGTTAGCTACCTGCGCTATCCGCCGCTGGGCAGCCGAAGCTTTGGTCCGACACGTGCGAACTTCGCGGCCGGCGCCAATTATGCTTCGGAATCCAACGGCGAAATACTTGCCTTTGCCATGATTGAGACCGCCGAGGCGATTGAGAACCTCGACGCGATTGTCTCGACCCCTGGACTGGATGGGATCTACGTTGGGCCGGCTGACCTGACCCTCGGCATGACCCAGGGCCGGCTGCCGCCCGCCTTCGACCGCGAGGAGCCGGAGATGATCGAGGCCATCCAGCGCATCGCGGCGGCCTGCAAAAGAACCGGCATCACGGCGGCGTTGCACTGTGGAACGCCGGCCTACGCGGCGCGTGCGATCGGGTGGGGCTACAACATGACCACCGTCTCCAACGACGTACGCATGCTGGCCGGTGCGGCGGAAGCGAATGTCAAAAAGTTCAGGGAACTCACGGGCGGATCAAGCGTCAGCGCCGGTTCCGAGGGAGGGTACTGATGCCGCATGTTCTGGTTGCCGGGAAGCTCCACCCGGCTGGTATAGCGTTGCTCGATCAGGTCGCCGGCATCACCTACGACTACGTCGAGGAGGTTTCGGAGCCAAGCTATGCCCACCTGATCGACAAGGCCGATGGATTGGTGATCCGCACCCAGCCTCTCTCGGCTCCGACCGTCGAGAAGGCTGGCAAGCTCCGGATCGTGTCCCGCCACGGTGTCGGCTACGACTCCGTCGATTTGCCATCCCTCAACAAGCGCGGCATCGCGCTTGCTGTTGTCGGAGACGTCAATTCCATATCCGTCGCCGAGCACGCCATGATGATGCTCCTTGCCTGCGCCAAGCGGGCTGTGCGCGGCGACCGGTCTGTCCGCGAGGGCGGCTGGAACTGGCGCAACAAGCTGGAAGCTTCAGAACTGGCAGGCAAACATCTGCTGATCCTGGGCTACGGCCGCATCGGCCGACATCTCGCGAAGATGGCGGCTGCCTTTTCCATGGAAATCGCCGCCTACGATCCGTATCTCGAAAAAATTGGATGGCCGGAAGGACCTGCGAAAGCCGTCTCCGATCTGGCATCGGCGCTTCAGTGGGCGGATGCGATTTCCGTGCATGCTCCCAAGGGAGAGGTTCCTGTGATCGCTGAGCGCGAGTTCTCCCTTATGAAGTCAGGAGCCTGGATCGTGAACACCGCGCGCGGCGGGGTGGTCGACGAAAAGGCACTCCTCGCAGCCCTTCAGTCCGGCAAGGTCGCGGCCGCTGGCCTCGATGTCTTCGACGAGGAACCCCCGGCTCCCGACAATCCGCTGCTGTCCTGCGATCAGGTGATCCTGTCGCCTCATATTGCTGGGCTGACCATCGAATGCGGTGAACGGATGGCCGTGTCGGCGGTCCAGAACGTGCTCGATTTCTTTGAGAGCAGGATCGACCCCACACTGGTGGTCAACGGCAAAGAGCTGAATGGACAACGCGCGCTGTTGGACAGCCATTGATCAGATCCGGCCTCTCGCGAACTAGCGTCGCCGGAACTAACGGCTGCTTGGCAATGTAACAAGATCGTTGCAACAGACCAGAAGGCTGCGCAGCCGGACGATCAACAATCTCGATTATATACGGGGCCGTGCGGAAAAATAATCTCTTTTAAAACAGATACTTACATCACGTCAAAAATACTTGTTGCAAATTGCACAACTCTGCAATAGGCATTGCTGCTGAAGAACTTCATATGCAATATCCATTGCAAAATGAGGCGAGGCGAGACTCCAAGAGCCGCCGGGTCGATGGGAGGAGAACCACGTGTCTTTGCTTGAAGTGCAGGGCGTTGGCAAAAGCTTCGGGGCAATCCGTGCGCTGTCAGACGTCAGCTTTTCGATCAAGCCTGGTGAAGTGGCAGGCCTTATGGGCGATAACGGCGCCGGCAAGTCAACCATGGTCAAGTTGATCTCCGGGAATTTTCTCCCGACCGAAGGCGAGATCAGGGTCGACGGCAAGGCCTGCCATTTCCACAAGCCGCTCGACGCCCGCGCGGCGGGGATCGAGGTCGTTTATCAGGATCTCGCGCTGGCCGACAACCTGACCGCCGCACAAAACGTGTTCCTGGGTCGTGAACTGAAGAAGGGCGTGTGGCCGTTCCGGATCCTCGACAAGCAGGCGATGATCGATCGTTCCGCGGAACTGTTTGGCGAACTGAAATCGGAAACGCGGCCGCGTGATCTCGTCAAGAAAATGTCGGGCGGTCAGCGTCAGGCTGTCGCGATTGCCAGGACCCGTTTGTCCAACGCCAAACTCGTCCTGATGGACGAACCGACTGCTGCGATCTCCGTGCGCCAGGTCGCGGAAGTTCTGGATCTGATCCGACGCATGAAAGCGCGCGGTGTCGCGGTAATCTTGATCAGCCACCGCATGCCAGACGTTTTTGCCGTCTGCGACCGCATCGTCGTTCTAAGGCGCGGCACCAAGGTTGCCGACAAACCCACCGATCAGACATCGCCGGAAGAAATCACCGGACTAATCACGGGAGCGATCCGTGCAGCCTAACCAGACCCAAGCCGCGCCGGAAAGCCACGCCTCGATCGCCGATGTTGTCGGCATCGTGGAACAGTCCGCATTCCAGAAGTTGAGGACCAGTCAGGCTTTCTGGGTTTCGGTCGCACTCTTCGTCCTTGTCGTGTTCATGAGCATGCTGGAACCGAGTTTCGGTACAGCCGAAAACGCAACCAACATCACCCGCAATTTCGCGCCCATCGCCATCATGGGGTTGGGCATGACCGTGGTCCTGATTACGGGCGGGATAGACCTATCGGTGGGTTCAGTCATGGGCCTCGTCGCCATCGTTGCCGGGGTGCTGCTGACCGCGCATCATTCATGGTACGTCGCCTTTAGCGCTGGCCTTTTCGCAGGCATCGCCTGTGGATCGTTCAATGGCTTCTTCGTCGCCTATATCGGCATGCCATCCTTCGTCGTCACGCTCGGCATGCTGTCGGTCGCGCGATCATTGGCTGTCGTGCTGTCAGGCAACCAGATGCTCTATCAGTTCGGGCCCGACGCGCCGATTGTAAAGGCGATCGGCCAGGCAAAGTGGCCAATACATTCGCCGGACGGTTGGGTTCCCAACTGGATACCGCAGTTCTCGTCCCACTTCTGGGTGATGGTCGTCATGGCGCTTGCCCTCGGCTGGGTGTTCATCTTCACCGCATGGGCCCGCCATCTGTTCGCTATCGGCGGCAACGAGGCCGCGGCACGCATGACTGGCGTCCCCGTCGACAAGATCAAGTTCCAGGCCTACGTGTTTTCGTCGTTCTGTGCCTCGATCGCATCCCTGCTCCTGCTCGGTTACAGCGGCTCGGCGATCAACGCGGTGGGAACAGGTTACGAGTTGCGCGTTATCGCCGGCACCGTCATCGGCGGCGCCAGCCTGATGGGTGGCTATGGCACCGCATTTGGCGCGGTTATCGGATCGGCCTTCCTCGAGGTCGTGCGCAATGCCCTGCTGATGGCGGGCATCGATTCCAACTGGCAGGGTGCCTTCGTCGGCATCTTCATCATTCTCGCTGTGCTTCTTGGCATGGGGACGTCCGGCAGATCGCTGAAGTCCTTCTTCATCATCAAGCGCGGCTAGATCTCTGCCAGCCCAGGCTGGTGGAAAATCCTGAGGTGAACACAACAAACGGAGGAACATCTATGAAGAAGTATCTTTTGGCGGCTGCGGTCGCCGCGTCCGCCCTGACGGCCGGACAGGCCTACGCCCAGCAGAAATACACATTCGCGCTGGTGCCGAAGAACATGAACAACCCCTATTTCGACCAGGCTCGTGACGGCTGCAAGAAGGCGGAGGCCGAGTCCAACGGCGCATTCGAGTGCATGTACATCGGACCCGGCGAGCACGGTGGCGGTGAGGAGCAGGTCCAGATCGTGCAGGATCTGGTTGCCAAGAAGGTCGATGGCATCGCCGTCGCACCGGCGAACGCGGCAGCTATGGCCGTCGCGCTGCAGGCCGCGAAGGAAGCTGGTATTCCTGTGCTGACCTGGGACGCGGACGTGCTGCCTGAGAACAAGGATCTGCGCGCCGCTTATGTCGGAACGCACAACTACGAGATCGGCGAGAACCTCGCCAAGATCGTGCAAACGATCAAGCCGAAAGGCGGCACCATCTGCATCCAGTCTGGCGGCGCAGCAGCGGCAAACCACAACGAGCGCATGCAGGGCATCCGCGACACGCTCTCCGGGACCAAGTCGGCCGCATCGCCGGGGGATCCCCTGACCGGCCAAAACGGCTGGACGGAGGCGCCTGGCTGCCCGCTCTACACCAACGACGATTTCCCGCTGTCGGTACAGCAGTTCCAGGACTTTATGGCAAAGATGCCGAACCTTGACGCATTCGTGCCGACCGGTGGCTTCCCGCAATTTGTGCCGGACGCCAACCGCGCCGCGGTCGAGCCGTACAAGGACAAGATCGCCAAGAAGGAACTGGCGCTGGTCGTTGCCGATACCTTGCCCACGCAGATCGAACAAATGAAGGAAGGGTACTCCCTCGGCCAGGTCGGTCAGCGTCCATTCGAAATGGGCTACAAGACCATGTTCGCGCTCAAGGACATGAAGGACGGCAAGCCGGCTCCGACGGATCCGACCTACACGGGACTTGACGTCTGCACGCCGGAGACGGCCGACACCTGTATCGCGAAGTAAACCAGGAAAGGAGGCGGGAGAAATCCCGCCTCCTGCTCCCATGGACGGTCCTCAATGGACCATTCCGAACTTACACCTTATGAGCCTGGAAGCATGACAGTCAGACCTGAGCTGCGCATTGGCCTGATCGGCTCAGGCTTCATGGGCAAGACCCATGTGTTCGGCTTCGCAACCGCGCAACGTGTGTTCGATCTGCCATTCGAGATCGTTCTCCACACCATCGCCGACCGGGCCGATGACATCGCCTTCCAGGCATCCCAAGCGCTAGGATTTAAAAAATCGAGTGGCGACTGGCGCGCTCTGGTTTCCGATCCCGAAATCGACCTGATCGATATCACTGCGCCGAATGCCTTCCATAAGGAAATGGCGCTCGCCGCCATTGCCGCCGGCAAGCACGTTTACTGCGAAAAGCCGCTGGCACCGCTGGCCGCCGACGCCTTGGAAATGGCTGAAGCAGCCGAGAGGGCGGGCGTGTGTACTCAAGTCGGCTTCAACTACCTTTGTAATCCGATGCTGCGCTTGGCACGTGACATGATCCGGGCCGGAGAGCTTGGCGAGATCCGCAGCTATCGCGGCATCCATGCCGAGGACTATATGGGTGATCCAGAAGCCCCGTTTACGTTCCGCCACGATCCAGCCGGTGGCGGTGCCCTTGCAGACCTCGGAAGCCACGCGCTTGCTACGGCCGAATATCTTCTCGGCCCGATAAGACGGGTTCTAGGCGATTGCGAGACGGTGATCAGTTCGCGCCCCGACGGTTCCGGCGGCCGACGAAATGTAGAAGTCGACGACCTGTCGCGGATGTTCGTTCGATTCGACAACGGCGCCTCCGGCACTATCGAGGCTAGCTGGATCGCCACCGGCAGAAAGATGCAGCATGATTTCGAGGTGTACGGCACCAAGGGAGCGCTGGGTTTCTCGCAGGAACACTTCAACGAGTTGCATTTCTACAGTGCTGCGGACCGGGCCGGACGTCGTGGGTTCAGGCGTATCGAAGCCGGTCCTGATCATGACCCCTATGGGCTGTTCTGTGTCGCACCGGGACATCAGTTGGGTTTCAACGACCTGAAGGCGATTGAGTTCGCGAATTTCGTCAAAGCCATTTCCGGAGCTGGCCCAGAACCGACGAACTTCCGATCCGGCGCGCGTATCCAGACCTTGGTCGAGGACGTAAGAAGGTCCTCTGGCAGCGGCGCATGGATCGAAGTTAGCGCGTAAACAATGCTCTTTGCAAAGACGGCTGCTCGCTAACAGTAGCGCGAAGTGGAGACTCTTGATGTCAATTCGCCTTGCAGTCATCGGTGCCGGCATCATGGGAAGTGACCACGCCCGGATCTTCGCCGAAGACCTGCCGGGAGTGACTTTGCAAGTCGTCTGCGATGCCTCTGAAGAGCGTGCACGTCATTTGGCGGATCGCGTCGGTGCAAAACACGTCTTGATCGATCCGGAAGACGCAATCGCGCGCAAGGATGTCGACGCCGTGTTGATCGCGAGCCCTGATTTTACACACGCTCCGCTTTCGCTCGCCAGCATCCGAGCCTCGAAACCAGTTCTGTGTGAGAAGCCATTGTCGCAGTTCTCACGGGAATGCCTTGAAGTCATGCAAAGCGAGGTAGCTGTCGGCCGCCGCTTCGTCCAAGTTGGTTTCATGCGCCGCTTCGACCAGTCCTACACCGAAATGAAAGCCGCATTGGACGGCGGGCGGCTCGGTCGAGCGCTGATGATGCACAACTTCCATCGCAACGTGGAAACTCCCCAAACCGATTTTACAGCAGCAATGGCGATCACCAATTCAGCTCCGCATGAATTTGACGTGGCGCGCTTCGTGGTCGGCGTCGAATACATCAGCATCTCCGCCTTCCAACCGCGCCGCTCGGATTCGAGGGTCGCACCCGTTCTGATGGTTTTGGAGACGTCGGACGGACAACTGGTCAACATAGAGATCAACAACAATGCCGCCTACGGATATGATGTGCGCGCGGAACTGGTTGGTGAGAGAGGCGCTACATCGATCAGCGCACTGGCCTTTGCGACGGTCGACGCAGGCCTGCAGCATGTCAGGCGCTACGAGGAGGATTGGAGAGGCCGCTACGCAGAGGCCTATCGCCGTCAGAACCGTGCCTTCTTGAAATTCGTCCAAACCGGTGAATTCCCGGAAATTGCCGCAGACGCCTGGGATGGATATTGCGCGGCTGTCGCTGCCGAAGCGGGGGTACGTGCACTAGCGGGAAATCGAAGGATTGCGATTGAAACGGTAAGCCCGTCAAACCTTTATCGCCCTGTGTTCCGATGAAAATGCCGTAACCTTTCGAGTCCAGTGCAAGCCGTCCGCCATTCGTGGCGCAACTCAGCCCAGAGCGCGATGCCGCGTTGATGGTTGTGTCCGCTCTTTTAGGTCCACGTCACAGAGCTGCTAGTCCGATTTCGGCCCCCACTTCGGTCATTCGAAACTGGCCCCCGACTACCCCGGCGCCGGCTTTCCGCCGAACAGGGGCGCTTCGAGCCTAGGTGCAGCGTTCGTGCGCGAGGAATCGCACGGGCGGCTTCGGAGATCGTCCGTCACCACCAGAAGCACAGCACCACCCCTGCCATACGACGCTGATCCTTGGTCCAGCCGACGGCCTGACGCCATCAACCCGCAAGGGGTCGGACTACGCGAAGCGTGCCGCCGCTGCGGCTTCGCCTTCGCGGTGATTGCGGCCATCGGCCGAACACATCGGGCGCCTGTCAGCGGGGGATGTTCCTCCGCTCTAAACAGGAGCCGGATCGATGTCCTTCGCCGACGCACATGCCTTCGCCTTCAGCCTCGCCGCCACCCTCATGGTCGCCATCGTCATTTTTCGTGCCGGCGATGGCACTCTCTCGGTCGTACCGGCGAACGAGTATGACGGCGACGACACCGCCATCATCGGCGAAATTGACCCGTTCGCCCCATGACGGGGCGAACATTGCCGCTGGCGAAACAGAGCTTTGGCCGTTTTCGCCGGTGGTTTTCGTTGCTATGCTCTGCGCTGCGCCGAGGTGGTGGTGGAAGGCGCAATCGCCAGAGCTATTCTCTCGGAGACATCACCATGATCATCCTCGGCATATTCGTTTGTATCGCGACCATCGGCATCCTGTGCTGGTTGCTCTTCACGCTTGCTATCTTCGCCCTTCCGTTGTTCGTCGGCGTCAGCGCAGGCACCTGGGCATTCAACACCGGTGCCGGCTGGCTTGGCGCGATCCTCGTCGGTAGCCTCCCAGCCGGGTTGACGCTCGGCGTCGGCCAAATCCTCCTCAGCGTTATCAGCCCCATGTGGGCCAAGCTGGCGATCACGCTGGTCTTTATCGCGCCTGCGGTCGTTGCCGGCTACCATGCCTCCCATGGCATCGCGAAGCACATGATGCCTTCAGAAGCCTGGCAGATCGTCTTTTCCGTCATTGGCGCGACCGCCATCGGCGTCACGGCATATCTCAGGGTCGCGGGCATGACAGCCGCCGACCAATCCGGCAGGGACGTGGTTCGAGCCTAGACCCGCGCGAGCGAGGCGGATGGACCAGACCGTGGAAGGCCTAGCCACCTCATTCTTGTGGGACCAATCGGATTCCATGCCAGGATCGAGCAAGGCCAAATGTCGACGCGGCCTCGTTTGTGGACCTGGCCTTCGGCCGATGCCCATGCCAGGCCGACCAGGCGGTGGCAGGACGGCAGCGCGGGCGGTGAAGGCGGCGTTGCAGGTGCGCGGAATCTGTGCCTGGAATGCGTGGGCGATGCCGGTGAAGCCTGTAGCGATCTGCCGGAGGCGCGTGCACGCCAACGTCTCCGTTGCCAATCAGTCCCAAGAGCGCTCCAAACGGCCTGTTCAATGGGCTGATCTGGCCGAAGGACGGCTGAAGCCTCGACCGCCTAGGCCGCAACGGCGCGTCTCGACTTTCTTCCCCTGCCGGCTCCCACCCCATGCCGCAAGCGCATGGGGACCCCGAGCGCCGCCATTCCTCGCGAGACAAGAAAGCCGTTCCCGCGCCGTCCTCCGCGTTGCTCCGGTCGCAAGCGATGCGACGTCGGTCCCCTCCGGCCAAGTGATCGCCATCGAGGCCGCACGGTGCGGGCTCGGGAACAGAAAACGGAGACTTACAATGGCTACCATCGGCACCTTCAAGAAGTCCGCCTCGAACGAATTCACCGGTGAAATCGTCACCCTCAGCGTTCAAGCCAAGAACGTGCGCATCGTCCCAGACACACGCGCCACTGGCGAGAACGCTCCCAGCCACCGGGTGCTGGTCGGCCGCGCCGAGATCGGCGCCGCATGGTCGAAGACCTCCAACGAGGGCCGCGACTACCTCGGTCTCAAGCTCGACGATCCGAGCTTCAACGCCCCGATCTACGCCAACCTCTTCGACGACGAGGAAGGTGAGGGTTTCTCGCTCATCTGGTCCCGCCCGAACGCGCGGCGGAGCGACTGAGGACCCGCGCGGGCCCCGGCCGGAAGGCCGGGGCCTCTTCCGCGGACGGTCCGGTTCGGTTCACTCAAGCTGAGGGCGATGCCGAAACCGCATCGCCTGATGCTGATCAACCGGCCTCCGTGCGCAGAATTGTTTCTGTAAAATGCAGGCTTTCACTCTGGGAAGACGAGGCGAGCGATGATCGATCCGTTTGACGAAACCGCGCCGACCAGTGACGAACTCACCGAATACGATCGGGACCACGTCAAGCTCTATATGCGCCTGCTTGACGCCGCCGACGACGGCGCGGACTGGCGCGAGGTGGTCGAAATTCTTTTCGGCATTGATCTGACCAAGGAGCCGCAACGCGCCCGGCGCATTCATGACAGCCATCTGGCGCGAGCGCGCTGGATGGCGCGTGCAGGCTACCGTCATCTCTTGCGTCGACCCGGCAACTAGCACCACAGCGCCTATGGGTTCGCGGGTGATGCCGGAACGGCATCACCCGATGCCCGGCAAGGGTCTTCCGCCAATCGCTACAACCCGGAATCGTTTGGAGGCGGGGTCTACGCTTTTCTTGCGAGGAGCTCTTGGATGAGGCCGGATACGTCGCATTGGCGAGACAATGACAGCTATGATTATTTCGATACATTGCCCATCGAGGGGCTCGCCTGGGAGTGTCTGCGGCGTCACGAACCCTATCAACGGCACTACCAAGCGCTCCTGACCACAAGAGCCGAAAAAGCACCGTTCCCCTCTGAGGCACAGCGGCAGTGGGGGTTACGATTTCCCGGCCAGGCCGGATTTGTCCGCCTTGGCGCAAGACGTTTTCTGGTCGCCTGAAGTCGATCCAGCTGTGGTTTCTCTCGTGCCGGCGCCGGAATTCCTGTCTTCCTTGCGATCGGCGCCGTTGACCGCCGTGGGCGTGCTCCATGACAGCCCGGAAGGACGTCACACTGTCCACAGTGCGGGTGTCGCGACCCAACTTCTCCTTCTGCCCGGCAGTGACCCGCACGGCCACCTGGCGGCGCTGATCCCATTGGATGCAGAAACGTTGGGACGGATCGAAGCACTCACCCGTTTCTGGCGCTCCTTGCAGGGGCGCCCCACATCTTCGGACACCCGTATGACAGTACAGCAGCGCCGCCGGTTTCGTCTGATGATGCAGGCCGCAGACGCCCGTGCCAACGGCGCGAGCTACCGCGACATTGGCGTCGCCCTTTACGGGTCTGAGCGCGTCGCCGCTGATCCCTGGAAGACCTCCGCGCTGCGCGATGCGGTGATCGGTCTCGTCGAAGGCGCCACCGCCATGATCGGCGGCGGCTATTTGCAAATCCTGCGTCATCGCCGCCGATCCTAGCGGGGTCCGGCCGCGCAAAAGGGGTGGAGTTTTAGCCCCCCTCAATTTCCCCATCCCTGACGAAGCTTACTCTCCGCCACCGTGGTCTCCGTCCACCGCTGAACGCCAGCGGCTGCCCAAAACCCCACGGAGGTTCGACCCATGCGACCCGATATCGCCGTTTTGCCGCCGCGCTTCCTGCGCACCAAGGAAGCTGCGGATTTCCTCAGCCTGTCCGCCCGCACGCTCGAAAAGCACCGGACCTATGGCACTGGTCCTTCCTACCGAAAGCTCGGCGGCCGCGTCGTCTATGCCGTCGACGACCTTCAGGCCTGGGCCGAACGCGGCGCTGTCACCTCGACATCCGATCCGCGTGGGTCGGTCCTGCCCGCCAAGCGTCACACACCGACGCCGCCGGCGCGTGGCGGACGATACGCACGCTGACCGCGCGCGGATTTCCAATGGTGGCGCGAAACCAATCCCTTTCGGACCGCGGGCAGCTCGACCTTTTCCGGGCGCTGCCTGGCGACTTCGCCCCACGAGACGCGCAGGATCTCATGGCCTATCCGTTCTTCTCCCTTTCCAAGACCCATCGCATCACCCCGATCGATTTTGCCGCCGGGGACGTCACGATCCGGGTCGAGGCCGTACCCGATCATGGCATGGCGACCATCTGGGACGCCGACATCCTGATCTGGGCCGCGAGCCAGATCGTCGAGGCCCGTGACACCGGGCTTCGCACCTCGCGCCTTATGGCCGCAACGCCCTATGAGATCCTTACCTTCGTCGGCCGCGGCAAGAGCCTGCGCGACTATCAGCGCCTGAAGGCGGGGCTTGATCGACTGCAGTCGACCACCGTCTCGACGACAATTCGTCAGCCCGCCGAGGGCCGGCGTCACCGCTTCTCTTGGATCAATGAGTGGCAGGAGCGCATCGACCGCCATGGCAAGCCCGCGGGGATCGAGTTGATCGTCCCCGACTGGTTCTACCGGGCGGTCCTCGATGACGCGCTCGTGCTGACGATCAATCGGGCCTATTTCGACCTGACTGGGGGGCTGGAGCGCTGGCTCTATCGGCTGGTGCGCAAGCATGGCGGACGCCAGCGCGACGGCTGGCGCTTCGACTTCCGTCACCTTCACCAGAAATCCGGCAGCCTGTCGCCCTACAAGCGCTTTGCCTTCGAGCTGCGCGACATCATCCGCCGCCAGCCGCTGCCCGGCTACACCCTTGCGCTGGAAGTGGAGATTGGCGGCCGGGTTCTGCTTGCCTTCGAGCGGATCGGCTCCTGTGGAAGGCCTGGTGCTATCGGGAACCGGACCTATCGTGCCATCGGGAACCGCAGGCTCGTGCTATCAGGAACCGAAACGGGGCCTAACCCTAGGAAAGCAAAGCAGAAATCGCGCCCTTAACTTAGACTCTAACCCAGATTCTAACTTTGAAGAGCGCGCGCGCAATGTGCAGAGGCTGATCCGCCGAACCAGCGACGCACTCGGGATAGAGACCGACAAGACCTCCAATGCGCCATCGGTTTCTGGCGGTCGCATCACGGCAACCAGCGCTTCCGAAGGTCCGACTCCGCCGCTTGATCCGCGCTCGGGAGCCACCCGATGAGCGCCGCACCCCTCAATCGAAAGAGCCGTGTCGGCAAGGCAACTTTGACGCTGCATCTCGCCCGTGAATTGACCTCCAAGGGAAATCAGTTCGCGATTTTCGTCGTGCGCCCGACCACCGAGCTGACGGCTCAGGAGCGCGACCGCATCGCCGCTCTCCAGCACGACATCATCGTCGCCGACACGCTGCGCGCGAGGCTCGCGCGCGAATTTCCCACCACATCAGGAGAACCGAAATGACTGGCATCGCGGCTCCCCGCATGCGCGACGCGTTCCCGGCCACGCACCACGCTCGCGACGATCTCGTCCATGTCGAACTGACCTGGGTCGAGAAGAGACAGGAGAACTGGATCCGTTTCGGCACGCACGCCCGCGAACAGATCGTTGATCGTCGCCGCCGCATCCTGTCCTTTCGCCCCGGCACGGTCTTCGCGTTCGTTCGCTGGGCCGCGAACGACTTCGGAACGATCATCTCACGCATCGATATCGTGCGTGCGGTCACACGTGGCGAAGCCTATCAGACACTGCCCTTCGTGCGCCCCGGCGGCGACATCCTTTTGAAGGTCGAGGGCTGGCCCAAGGTCGAACGCGTGCTGCAGGCGATCGACGCCATCCAGCGCCTCGGCATCGAGCCTCAGCTGGTGTCGCCTGATCATTGGCGGCACATCCACAACCGGATAACCGCCGGCCATGCGCCGCGCAGCTACACACTCGACCAACATCGTGCCTTCCTGCTGCGCAAGAGGACCGAGCCGTGACGCGCGCCGGGATCATCTTAGCCAGCGTGATAGCAACCATGGGCGTCGGTTATCCCGGCCTCACTTCCATGCCCGCGAAGCTCATCTGGAATGCGTCAGCCAGCGCACCGATCGGCTTCTACACGATCGACTTCGACGGACCCTTCGAGGTCACCGATCTTGTGGCCGTCGACGCGCCCGAGCCGCTCGCGGCGTTCCTCACCGATCGCGGCTATCTGCCGAGGGGCGTGCCACTCCTGAAGCGCATCCTTGGCGTATCGGGGCAATGGGTCTGTCGCTCGAACCTCACCATCACTGTCGATGGTATCGAGGCGGGCATGGCGTTGACGCGTGACCGGGCCGGCCGTGACCTGCCGGTCTGGCAGGGCTGCCGCCGCATCGCGAGCGGCGAAGTCTTCCTGATGAACCGGCATGTCCGCGACAGCCTCGACGGTCGTTACTTCGGCCTCCTCGCCACCAGCCAGATCATCGGCCACGCCGTCCCGCTGTGGACCGACGAGGACGGCAACGGCCGCTTCGAATGGCGCGCGCCAACGCGGTGAGCGCGCGACCGGCGGCGCGCGTCGTGCCGCCAGCCTTCATCACCGCACCACTCTAAAACAGGAGCCTGACATGCAACAGATCGGAGAATTCACGCGCCAGAAGACTGGCTATCGCGGGCGCATCCACACGCTCAGTCTCAACCTGGATATCGCCATTGTGGCGGCAGAGGCGAGCGAAACGGACAATGCGCCTGACTACCGCATTCACGCCGGAAACGAGGACGGCCCCGAGATTGGCGCCGGCTGGAAACGCTCCAGCGAAAAGGCCGGAGACTATGTCTCGATCCAGCTCGACGACCCGACCTTCGCGCAGCCGATACGCGCCAACCTCTTTCGCAATGGCGACGACAAGACGTCCTGGTCGCTGCACTGGGCGCGCCCGCGCGACCGTAGCGAGAAGGATTGAACGATGCGCGCTCGCCGTCCGTCGACGAGCCATCGCGGTGCGCCCGGGCCGCTTCGCGCTGCCCGGCGCATGGCTCTGCTCCTCCTTTGCGGCCTGTCCGTCGCGACCGTCATGCCGGCGGCGACCTTGGCGCAGCAAACACCTCTCACACGATCGTCGCAACGCGATCCGTTCGGCGCGCATATCGCAGAAGCCTCGCGCCGCTTCGGCGTTCCGACCGCGTTGATACGCGCCATCATGCGCAAGGAAAGTGCGGGGGCTGTGCGCGCCGTGTCCAGCGCAGGCGCCCGCGGCTTGATGCAGATCATGCCCGGCACATGGGATGAACTGCGCGCCCGCTGGTCGCTCGGCCACGATCCATTCGATGCCCGGGACAATATCCTGGCTGGAACGGCGTACCTGCGCGAACTGCACGATCGCTTCGGCTCTCCGGGATTTCTGGCCGCCTACAATGCGGGACCTGCACGCTACCAGGCCTACCTCACTGGGCGTCCGTTACCGGCCGAGACCCGCGCCTATGTCGCCGCATTTGCGCCCCTGATCGGTGAAAGCGAGGGTATGCGCCCTTTCGCCGTTACGTCTGTCGAGGCCATTCCCTGGAAGCGCGGCTCGCTGTTCGTCGGTCAGCCGGATCGCAAACAAGCTGTCGCTCGGGTGCCAACTGAGCGACCACCAAATGACGCGAGCTCTGCGCCCACCTTGCGCGATGTGTCCGCCATCGTGCCGCTGTCCGAAGGCCTCTTCGTGGCGCCAGCGGGCGAAGGGATACAGCCATGAGCGCACATGGGCGTCTTCGCGCAACGGCAAGCTCCAGCGCACCATGGGGTGGGTGGAGGCGGAAAATGTGCAGAACAACCGGAAGATGGCGAGATAAAAGGCCGCGAGGTGCGGCGTCGATCGGTTGTGCTGTTTCAAGAGGTTATGTGGCATTTCCGCGAGGTGCGAAGGTTTCGCACGCCTCGCCGGAACACCGTTTCACCTGTGATTTCGGTGCCTTGAGACGATGTGCGGATCTTCACGATGACTGACGAGGATGGTTTCCGCATCCGGCCCGGCCGTATCCGCTCGCCCAGTGCCCAGCGCGCCAGGCCCTTTATCGCGCAGGCGCTTGCCGCCGCCCAGAAGGCCGGTGCCCGCATCTCCCGCTCCGGCCGGATCAGTCCGGGCAATCGCTCGACCTTCGGGCGTGGCCGCTCGGCGAGCGTGCGCGCCAATCGTCTCCTCACCGGCCGCTCGCGCGCCGTGATCATCAAGACGCGGCTGGTGCGCCATCACGCGCGCGCCGCGCCGCTTGCCGCCCATCTCAGCTATCTGCGCCGCGAGGGCGTCACCCGTGACGGGGAGAAGGCCAGGCTGTTCGGGCCGCAGACCGGGGAGGTGGATGGCGGTGCTTTTGCCGAGCGGTGCGGCGATGATCGGCACCACTTCCGCTTCATCGTCTCGCCCGAAGATGCCGCCGACATGGCGGACCTCAGATCCTTCGCCCGCGATCTGATGGGGCAGATGGAAAAGGACCTCGGCACGAAACTGGATTGGGCTGGCGTCGATCACTGGAACACTGACAACCCGCACCTTCACATCATCCTGCGCGGCCAGACTGATGACGGGCAGGATCTCGTGATCTCGCGCGATTACATCAAGGAGGGGATGCGCGCCCGCGCGGCCGATCTTGTTACCCAGGAGCTCGGCCCGCGCACCGATCTCGACATCCATCGCAATCTGCAGCGCCAGGTCGAAGCCGAACGCTGGACCCAGCTTGACCGGCAGCTTGTTCGCAACGGCCGCGACACAGGCGTTGTCGATCTTGGGTCCCCGGCGAACGCTCAGCCCGATGAGTTTCACGTGCTGAAGGTCGGGCGGGTGCGCAAGCTCGAAACCCTTGGCCTTGCCGAACAGATCGGCCCGGGCCAATGGATGATCCACAACAAGGCCGAGGCGACGCTGCGCGAGCTTGGCGAGCGCGGTGACATCATCAAGCGGATGCACCGCGCCCTGACGGAGCAGGGCATCGAGCGCGGCTCGGCGACCTATGTGCTGGCGGCGGAGCGCCTCGACACGCCGATCGTCGGTCGGCTGGTCGACCGCGGTCTCGATGACGAGTTGAAGGGCAGTGCCTACGCCGTGGTCGATGGCACCGACGGCCGCACCCATCACATCAAGCTGTCCGATCTCGATGCCGCCGGCGACAGCGCTCCGGGTTCCATCGTTGAGCTGCGCAAGTTCCATGACGCGCAGGGACATGGGCGCGCAGCACTCGCTGTCCGTTCCGATCTCGATATTGAGCGGCAGGTCACCGCCGCCGGCGCGACCTGGCTTGACCGCCAGAACATCGCCCGCGAACCGACTGCGTTGGCGGAAGGCGGCTTCGGCGCCGAGGTGCGGCAGGCGATGCAGCGCCGCGCCGACCATCTGGTCGAACAGGGCCTCGGCGAGCGACATGGCCAACGCACAACCTTCACCCGCAGCCTCATCGAGACGCTGCGTCGCCGCGAACTGGAGACGCTCGGCGAAAAGCTCTCGGCCGAAACCGGCCAGGCCTTCAACCGCGCCCGCGGCGGCGAATATGTCACCGGTTCCTACCGGCAGCGCTTCACGCTCGCGTCGGGCCGCTTCGCCATGCTCGATGACGGCCTCGGGTTCCAACTGGTGCCCTGGACGCCGTCCCTCGAAAAGCATCTTGGCCGCCACGTCTCGGGCACCGCTCGCGATGACGGCGGCATCGACTGGAGCTTCGGCCGCAAGCGAGGCCTCGGCCTCTAACCTCATGTTGAAGAAAGGACCGCTTCTATGTCCGCCACCAAGATACTCTGGGGCCAGATCCTCGCGGTCTTGATGATCGTGCTGATCACCATCTGGAGCGCGACGCAATGGGTGGCCTGGCGCCTGGCGTTCCAGCCCGAGCTCGGCAGGCCATGGTTCCATGTCCTGGGCTTTCCGTTTTACCTTCCGCCGTCCTTCTTCTGGTGGTGGTATGGCTTCGATGCCTACGCGCCGTCGATCTTCGTGGAGGGAGCCTTTATCGCGGCTTCCGGCGGTTTCGCCTGCGTCGCCGTCGCCATCGGCATGTCGGTCTGGCGGGCGCGCGAGGCCAAGAAGGTCGAGACCTACGGCTCCGCCCGCTGGGCCGACAAGCAGGAGATCAAGGCAACGGGCCTTCTCGGCTCCGATGGAGTGGTGCTTGGGCGGTTTGACCGCGCCTATCTGCGCCACGATGGACCGGAGCACGTGCTGTGCTTTGCGCCCACACGTTCGGGCAAGGGTGTAGGCCTCGTCGTCCCGTCGCTGCTGACCTGGCCGAGTTCAGCCGTCGTCCATGACATCAAGGGCGAAAACTGGCAGCTCACCGCAGGTTTCCGCGCCAGGCATGGCCGTGTCCTGCTGTTCGATCCGACCAATCCGAAATCCTCATCCTACAACCCGCTGCTCGAGGTGCGCCGCGGCGAATGGGAAGTCCGAGACGTTCAAAACATTGCCGACATCCTGGTCGATCCCGAAGGCTCGCTTGAGAGGCGAAACCATTGGGAGAAAACCAGCCATGCCCTGCTGGTCGGGGCGATCCTGCACGTCCTCTACGCCGAGAGGGACAAGACGCTTGCCGGCGTCGCCGGTTTCCTTTCCGATCCAAAGCGTCCGATCGAATCGACGCTGTCTGCGATGATGAAAACGGCGCATCTGGGTGAAGCCGGTCCGCACCCGGTCATCGCCAGCGCCGCGCGAGAGCTGTTGAACAAATCAGACAACGAGCGCTCCGGCGTGCTGTCCACCGCCATGTCGTTCCTTGGCCTTTATCGCGATCCTGTCGTGGCCGAGGTCACGCGCCGCTGCGACTGGCGCATCAGCGACCTTGTCGACGACAAGCATCCGACGACGCTCTACCTCGTCGTGCCGCCGTCCGACATCAACAGGACCAAGCCGCTCATTCGCCTGATCCTCAATCAGATCGGCCGCCGCCTGACGGAAGATCTGCAGGTGAGGGCGCAAGGGCACCGGCTGCTCCTGATGCTCGACGAGTTTCCGGCGCTTGGCCGCCTCGACTTCTTCGAGTCGGCGCTCGCCTTCATGGCCGGCTACGGCCTGAAAAGCTTCCTCATCGCTCAATCGCTCAACCAGATCGAGAGGGCGTATGGCGCCAACAACTCGATCCTCGACAACTGCCACGTCCGGGTAAGCTTTGCGACCAATGATGAGCGCACCGCCAAGCGGGTGTCCGACGCTCTGGGAACAGCGACCGAGATGAGGGCCATGAGGAACTATGCCGGCCACCGGCTGTCGCCGTGGCTCGGTCATCTCATGGTCTCCCGCTCCGAGACGGCTCGCCCGCTGCTCACGCCGGGTGAAGTCATGCAGCTGCCGGCGACCGACGAAATTGTCATGGTCGCGGGTGCTCCGCCGATCCGCGCCAAAAAGGCGCGCTATCATGAGGATGCTCGCCTCCGGGAGCGTATCCTGCCGCCGCCGGTGCTGGCAGCGGCGGCGGAGGGGAGGCCCGACGACTGGACCAGACTGCCTCTGCCTTCCCGTCCGCAGATTGCCGAAGCCATGTCGGCGCCGTTGGCCACGGATGACGACACAACTGATTCCGAGCGTCGTCGGCAACCCGAGCTCAGTCGAGTCGAGCAGGTCGTGAAGCCTTCGACCGGGAATGAATTCGAGATCGACCTGGACGATGTAGAGGACGAGGTTGCCCGCAACCGTCGACTGGCGCGCCTGATGCAAGGCGTTGCGCGGCAGGCGTCGCTCGACCCCGGCGACGGCGTGGATATGTGACGCTGCCATGGTAAAGCCACCTCGCAAGCAACGCCTGTCCGTCTATCTCGATTCGAAGGTCATGAGCAGGCTGGCCGAACATGCGGCGCGCCGTGATCTTTCACGGTCGCTCGTCGCGGAGGCGGCCATCGAGTCGTTTCTCTCACCCGATGCCGCCGAGCGGCAGGAGGCGGCGATCACCAAGCGGCTTGACCAGCTCGATCGCCGTATGACGCGCCAGGAGCGCGATGTCGCGATTGCCGTGGAGACGCTCGCTGTTTTCGTCCGCTTCTGGCTGGCGACAACACCAGCGTTGCCCGAGCCTGCGGCGCAGGCAGCCCACGCCAAGGCTGGCGAGCGCTATGATGCCTTCGTCACAGCGCTCGGCCGGCGCCTGGCGAAAGGTCCAAAGCTCCGACAGGAAATCTCCGAGGATATCGATGGCGGCCTGGACACAAACCAGCCCGGCAGGCCCGTGGGCTAAATGGACGGGCGGACTGAGATTTTACAAGCCTCGATCAGGATTCTTCGTTGAAAAGTATAGTCTGTATGCTATAAGGCGAGGGCGAATGAAAAACCAAAAGCCCGCAGTATGGATGGGGTCGTCGAAGGGCGACCTGCGCGAGTTTCCGGTCGATGTTCGCCGGTTGATGGGTGTCGCAATCGACGACGCCCAGAATGGTGAGGAGCACCCGGCTGTCAAGGCCCTGAAAGGGTTTGGCGGCCGCAGCATCCTTGAGGTGGTCGACGACTTCGACGGAGATACCTACCGGGCCGTCTATGCCGTGCGCTTTGCCGGGGTGATCTACGTGCTTCATTGCTTCCAGAAGAAGTCGAAGAAGGGCAGGGAGACACCCAGGCACGAAATCGATCTCGTGACAGTGCGATTGAAGGCGGCCGAGGCTCACTACCGCGAAAACTATGGGAAAGGAACAAAGTCATGACAGAAGACATCACCGCCGAAGTGAGCAGCGGCAACGTGTTTGCGGACCTCGGCTTTGACAATCCCGAAGAGGAATTGCTCAAGGCCAAGCTGGCCCGCGAGATCCGCGCCATTATCAAGCGCCGGCGCCTGACCCAGGCGAAGTCGGCTGAACTGCTTGGAATGAAACAGCCCGACGTCTCCGCGATCGTCACCGGGCGCACGGGTAAGTTTTCAATAGACAGGCTGGTTCGCTGTCTGGACCGGCTCGACTACAAGGTCGACGTGGTGGTTCGCCACAAGCCTCGACGGTCAACTCGTGCTGAAGCCGCTTGATCAGACAGCTTTGCCTACGAGCGGACAATTGATTGTCCAGGTTTGGATGGGCGCCACCGCAACAGGACGGTAGGATTAGCGAAAAGCACGCACGAAGGTGGACACCCTTCGTCAGACCTACGGCGACAATTTCGCAGCTGGGCTTCGCAGCGACTTCGAGGCTATCGACGGTGTTGCAGCGCGCCAGCGTCGGCTCTCTAAGCCCCGGACCTAAGGCGCGCGCTTAGACCTCAATCCAAGCGTAGGCGGCACCAAAGATCCCGAGCGTCAGAGCAATAAACCAAGCCCATCCCTTCAACGAGGCGCGCACGTCTTCAGGCTTTGCGCCTTTTTCGTTGTCGTAGTCGTCCATAATCAGGCTCCATGTTTTCGATCTTGGCTGGGTACAAAATCAAGAGACGCTGGGCAACCCTCGCAGCTGTCGCAGCGGATTCGCCTTTGTACGGCGTGACATGCGCAGTCTAATACGTGGATTACGGGTCCCGTCCTGTCGAGGACCATAATATAATCGCCGTACCTAAAGCAGAACTAATAATGGCCGCCTTGCGCCGTTTACGTCGGCACCGCCAATCTCCTGTATTTGCACGCTACGTCACTACGCCTCGACATAGGTGTTGAAACCACTCGAGATACGGCTCTCTTAATCATCCCCGTCCAGGGGCCGCCGATGTTCCCCGGATCGAAACGGGGACAGGATGGCAGCTTCGCCTCACAATTCAGAAGGTCTGGCTCGCGGCGCACGCATGTTGCGCACGGCGCTCGGACCCGCGATCGCGCGCTATCTCGACGACGCCGGCATCGTCGAGGTGATGCTCAATCCCGATGGGCGTTTGTGGATCGATCGCCTGTCCGAGGGTTTGTCCGACACAGGAGAGCGCCTGTCGGCGGCGGACGGCGAACGCATCGTTCGCCTCGTCGCTCATCATGTCGGTGCCGAAGTCCATGCCGGCGCCCCACGCGTCTCGGCGGAGTTGCCCGAGACGGGCGAGCGCTTCGAGGGGCTTCTTCCTCCCGTCGTCGCGGCGCCCGCCTTCGCGATCCGCAAGCCCGCCGTCGCCATCTTCACCCTTGAGGACTATGTCGCGGCCGGGATTATGTCGGCGCGCCAGGCGGACACGCTGCGCCAGGGCGTTGCCAACCGCGCCAACATTCTCGTTGCAGGCGGCACCTCCACGGGCAAGACCACGCTGATCAACGCGCTGCTCGCTGAAGTGGCCAAGACCGCCGATCGCGTCGTCATCATCGAGGATACGCGCGAACTGCAATGCGCCGCGCCAAATCTCGTGGCAATGCGCACGAAAGACGGCGTCGCGTCTCTATCTGATCTTGTCCGCTCATCGTTGCGCCTGCGCCCCGACCGCATCCCGGTCGGCGAGGTGCGCGGGTCCGAGGCGCTCGAACTGCTCAAGGCCTGGGGCACCGGCCATCCCGGCGGCCTCGGCACGATCCACGCCGGCAGCGCCATTGGCGCGCTCCGCCGCATGGAACAGCTCATCCAGGAAGCCGTCGTCACGGTTCCACGCGCTCTGATCGCCGAAACGATCGACCTGGTTGCCGTCCTTTCCGGCCGCGGTTCCGCGCGCCGGCTGTCCGAACTCGCCCGTGTCGATGGCCTGCGCCCGGACGGTGATTACCGGGTCGCGCCAGCCGTCCTCGATGGCGACGAGGGCCCGACCTTGCTCGTCCAAAACCCTGAAGGAGAAAATCCATGATCCAACGCCTGCGCCTCACGCGCCATCGTCTCGCCATGACAGTTACGGGTGCCACGCTCATCCTGGTGATGGCCGCGCCCGCCCATGCCTCCGGCTCGTCGATGCCGTGGGAACAACCGCTGCAACAGATCCTCCAGTCGATCGAAGGCCCGGTTGCCAAGATCATGGCGGTGATCATCATCATCGTCACCGGCCTGACGCTCGCCTTCGGCGACACGTCGGGCGGCTTCCGCCGGCTCATCCAGATCGTGTTCGGCCTGTCCATCGCTTTCGCGGCGTCGAGCTTCTTCCTGTCGTTCTTCTCGTTCGGCGGCGGAGCGCTGGTCTGATGGCGGGCGCTGTCGAACAGAGCGGCCCAATGCCGGACTACGCAGTGCCGGGTTATGCGGTCCTCGTGCACCGGGCGCTGACCGAGCCGATCCTGCTCGGTGGCGCCCCGCGCGCCATTGCCATCATGAACGGGACGCTCGCGGGCGCCGTGGGGCTGGGACTGCGTCTCTGGCTCGTCGGCATCGCCATCTGGGCCATCGGCCATGTCGCCGCCGTCTGGGCCGCCAAGCGCGATCCGCTTTTCGTCGACGTCGTTCGCCGGCATTTGCGCATCCCAGCGCATCTCACTGTTTGAGCGAGGTCGCACCGATGATGAACCTTGCCGAATATCGCAACCGTAGCAGCCGGCTCGCCGACTTCCTACCCTGGGTGGCATTGGTCGGTGCCGGCGTCGTCCTCAACAAGGATGGCAGCTTCCAGCGGACCGCGCGCTTTCGGGGCCCCGATCTCGACAGCGCCGTTCCGGCCGAACTGATTGCCGTCGCCGGCCGGCTCAACAATGCCTTCCGCCGTCTCGGCTCCGGCTGGGCGATCTTCGTCGAAGCGCAGCGCCATGCCTCGACCCGCTATCCCGACAGCAGCTTTCCGGATGCGGCCTCCACGCTAGTCGATGCGGAGCGAAAGGCGGGCTTCGAGGAGGCCGGCGCGCATTTCGAGTCCAGCTACTTCCTGACGCTCACCTATCTTGCGCCCGCCGAAGACACCGCCCGCGCGGAAAGCTGGCTCTACGAAGGCCGCGAGAAGAAGGGCCTCGACCCCAACGCGGCGCTGACCGGGTTCGCCGATCGCAGCGACCGCGTCTTGCGCCTTGTCGAAGCCTTCATGCCGGAGTGCCGCTGGCTCGATGACGCCGAGACGCTGACCTATCTGCATGGCTGCGTCTCGACCAATCGCCACCGTGTCCGCGTTCCCGAAACGCCGATGTATCTCGACGCCATGCTGGCCGACCAGCCGCTGACCGGCGGGCTCGAGCCGCGGCTTGGCGCGTCGCATCTGCGCATTCTCACGGTCACGGGATTCCCGACCGCAACCACGCCGGGTCTGCTCGACGAACTGAACCGGCTGGCGTTTCCGTATCGCTGGTCGACACGCGCGATCCTGCTCGACAAGACCGATGCCACCAGGCTGCTGACGAAGATCCGGCGTCAATGGTTCGCCAAGCGCAAGTCAGTGGCGGCGATCCTCAAGGAGGTGATGACCAACGAGGCGTCCGTCCTCGTGGACACCGACGCCGCAAACAAGGCCGCCGATGCCGACATGGCGCTGCAGGAACTCGGCGCCGACTATGCCGGCATGGCCTATGTCACCGCGACGGTGACGGTGTGGGACGATGATCCCAACATCGCCGACGAAAAACTGCGCCTGGTCGAAAAGGTCATCCAGGGCCGCGATTTCACGGCGATCATCGAAACCATCAACGCCGTTGACGCCTGGCTCGGCAGCCTGCCGGGTCACGTCTACGCCAACGTCCGTCAACCTCCCATCTCCACGCTTAATCTCGCCCACATCATTCCGCTTTCCGCGGTGTGGGCGGGCGAGGTCCGGGACGAGCATCTTGCAGCGCCCCCTCTGCTTTTCGGCAAGACCGAAGGCTCGACCCCGTTCCGGCTTTCGCTTCACGTCGGCGACGTCGGCCACACGCTGGTCGTCGGCCCGACCGGCGCCGGCAAGTCCGTGCTTTTGGCGCTGATGGCGCTGCAGTTCCGCCGCTATGCAGGCTCGCAGGTTTTCGCCTTCGATTTCGGCGGCTCGATCCGCGCGGCGGCACTCGCCATGGGCGGCGACTGGCATGATCTCGGCGGCGATCTCAGCGATGGGGCGATCGACAGCGTCAGCCTTCAGCCGTTCGCCCGCATTCATCATGTCCACGAGCGCGCCTGGGCCGCCGACTGGATCGTGTCGATCCTGACGCGGGAGAACGTGGCGATGACGCCTGAGGTCAAGGAGCATATCTGGACGGCGTTGAGCTCCCTGGCGTCCGCGCCTGTCGAGGAGCGCACCATCACCGGTCTGTTCGTCCTGCTGCAATCAAATGATCTCAAGCAGGCGCTGCGCCCCTATTGCGTTGGGGGTCCCTACGGCCGCCTGCTCGATGCCGAGCGCGAGCAGCTCGGATCGGCGTCGGTCCAGGCATTCGAAACCGAAGGGCTGATCGGAACGGGTGCTGCGCCCGCGGTCCTGTCCTATCTCTTCCATCGCATCGAGGACCGGCTCGATGGCTCGCCAACCCTCCTCATCATCGACGAAGGCTGGCTTGCGCTGGACGATGAGGGCTTTGCCGGCCAGCTCCGCGAATGGCTAAAGACGCTGCGCAAGAAGAACGCCAGCGTCATCTTCGCCACGCAGTCGCTCAGCGACATCGATGGTTCGGCGATCGCGCCGGCGATCATCGAGAGCTGCCAGACTCGGCTTCTGCTGCCGAACGAGCGCGCCATCGAGCCGCAGATCACGGCAATCTACCGCCGCTTCGGCCTCAACTATCGGCAGATCGAGATCATCGCGCGGGCAATGCCGAAGCGCGACTATTATTGCCAGTCCCGTCGCGGCAACCGGCTGTTCGAACTCGGTCTGTCGGATGTGGCACTCGCGCTTTGCGCCGTATCCGCGAAGACCGACCAGGCCGCGATCTCCAGCATCGTGGCCGAGCACGGCCACGACGGTTTCCTCGCTGCCTGGCTCAACCACCGTGGCGTCGGCTGGGCCGCTGAACTCGTTCCCGCCTAACCAGCCCCGCCGTCACCAACAAGGAGAAGTCCCCATGAAACTGCGCCGTTCCCTTGGCATGCGGCTCGCTGCCGCCCTGCTTGTCGCTCCCGCCGCCGTCGCGCCGATGCTGACGACGCCGGCACACGCCTTGATCGTGTTCGATCCCTCCAACTATTCGCAAAACGTCCTGACGGCAGCGCGCTCGCTCGAGCAGATCACCAACCAGATCACCTCGCTTCAGAACCAGGCGCAAATGCTTATCAACCAGGCCCGCAATCTCGCAAGCCTGCCGTTCTCCTCGCTGCAACAGCTCCAGCAGTCCGTGCAGCGTACGCAGCAATTGCTGGGCCAGGCGCAGAACGTTGCCTATGATGTCCAACAGATCGATCAGGCCTTCCAGCAGAAATACGGCAACGTCTCGCTGTCGGCTTCGGATCAGCAACTCGTCGCCGACGCGCGTTCGCGCTGGGGCAACACGGTCGGTGGCCTTCAGGATGCCATGCGTGTGCAGGCGGGCGTCGTCGGCAACATTGACACCAATCGCAACGAGATGTCGGCGCTGGTCGGCCAGAGCCAGGGTGCGACCGGCGCGCTTCAGGCAACACAGGCCGGCAACCAGCTCCTCGCGCTCCAAGTGCAGCAGCTCGCCGATCTCGCCGCTGTCGTCGCCGCGAACGGTCGGGCGCAAGCGTTGCAATCGGCCGAGCAGGCCACCGCCGCCGACCAGGGCCGAGAGCAGCGCCGCCGCTTCCTGACGCAGGGCTCGGGCTACCAGCCCGGCAGTGCGCAGATGTTCTATGGCAAGAACTGAGGCCGGCGAGATGGATGGCAAGATCCTCGCTCGTGTCAGTGCGGTCGTCTTCATCGCGGTCGCTTTGACAGTGACCGCGATCGAGATGAGCAGCAAGGACGATGAGCTTGACGCCCTTGGGACACGGGACCGTTCCATCGCGTCAGAAGACCCGCTCGCGGCCGAATTGCGCCGCTGTTCCGGGATCGGCGAGGCCGGTCCTCGCGATCCCGGTTGTCTGAAAGCGTGGGCAGAGAGCCGGCGCCGGTTTCTCGGTCAACATGACTCGGCACCGGCGCCTGCTGCCGTTGCCCCGAAAACGTTATTCCCTGAAGTGCCGGCGTCAGGCGACCGGCAAGAAGGGGAGGGAGCGGATGTGACCGCTCCTGAGATGCAGGTCGAGCCGCCCCGGCCGGAGATCCGCTGATATGGGCGGCATGGGGGTCATCGACCATTTCCTCGAAGTCTTCACGCGCTACATCGACAGCGGCTTCGGCCTGCTCGGCGGCGAGGTTGGCTTCATCGCCACGACGCTTATCGTCATTGACGTGACGTTGGCGGCGCTCTTCTGGTCCTGGGGGGCGGACGACGACATCATGGCGCGCCTCGTCAAGAAGACGCTGTTCGTCGGCGTCTTCGCCTATCTCATCTCCAACTGGAACAATCTCGCCCGCATCGTCTTCGAAAGCTTCGCCGGGCTTGGTCTGAAGGCCTCGGGTACGGGTTTTACCGTCAACGATCTCATGCGCCCGGGCAAGGTGGCGCAGACCGGGCTCGACGCCGGCCGGCCGTTGCTGGCCTCGATCTCGAACCTGATGGGCTATTGGTCCTTCTTCGAGAACTTCATCCAGATCGCCTGCATGTTCTTCGCCTGGGCGCTGGTGCTACTGGCCTTCTTCATCCTGGCGATCCAGCTCTTCGTCACGCTGATCGAGTTCAAGCTGACGACGCTCGCCGGTTTCGTGCTGATCCCATTCGGTCTGTTTGGCAAATCCGCCTTCATGGCCGAGCGGGTGCTTGGCAACGTCATCTCGTCCGGCATCAAGGTGCTGGTGCTCGCCGTCATCATCGGCATCGGCTCGACGCTCTTTTCCGAGTTCACCTCGGGATTCGGCGGCACCACGCCGTCGATCGACGATGCCATGGCGATCGTGCTGGCCGCGCTGTCACTGCTCGGCCTTGGGATCTTTGGACCGGGCATTGCCAATGGTCTCGTCTCCGGCGGCCCGCAGCTCGGCGCGGGTGCGGCAGTCGGCACCGGGCTAGCCGCCGGCGGCATGGCAGCAGTGGGCGCAGCGGCCGCCGGCGCAGTCGTGTCTGGAGGCGCGGCTGTCAGCGGCGGTGCTGCATCGGCGGCCCGTGGCGGTGCCGCCATGGCGGGCAGGGCATCCACAGCCTACGGCCTCGGCGCTGCCGGAGAGTCTGGCTTTTCCGGGGTTGCATCCGGTGTCGGCGGTGTCATCAGCGCCGGCGCCCAAGGTGCCATCTCACCGCTGAAGCGCGCGGCCAATCATGCGGCAGGCAGCGTGAAGCACAGCTACCAGTCGGGCGCTCGCGCTGCCTTCGAGACGACGGGTGGATCCTCCACCGCTGGCACAATCGGCGCGAACGCTGTCGAAGCCGGCTCCGCTCCCTTCGCCTCCTCCGCAACCGAAAGTCAGCCTGCCTGGGCAAAGCGCATGAAGCGCTCGCAACGGATGACCCATGGCGTCCAGGCCGCCGCTCACGCCGTTCGCAGTGGCGACAGCCATGGCGGCGGCTCCTCAATCAACCTCTCTGAAAGTGACTGAGCATGTTCAAACGACCGTCAACGCACTACGGCAAGTCCCCACAACCCGAGACACCCTACCAGCGCGCTGCCCAGGTCTGGGACGAGCGCATCGGTTCGGCCCGCGTGCAGGCGCGCAACTGGCGCGCCATGGCCTTTGGTTGCCTGGCGCTCGCCGCGGGGTTCTCCGCCGCGCTCGTCTGGCAATCCGCCAACGGCTCGATCGTGCCTTGGGTGGTGCAGGTCGATCGTCTCGGTCAGGCGCAGGCTGTGGGGCCTGCGGCCGGCGACTATCAGCCGAAAGATCCGCAGATCGCCTTCTCCCTGGCGCACTTCATCGAACAGGTGAGGTCGATCCCCGCCGATCCGGTCATCGTGCGGCAGAACTGGCTGCGCGCCTATGACTTCGCGACGCAGGGCGGTGCGCTGGCTCTCAACGACTATGCGCGCGCCAATGACCCTTTCACCAAGGTCGGCAAGCAGCAGGTCGCCGTCGACGTGTCGTCGGTCATCCGCGCATCGCCGTCGAGCTTCCGCATCGCCTGGGTCGAACGCCGCTATCAGGACGGCTCACTCGCTTCTACCGAGCGCTGGTCCGCCATCCTCACCATTGTCGTCCAGCCCCCGCGCGACGCCGACGCGCTGAGGAAGAACCCGCTCGGCATCTACATCAATGCCATCAACTGGTCGAAGGAGCTTGGACAATGATGCCCGCACTCTGCAAAGCCGCCCCCTGGGGGCGTCCGGCTTTCCTCATCCACACAAGGTCGGCCTTCCGCAAAATGGCCTTTCCAGCACTTTTGCTTTGCACTTCGGCGCTTGCGGGCTGCGCCACCAAGCAGAAGCCGCCGGAGATCTCCTATGACGATCCGGTCCCGGCCGTGCAGGCGGTCGATCCGCCACCGCCCGTCAAGGTGGTTGAGCTGTCCAAGCCGCTGCCGCTTCCAGGCCAGTTGAAGCCGGTCGGCAAGGCCGCAAAGCCCGACCCGGAACCGACCGATCCGGCCGCGCGCGTGAACTTGGCCAATGCGGCCGCGCGCGTCCAGCCTGTCCGCAACGGCTTCATCAACTCGATGCAGGTCTATCCATTCGTCGATGGCGCGCTCTATCAGGTCTATGCCTCGCCAGGGCAGATCACCGATATCGCGCTCCAGCCCGGCGAGCAGCTCGTCGGCTCCGGTCCCGTCGCCGCCGGCGACACCGTGCGCTGGATCATCGGCGATACCGAGAGCGGTACGGGCGGGGCCAAGCAAGTCCACATCCTCGTCAAGCCGACGCGCGCCGACCTTCTCACCAATCTCGTCATCAATACCGATCGGCGTACCTATCACATGGAACTGCGCTCGACGCCGTCGACATATATGGCGTCGGTTTCCTGGCAATACCCGCAGGACCAACTCATCGCTTTGCGGCGTCAGAACCAAGAGGCTGAAGCTGTGCAGCCGGTCTCGACGGGCATCGATCTTTCTCGCGTCAATTTCCGCTACGAGGTGACAGGCGATCGCGCACCATGGCGGCCGTTGCGCGCCTTCGACGACGGCAAGCAAGTGTTCATCGAATTCCCGCGGGGCATCGGCCAGGGCGAGATGCCGCCACTTTTCGTGGTCGGGCCGGAAGGTGACACGTCCGAGCTGGTCAACTATCGCGTGCGCGGCAACTACATGATCGTCGACCGGCTGTTTGCCGCCGCCGAGTTGCGCTTCGGCGCCGGCAAGAACCAGCAGCGCGTCCGCATCTCCCGCACCGACGGGGTGAGGAGCAGTCGATTTTCATGGATGCGTGGCCCTGCTGAGACCCCGCCAGCGACGAACCTCCGAACAGACGGGGGAGGGTCGTCATCATGAGCGAGAGATTGGATCCCGGGAAGGAAGAAGGCCGGGGGCCGGCGGATGACGCCCGGCCGGAGGCGTCGGTCGAGGATGGCGCCCGGCCGCTGACAGGCGAGCCGGCCGCGGCCATGCGGCTGCGCGCCGAGCCGCCGCGGGTGACGCGTCTGTCCCGCAAGGCGCTGGCCGGGTTAGGGCTCGCCGCAAGCCTCACTGTCGGCGGTGCGTTGATTTATGCGCTGCAGAACCGTGAACAAGGCCAGGGTCAGGAGCTGTATTCAACCGATAATCGTTCGATGCCCGATGGGCTCGCCGGCCTGCCGAAGGACTATGCGGGCGTTCCGAAGCTTGGCCCACCGCTTCCCGGCGATCTTGGCCGCCCGATCCTCGCCGCGCAGAATGGCGGCCCCGCGCCATCGACAGGTCCCGTTGGACCGGACCAGGAGGAGCAGCGCCGGGAGCAGGAACTGGAAGCGGCGAGGACGGCGCGCTTGTTCGCGTCCACGCAAACGCGGCCTGCAAGTGACACGATGGCCCCTCAGCCTGGAACAGGCACGACAGCCACCCCGTCACCGACTGATCTCGCCAGCCTTGGGCTCGCGCCGCAGCCGGCCACGCCCTCGGCGCAGGACCGGCAGCGCGCGTTCCTCGATCAGCCGCCGGACAAGCGCACCGTGTCGCCAGATCGCGTCGCGGCGCCGGCGTCGGAAAACGTCCTGCAGGCGGGCGCCGTCATCGCCGCCGCCCTCATCACCGGCATTCGCTCGGACCTGCCGGGTCAGATTACCGCACAGGTGACGGAGAATGTCTATGACAGCCCCACCGGACACATCCGGCTCATTCCGCAGGGCACGCGTCTCATCGGCCAGTATGACAATGGTGTCGGCTTCGGCCAGCGTCGCGTGTTGCTGGCCTGGACGAGGCTGATTTTTCCTGACGGCCGCTCCATCGTTCTGGAACGTGAGCCTGGCGCGGACGCCGAGGGCTATGCTGGCCTTCAGGATGGCGTTGACTATCATTGGGGCGAGCTCTTCAAGGCTGCAGCACTTTCCACAGTTCTGAGCATCGGGGCACAGGCAGGCTCATCGGGCCAGGAGAGCGACATCATGCGCGCTCTTCGCCAGGGCGCCTCGGACAGCATCAGCCAGACAGGCCAGCAGATCGTCCAGCGGCAGCTCAATATAGCGCCGACACTCACCATCCGACCGGGATACCCGGTGCGCGTCATCGTCACGCGTGATCTCGTGCTTGAACCTTATGGAGGCTGAAATGGCCAAGCTGAAACTGGGGCCAATTGCTAACGACAAAGCCGTCAAGGTCATGGTGGAACTCCCTGCGGCACTGCACCGCAATCTGACCGCTTCATGCTGAGATCCTCGGCCGCGAAGCGGGCAACGGCCAGCCGATGCGCCGCGGCTCATCGTTGCGATGTTGGGACGGTTCATTGCGACGGATCGGGGCTTTGCGAGGCAGGCTGCGCAAAACCCCTAGCAAGCCATTCGCTGATTGACATTGTTAGCCGGAGGAATGATACTTCGCTGCATGGCGAAGTATCATTCCTCCGGCATGGATCGCACCTTCTGGGCTCTGGCCGACTCCACTCGGCGTGGCGTCCTGCAGCGTCTGATCGACGAACCCGGCCTCTCTGTCAGCGCCCTCGCCGAGTCGTTTTCGCTGAAATTGCCCGGCATGACCAAGCACCTCGATGTCCTGTCAGACGCGGGCCTGATTACCCGGACCAAGACCGGTCGCACCGTGGCGGTGACCCTCTCGCCGGCGCCGATGCAAGAGGCGATCGCCTGGCTCAACCGCTACGAACGCTTTTGGTCGGTTAGCCTCGATCGGCTGACTGCCCTTGTTGAACAGGATGGCGAGCCATGACCGACCGCTTGCCGAGCCTCACCTTAGTCCGCCGGATCAAGGCCCCGCCCGCCAAGGTCTGGGCGGCGATCACCCAGCCGGACCTGATGCTGCAATGGTGGGGTCCCGACGCTGGGCCGACCCTCAGCGTGGAGGCGGACGTTCGTCCGGGCGGCCGGTTCAGCGTCGTGTTTCGATTGCTGAACGGTGACGAGCACAATCCGACCGGCGTCTATCGCGAGGTGGCGCCCGAGAAGAAGCTGGTCTTCACCTGGGACGTGCCCGGAGCGCCGGAACCGGAATCGCTGGTGACCTTCCGCCTGGAGCCATTCGACGGCGGAACGGAGCTCACCCTCACCCATGAACGCTTGCCCGATGAGGAAGCTCGCGACAGCCATGAGCACGGCTGGAACGGCCTTCTCGACAAGCTTCCCGTCTTCCTTGGAGTTGCCCCATGAGCGAACTTATCCTCACCACCTACGACTGGGTTCCCGAGCCGCCGCGCGGTCTTGTGCGGGACCTACGGGTGCGCTGGGCGCTGGAGGAGGCGGGGCTGCCTTACCGCGTGGAGAGCACGCCGTTTCGAGAGCGAGGCCCTGAGCATTTCGCTGCCCAACCCTTCGGCCAGATTCCGTGGTTGACCGATGGAGACCTCACCATCTTCGAGAGCGGCGCGATCCTGCTGCACCTTGCCGAGAAGAGCCCGGCGCTGATGCCCACCGATCCACGCGGCCGGGCCGAAGTGGTGGAGTGGGTCATCGCCGCACTCAACTCAGTCGACCTGCCGAGCCAGCCATGGGCGCTGTTCCGCTTCATGGGCTATCCTGGCGAATCGCCCGAGGCCAAGTTCGTAGAGGACTTCCTGAAGGCCAGGCTCGAGCGGATGGAGGCGGTGTTGGCCGGCCGCGCGTGGCTGGTGGCCGATCGATTTACAGTTGCCGACTTGCTGATGGCGGACGTGCTGCGGCAGGTGGATAAGTTCGATGGTCTTGCGATGTACCCGGCTTGCCACGCTTATGTCGCGCGCATGACGGCGCGACCGGCCTTCCTAACGGCGTATGACGACCAGATGGCTCACTTTGCTGCGGGAGACGTAGCTTGATACTTGCGCCAGCTAAACGGCGATGCGGCAAGCGCCAATAGCCGTTGTCACGGCGTGACGATCGATACTGTGGAATACGGCGAGATCGTTTCCCATCCCAGCGTCGAATAGAGCGCTCGGCTGTCTTCCGTGGCGACGAGCAATTCGGGGATGCTGGGATGCTGTTTGGCCGCATGCAAAGTCGTCATTATGGCGAGTCCTAGCTCCTTCCGACGATACTGAGGCTCCGTCACGATCCGATCGTAGATGAAGACCTCCTGCGTCTCCGCCGCATAACCGCTGGCCGCCAGCGCTCCCGTTTCGAAATATATCCGTGCCTCTGAAACCATGCCGACGCGTTTCGTCTCTATCCTATATCCTTCGGTCAGGTGCCTCCCGGCGGGCTCATCGCCTGCCTGCATGAAGTAGCTTGGGGCGTGAAGCACCCAACCAATCGGCAGGACTGCTTGCAATTCGTCGGCTGAACCGCAGAGTTTCAGGAATAGCGAGGGTCGTTGATAGAATGAGCAAGCTCTTCGAGACCCGGCCCCATCTCGGGGAAAACCCAGCGGGCGACCTCGGCATCCGAATTGGTATCGACGCGGAAGCCTCCATATTGGGGGACCGGCGATGGCAGTCCTCGGGCGAGCGATCGGGCTGAAAGCCACGCATTCAGAAGCAGCGGATCGACGCCTCGTTTGCTCATCATCTCTCGTGTTAAGGACGGCAGATATCCAACCATGAGAGGCGCAGATGGTCTGGCAAGGATCCACTGTTCTCGGAAGCTGTAAGGTCTTCGAAGTGCCGCGATCCTGCCTCTCCGCTGGTGTTCGAAAATCAACGCAAAGCCTTTCCCGTGAACAAATAAGTGTAGAATCAAACAAAACCTGATCTGCTTCGTGGAGATGTCAATGAGCTTCATTGAGGGTACAGCGCGAGATCATGTTGATCTGCTCCCTCCCTGTATCGATGACTATGTCGGGCCTGACACGCTCGTCCGTGTTGTAGATGCTTTCTTTCGTCGACAGCCTGGATCTCCATCGACCTTGGCTTCACACGCGCTATAGCGGCCTCGACCGGGCGACCAGGTTATCATCCTGGCGATATGCTCCGCCTCTACATCTGGGGTTACCTCAATCAGATCCGATCATCGCGGCATCTGGAGCGCGGCTGCAAGCGCGACTTGAAGCATGTGGCCAGATTATCGGACCATTGCCGCTTTCCGCCATGACTATCCTGACGCGATCGTCGCGGCCAACGCCGCGTTCGTGCTGTTCTGTCGCGAACAGAGTTTGGTTGGCGCCGATCGGTCGCGCTCGACGGCACCAAAAGATGCGCGCCGTCGCCAGTCCGAAGAACATCGCGGGCGCGGAGCGGCTCGCGCGGGATCGCGCATACTGAAAAAGAGATCCTATTGCCTCGACCGCCTCGATATCATCGACGAGACTGTCGCGCAGCGGTTTGAAGATCAGCCGCTGCACCGCGAGGGCTTTAAGGCCGCCATTGCCTCCCTGCAGCGTCGAAAGGATCGGCTGTCCGGGCGACAGCAGGAACTCGAGCAACGAGACGAGAAGGTCCTCGTGTTGGCGAACCGGAGGCCAAGCCGATGGGATATGCCCATGCGCCGAAGCTCCCCTCATATAATCTGCAAAGCGTCGTCGACGTCGCGAGCGGACTGATCGTCCACCACGACGTCTACAATGACGCGAACGACAGCCGTCTCCTTCATCCCATGTCGGTCGCGGCAAAGGCCGTGCTGGAGGTAGATCAGCTTCAGGTGCTGACCGACGGGGGCTATTCAAACGCCGAGGAAGTCGCCCGCTGCGAACGCGAGAACATTGAGGTCGCTGCGCCGATCAAGCGCGGCGCGATGAACTCAGAACTTTTTAGGCCGGTCCAGTTCCTCTACGACGAGGACAGCGACACGATCCGATGCCCCGGCGGGCAAACCATGCGCCGGTCTGGAATCCATACTCGTAATTGGGCGATCCGCTATCGCACGTCGGCCTGCACGACCTGCGCGTTGAAGCCGAGATGCACACCGGGTGCCCAACGCACCATCCATCGGCTTGTCGATCACAGTGCCCTTGATCGCATGAGGCACGAATCCACGCCAACCCCAGCCTGATGACGATCCGACGATGCACGGTCGAGCATCCATTTGGCACCATAAAGCGGATGTCGGGCGGAAGGTTCCTTACCAGAGGGCTTAGGGCGGTAAAGGCGGAAGCGGCTCTATCGATTCTGGCCTTCAACATCCTTCACGACGCGAACACCTTCGGAACAAGGGTAATTACCCCGAACTGAGGCGAGGCTGCGCTTCGCTTCAGCTGAACTTGGCTGCCGATGCGGCCGGCCGTTGGCGTTTTGCCACAGCCTGGAGGGCAAAGCGTTCGGAAACTGGCTAAGGGCCGGGCGACCGAAGTCGAACCGCGTTAGTCGCGCCTCCGAGTCATGGCGTGACTTCAGAAATCGTGCCGCGGCGTTCCGAACTTCCTGCATCGACAGGGGTAGGCCCGGGTCGCGTTGCTGCCACCATGTTTCTTGCGGTCCCAACCAGCCGCAAAAGCGCGCGCTTTGGGTTCGATTCCAGCCACACTGCCTTGATCGAACTGACGCTGTGCTGCCCACTGATCGGTTTCCACACCGTGGCGTCGATGGCGACTGTCCTGGCAAAACCCTCGCCCGCCAGAGCCACGCCTTGACCGAGTTGCACCTTGAGGATGACCGTTGCTTCGCTGGCGCAACATATCTGGACAGTGGGGCCACCATTCGCAGCGATCTGCTCCAGCAAACGCAGGTCCCGGGAGGATCCGCCTGAGACCAGCAGACACGTGTCTGCAAGATCTGCCCATGTGACCGCAGGCCTTTCAGCAAGCGGATGGCGGCAGGGCAGGAGAACGAACAAGCGCTCGTGCGCAAATATCTCACTACGGCACAAAGCGGCGTCCTCAAGCCCGTGCGTGAAGACGATGTCGAGGCGCCGGCGGCGTATAGCCGCCAGGCACTGTTCGAGTGGAACGTCTTCGATCGCGACGCACACGTCTGGATGCAAACGGCCAAAACGATCGATGAGACGCGTCACGAACGTGCGCCCCATCTGGGCGCATAACCCTATCCTGAGCGTTTTGACATCCTGGTGACCGCGACTACCTCCAGCCAATGCATCCTGCAAGCCTTCATAATGGGCCCGGACAAGATCGACCCAGGCCCGGCCTGCCTCGGTCAGCCGAACGCCATGGACGTCGCGCTCAAACAACTGCATGTCGAGCAACTGCTCGAGAGCGACTATGTTGCGGCTGACACAGGATTCCCTCACTCTGAGAACTCTTGCGGCCTGCCTGAGGCTACCATGATCGACAGCTGCGAAGACATGGTCCAAACGGCGGAGCGTGTTGTCGACCTGTCCCAAGGCGAAGGAGCCTATTCCTGCGCGGCGGGGACGCTCACGGGCAGGGGCGGACGCAAGCTCGTTTCGTAAACGTACTCGTGCGGAATTGCCGGAGTGGCCATCTGGGAAAGGTACCGGTTCAGGTTTTCCTCGCTATTGCTCGCCGCAAGGCTACAGAAATTTCCGCTGTTCCACGTCAGGGCGCAGTGGCTGAAATGCTGGCGTATGGCGTCGGCCATCTGTGCCAAAGTCACCTCATTGCCGAACATCGTATCCAGAACGAGGGTTTGCTTCTTCTCGATTTCATCTGGGGGAAAATAGCGCGCCTTGAACCCAAAATCCTTCTGGTATTCGCGACGCCTGTAGTCCGGCTCCTCGGTTGCCCGGAACTTTTCGACGAAGACGAAGATTCCGTCCTGCTTGAGGTGCTGGGTGACGAATTCGATCTGGCTTGCTCTGTTTGGCGAGTACATCTGAAAGGTCGTATCTTCGAGAATAATGTCGAACCCGTGGGCAAAATTTGCCAGTCGCGGATCTGAACGCAGGACGTCCTTCGTCAAATGATGAAAGGGGCCGACGAAAAAGTCGGCGTGCGGCGGTTCGCCATAAGCCATGAAGCAATTGTAATTCTCCGCGTTCGGGCTGCACGACAGGGAGCGTACCTGTCCCTCCGACAGTTCGGACAGTGTCCTCGCCATCGTGCCTTCCGCCGTTCCAAGGCTGTATAGGGAATGCGGACCACCACGATCCCGTGCGTATTTCAGCACTGCGTAGGCCATCCGGCACTCCTCTTCCAATCTGTAAGGAATGCTGCCGTGATAGTGCTGGTCGAAAAACCCTTGTCGTGCCGCATGCAGGCTGACCAGGCCGCGCAGCAGTTCATCGCTGGGCAGAAGGCGGGCGTCGGCGACGGGCTTGCGGGTTGGCATCCCGCTCTTGCCAGCGGCGGTCGCCGCGAAAAAGCCTGCCAGTCCGTTGATCCGTGGGCCGTGGTCGCACTCAGCCAGAAAGTCGTCGAGTCCACGCATCGCAGTATGCCTCCAGCACCGTTCCATTGGTGAGATGCCGATACGTCGACGAGGGAAATTCCACGAAAATAAGTGGGGTCTAATATTTCACCGCGCTCAAGTATTGGCTGAGCCAACTGGTAGGGCTGCCGGATACAGGCGGCTTTCACTCCTTTGCCATTTTTTCACTAAAGTCACATCTTCTACCAATCCAGAGTTATTTGCGTGTTGTTCAGCAACCCATGGTTCGCCACATCATGCGACGACTGGCCACTCGCCTGTAAGGAGGCTGTGGATACGTGAATACTCTTGCGCTCGACCCGACCGAGAACCGCCGTTCACGGCACCAATCGCTTGCCCACAAGTATGAGAATTGGGGGAGCGTGCGGGCGGACGTGGTCAAAAGAACCGGGCTTGAGCGCCAGGAAACAAGAATCCTGCAGCCAAACCATTTGTTCCTGATGAACCTGAAGGGCACGGCGCGCCGCGGAGAAGACATCGTGGATGGGCGCCGGATTGCCTTTTTGCCGCGCCGGGCCGGTTCGATAATCTTCATGCCCGCCGGCAGTGATTGGAATGGGTGGGACGAGGGGGACGCGACCGCTTCCTACCTCCTGGTCTCGATTGCAAAAGAGTTCGCCGACGATGTGTTTGCGGGAACGGCTCGCCATCGCCCGGCAGTGCTGCCGCCGTCGATCGGGTTTCGGGACGGCACTGTAGAGTTGGCGTTGCAGAGGATTGCCTTGGAGCTCAAGCAGCCCGACCCCATAAGCGCAACGATGGTGGAGTGCCAGGCCACGCAATTGCTTGGCCAAATGTTAAGGTTGAACGGCGTCCATCAGGAACCGGTAAAAGGCGGTTTGTCATCGTTCGATCTCAAGCGCGCGGTGGCAATGATCGAGGCGCTGTCGGATGGCAGGCCTACGCTCGCCGATCTGGCAAAAGAAATTGGGGTTAGCCGGTTCCATTTCTGGAGGGCCTTCAAGCAGTCGACAGGCATGACGCCGCACGCATTCATTGCGCAGCGACGGTTGGAGCAATCCGCGGACATGTTGCGATCGACTAATCTGTCGGCGACGGAAATCGCGATGGAATGTGGTTTCGGCAGCTCGAGCCATTTCACGACCGCCTTTAAGCGGGCTTTCGGCACGGCCCCCACGGAATTTCGTCGTAACAGCAGAATCTAGGCCGCCGCTTGTTGGTTCTCAGCAAGTATCGGCAAACCCCAACATCACAGTAAAGCAAGCTCGGCGGAAGAAGGTATCCATCGGCGGTCAGCCCGGATACGCCGCTCATGTCAAACATGGTTCGAAATCATCATGGCAAAGGACGGGCCGGCCGGTCCAATCCCTGCCTCGGTTTCCTGGCCAGCACGCTATCGGCGGCTGTTGCCCGAAACGGCTACTACATCGCCTCCGCCTGGATTCTCGTCGACCGAGGATACGCAACTGCCGGCGTGGCGACGTTCCTTGCGATCGTCAGCGTTGTCGAATTCATCGCGAGCCCTTTGGCCGGCGTAGCGGCGGATCGATTTGACAGGCGATGCTTGAACGTTGCGGCAGACCTCAGCCGCTTCCTCGTTATGCTGGCTACCGCTTGCGCGCTCCTCTACATGGACGTGTTGCTGATCATCTGCCTGTCAGCGGCCCTCTTTTCGTTTTGCGACCGTGTCGCGCTTACGAGCTCTCAATCATTGATCCCCGTGATAGCTGACGGCCGCTATCTTGTAGCCACGAATTCCGCCGTCTTCTTCGCCATGCAGTTCGGCAACCTCGGCGCTGCTCTGCTTGCAGGGCCGTTGCTGCATGAACGCTCTCCAGCCCTGCCATTCACCGTTCTTGCTGCCTTCTTTTTGTTTTCAGCGGGCTGCCTAGCCATGATGCGGCTGGAACCGGTTTCGCGCGATGTCCGCATCGCCAAAATCTCGGCAGCCCAAATCGATCCGAGCCTGCGGCGTCTCATTGTCGTCTACGCACTTCTCTATACAAGCGCGGTGCTTGTCAGCGTCATGGGATCTAGCTTCGTCTTCCAGGAGCAGAAGGGAACTGCCGTGGATTTCGGCTACCTCGAGGCTGCATGGTCGGCGGGCTCACTGATCGGCGCGGTCTCTCTATTCCGAATTGAAAGAGCGATGAGTACCCACGCGCGGCATCTCATGCTTTTGAGCTTAACGGCGCTGGTCCTCATGGCGCTGACATCTCTGCCCACGCCTTGGACAGTGATCCTTTTTGCCGCCCTCGGATTTCTATACAATCTTGGACGCGTCAGCGTTGAAGTCACATTGCAGTCGCATGTATCCGTTTATCTGTTGGGCCGGGTCAAAGGCACTATGCATAGTGTGGCCGTGGCGCTCGGGTTACTCGCCTTCGGCATCGCCGCCGCTGTTGGAGATCGAGCATTTCCTTCGACGATTTTCTTCAGCTTCGGAGTAGTGCTCCTCATCAGTATTTTGTGTTTGAGCGTCGGTGCCGGTCAGCCACAAGAAAAAGGTGAATCGTGAGGTGGAAGAGCTAACAGCAGGCGTAGATGCGAAACAGGCAGTCCTGGAATCGCTGACGGCACTCTACCCCTGGATGAGCCGATACCATTCCCGGCCGATCCGCGATTATGCGTTTCGCCTGTTTACGGCGCCGGCTTGGGTTCCCATGCCAGAAATCCGGGTCCGAGCGTTCACCAAACTACTGGACATCATCAGGAAGGCAGCGACACGAAACGGCTTGTCGACCGACACCGTCTCGGAAATCTGCAGGGATTTCGAAAGGCGCCGCGTGTTGCAGACCGGCCCTCATTTGTTTCTCCTCATGGAGCCAGAAGCCTATTACACGCATATCTTCAGCCTCCTTGGTCTCTCGGCGCACGGATGTTCGACCTATGTTTCCTACGCCGTGTCGACGGTGAACCTCGTTGAAAAGCCACGCAAGGGACCAGGCTGGCTCACCGTTGACGGGAAGCCGGTCAACGTCTTCGGCCTCAGCCGCAGCCGGATGATCGGATACAGCCTGCTAGCCGGGCCGGGACCCTATAGATTCGAATTGTTACCGAGGGAGCCGAACACCGAGGGGGACGCGCTCACGCTGCTTCGTAGCCTTCTGCCAAAGACGCAATTCGAGCGGCCGGCGCATGCCATCAAGGCAGCCAATCTCATCCTTTGGCCAAAAATGTTCGGAGACCACTTTGCCTTCCTGCAGATCGACGACGAGGATATCGCCGACCTGGTGGCCGACCATCTGTCGGACGAAAACTCCTGGTTGCGTATGAGACTGCTGGAAGACCCGAAGTTCGCTTCCAATATCCTTGCCGGTCTCGACGGGGTTGCGTCCGGCCCCTGGAGTGGCTGGCTGGCGCGCGGTACCGACTTCTTCTGGCTCTATGAAAATGGTAAACGCCTTCCGCTGCGTCTGATCGCCGGAGAACTCATCGATCCTGCGACCGGTATGAAGGTGGCGTGCTTCACAGCCTGCGACATCCTCGAGCGGTTGGCCAACCGCAGTCTTGTTCCGAATCTCCTGCTGATGTTTCTGGTTTTGTCGATCCTGCCCGGCGTGCGTGCGCTTGGAGGCAGCTATCAGCCGATCTACTACCCGCTGATGCGCTATGTCGTCTGCCGGGCGCTCGAGGCCGCAGGCGTGGATGAAGATCTCCGGCAGGCTCTCGCAACCGACGACGTACCGGGAGCTTGGGGACATCGGGTAATTGAGTGTGATGATGATCCGCTCGAGCTATTCCTAAATAGCAGGAACGGCGGGATGAGTGATTTTATCGACCGTCTGGGCGACATTTCCTTTTCCGAGGCATGTGGAGACATGAAAGGCTTCGTGTCAGACCCGTCGTGGCATGAACTTCACAGCCGCCTGCGGAACGGGCTGGTCACGCCGGCCGACGAGGAATGGGCCTTCTCCTGAACTGTTTATATGATCTAGCGGCTGGCATATGTGCCGGAATGCGAAGGGCTGCTTTGCGCCCAATGTCGGTAGTTGGAGCCGCCAGACCCGGATCCCGAAACCTGACGTTCTCCAGTCAGTCCGACGCACGACCCAAAGGCCATACACAGGCACACAGATCGAGAATCTCCCGAATTATTGCGGCTGGCCAATAGTAGCAACGTGCTGAACTGCAGCGCTCTCGATCTGACGGGCGTGTCAGGCAGTCTTTGTTGTTTTAGTGGTCGCCGCCGGCGGCGACTGGACCAATTCCGAAGGGGTAGTTTCGGTTGAGAGTTCAACAACCTCAGCAGAGGCCGCCTTACCCTTGACCGGGCTCGATATGGATGCGGCCACTTTGGCCTCGCTCTTCGTGTCGGGCTCGACAACCTCCTGCATGGGCAATCTGAGATTCGCCAGACTCTCCACAAAAGCCTCGAAGCGAGGTATCGGCGCTGAAGGATCTTCGTCCAGGGCAAACTCGCGGCGGACGACCTGGATGCGGATGCGGACGTCGTCGGACTGTGGCGTGTCGTCGAGTTGGCTCTGGATTTCCTCGAGAATCTCGGCGCCCTGCTCGCAAGTCCCGCTGCTCTTGTGATCGCGGATGAAGATGCTGTGATAGCGCATGATCATTGCCCCCAGGCGTTCGCGGTTCGCTTCCCGCTGTGCCTGCCGCCTCGCCTTGTTTACGACCTTGAAGAGCATTGCCATACGCTCGAGAAAGATGTCGATGGGCCCCTGGAGATCACCCTTGTCTCGCTCGATTATTTCGACGACGGCACGCGCGAAGCCGAGCTTCTCGATATGTCCACTCTCCGCCTTGGCGACCGCCTGAATGGCGGCGAACATCGACTTGCCGGTTTCAATCTGACTCTGAATGCTTTGAAGGGAGATGGTAGGAGCTTCCGTATCGCGAAACCGCGTGATCTCGCCGATGCACGCGTTCATCGCGGCGGTGGCGAGTTCAACGGGGATAAGGTCCTCGATCTCCTTCACCTCGACGCCGTCTGCGAGTTCAAGTGCTCCCAGCTGCAAGATGTGTTGGCTGTCAATTAGGCGCTTCGCCTTCTTGTCTGTCCGCATATGGTTGGCCGCATCGTTGCCTGCGGTGTCAGAATCAAGGAGGGCGACAACAGGCGGCTTGTCGGTATCCCGACCTCTGATCAGGTAAAGCATGTAAGGAATCTCGCTCGCCGATCCGCAGGGCACAATCACTAGATTGTTGAGGTCGAGGGTCTCGGCCGCTACGCCGGGACGCCTCTGCCGCATGATTCGGGCGGCTCCCGCTAGAAGCACCTGTTCCGTAACCCCCTCGACGAGCAAGTTGACTGAGCCCACGAAGGCCGTTTCGCCGACGAACGCACCAAAAGCAGAGCGAAGGGGCTCATAGTGGTTTCGCGAAACGTTTCGAACAACCCGTGTGCCGTCATAGCCGCGCCCTTTCTCGAGCACTCGGATACGTTCGGCGTAGTTTTTGTCCAGCAGGAACGGCGAGTGCGTGACGTAGATCACCTGCACCGGTGGGCGGCCGTCCTGAGGGTCGGCAAGATCCTGGAGGACTTTCATGAGGTCCTGCTGAGCCTCGGCGGAAAGGTAGGTATCTGGTTCGTCCATTAACAAGAGGCTTTCGCGCTCAGTCTGTGGACGGTGCGACTGGGCCTGGATGAGATATGAGAGGAAGTATTTGAGGCCGCTGCTGCGCTCGTCGAAGGTATACTCGGTCCCCGTACGGTCCCTGATCGTGAATACCAACTCGTGTTCGCGCGGTGTGACCTTCAGCGAGAAATCACGGTCCTGGACCCACCACTTTTTGAAGTTGAGATAGCGCTCCAGTTGTTCGTTAATGGCTTCCACTAGCGCGTTGGCGTAGCCCTCCTTGCCGTCCGCGATCGCCTCGCGCAGATCCTTCAGCCTGGCCGGCTCGACGTTGCCGAGCTTCAAGAGCAAATCGCGCGCGAGAGCGAGCGACTTCTCCGCGCCATCTACGCGGCGAGCCTCGCGGAGGGCGTTCGCGATTGGTGACAGCGCCAGCCGTATATTGGGAGCGTTGGCGGCGAATATCTTATCATCTCCTAGCATCTCCGCGAAGCTGCCGGCGACTTCGAGGAGCGTCGTGCGCTGTCTGCGGTCGGAGATGCTGCTGGGCTGGGCGTCCCCATTTGCCAGCCAGTGCAGGGGGACCGCTGCGGGTAAGGCGACGTCCGGCATGATACGGAAGGGCTTCGGCAGGATGTCGGCGAGCGCTCGTGCCACGGAGGACGCCTCGACCACGTGCTTTTTCCACCCTTCATCCGGGTTTGGGATCCAAATGTCGAGCACCTCGGGCCTCTCCCTGAACATCATGAAGCGGTCGAACTGTACATCTCTTGTGCCGGCGACGTGGGCGATCGCTGCCGCCTCATCCGGCTCGACCATACTCCAACCGAGGCCAAGGTGCGGCCAGCAAGTCGCCTCCCGCTCCACGCTGAAGAAAGGCGAGTAGCGGCATAGATCGCGCTGCTCGAAGCCAATCCCTGACACGGCCTTCTCGACCGCAGTCAGAAGGTGGCTCTTCCCAGATTCGTTTGCGCCGACGATGGTCGTAATCCGACTATCGAACTCGACCTCAACGTAGGGATACCAGGCGTCACGAAAAATTTCCCAGTCGCCCTTGGGCTGGGCGTGGGGCGTCGCCTTGCGGATATGGTCGAAGTTGAACGACTTGTAGAAGCGCGCATAGACGGTTGAAAGTCTCATGCTCAATCCATGTAAAGGGTAGTGTGCTGAGAGTTCTGCAAATTCGCTGAGAGGGGGCGGTCATGGCAGGCTGGTGATTGTTCACGTCACCTGATTCCCGCG